>NZ_JAGGRO010000002.1:0-59457 GCF_018612805.1 Halomonas sp. ISL-56 | reverse complement strand
GTACCGGAATCAGGCCTTGGCCGCTTAGTTGTTCACTGTCCAAGTTTATGGGGTCAGTTCACTTGCGTAGCGGGTTTTTTTATACGACACACTCGGGTTCGTTCACCAAGCTAAGCGCGTCATCAAATAGGCGCAATCCTGCGCCTTCTTTATGGGCGTGTTCTGACAAATGGCGCCGGAAGCGCCTGCCGCCAGGGCAACCCTGAAACAATCCCAGTAGGTGGCGGGTAATATGATTCAGCTTCGCGCCTTCATCTAAGCGCTGCTGAATATAAGGCCGGAAAGCCTTCGCGGCATCCAAGCGGCTTGCCGCCGGGCCTTTTTCACCAAATAGCTGCTCATCGACACCGGCGAGTAGCCACGGGTTTTGGTACGCCTCACGCCCCACCATCACACTATCCACATGGGTGAGCTGTTCACGGCACTCGGCTAGCGTTTTAATGCCGCCGTTAATGCCGATATGCAATTCAGGGCGGCTCTGCTTTAAACGGTGAACGCGGGGGTAGTTAAGCGGTGGTACATCGCGGTTCTGCTTAGGTGACAACCCCTGCAGCCACGCCTTACGGGCGTGAACGGTAAACACCTCGCAGCCTGCGTCAGCAACGATAGCGATAAACCGCTCAAGGTCAGCGTCTTCATCTTGGTCATCAATGCCAATACGGCACTTCACCGTCACCGGAATAGACACCGCCGCCTGCATTGCCCGCACGGCATCGGCTACCTTTTCGGGGTAGCCCATCAAGCACGCGCCAATCATATTGTTCTGCACGCGGTCGCTCGGGCAACCCACGTTCAGGTTCACCTCATCGTAGCCCCACGACTCGGCAATCGCCGCACACTCTGCCAGCTCACCGGCATCGCTGCCGCCTAACTGCAGCGCAAGCGGATGCTCCACCTCGCTATAGCCCAAAAAGCGCTCACGGGGCGTTCCGTGCAAAATAGCACCGGTAGTGACCATCTCGGTATACAGCAGTGCACGCCTAGTTAACGTGCGTGCGAACGCTCTGTAGTCCCTTGTAGTCCAGTCCATCATGGGCGCCACCGAAAAAAGTCGCCCACGATCCGCACTGTTTTCTTTAAGTAAATTAGTCATTTAGTAACACTGTTGGCTGCACTGAATACAGCCATATTGCCTCTTAATACCTTAATTAACGCACTTAATGTACCCACAGTGTACCAAGTCAAGATATTGGCTGATGTTTTAAAAATCCTGGTACACCTTGAGAGCTTTTTCAGAGGTAGCGTGATGTATGCGCGCCATTGTACGTAAGAAAGGGCGCGCAGCACATAGCAGGGTAGTTGCCACAGCGCTTACGCCGCAGATCAGGCTTGGTATCACCCAGCAATGCATGAAATAGCGCTGTAAATGTGCCTTAGGTGAATGGTGCTAGCCGTATCGATGGGTTAGGCTTTCTTAAGGTTAGTAAATGGTTGTTACAAAAATGCCGTTATCCAAAACAGGAAGGCGTGTTCTTGCTGCTCGTGAGCGGTGAGCGAAGAATTAAACGGGTACAGCGCCTGGCGGGCGGGGCGTTGTACTTGATTAGCGATAACGATCACTACCAGCCGGAAATGATCAAGCCGCAGGATATGCATGATGTGGAGATTCTGGAGCGGCGTGAGATTCGGATTGGGCGGGTGGTTTAACTGTAAAACTATGAATACATAAAGGCAGCTTTGAGACTGCTTAGAAAGTTAAACTGGGAGAAGGCCATGAAAATTAGGTTTCTTGCAACTGCATTAGCAATGATTTAGTTGGAATCTGTTCGAAGGTTAACAAGGGAGCTGATATGCAGTTATGCACTAGCTCATATGTTTTACTGGGATTATAGCAGTCTTGCAGTTAATGGCGATATATAAATAAAAAGCGGGGAAATATGAAGGCTGACTCTAGAAGTAAGGCCATTCATTATAAACGCGTTCAGCTTACACATTGTAAACTTACACTGCAGGAGCTGCTCGAAGATGTATTTAAAACGGGCGGAACTGTGGCTAAAGCAAAATCCAGGCTTGAGTCTATAAGCCAAGATGATGAGGTTTTTAGGCTAGTCAATCACTATACGAAAAAAAATAAAATGTTTTTTGGACAGCTTGTTGTTTTTGAAAAGGGTAGAAGCCAAGCTTTTCTCACTATAGATGATAACTCGGAGTATTTCTCGATAGATGCCTCTAATCTAGGTGATAAAGATACGTCAAGTGATAGCTCTGGTGGGAAGTCAGAAGGATCAAGCAGTCTTGAAAGTAAGATTAATAGACGTAAAGAATTTATTGATTCGATGTTGTACTTTGGCGTAAAGAATAACCATCTTGTTCTGATACAGTCTGCAGCTTTGAAAGCAAGAGATCTTGAGGCTCATTTGAAATGGATTTTTGATGGTCACTCGGACAGCTTTAGTTCTAGTACAGCTCTTATTTTTCAGGATAAACCCTCTCCTGATGTTGTAAAAAGATTAGAAAGCAGCCCAGCTAAATCTATTTTTATTGGCGCTCCTATTGAAACTGGCGAAGGTAAACTTGTTGATGAAGCGAGTCATATACCTGCCGGTGAAAAAGGAATTGTTGTAAGCACTACCAATAAAGTTAGGTACGTACCTAAAGGTCTTGGTGCTGACTTGGTTAAATCTCTGATAGATCAATACTGGTTTAATAATCAAGACTTAAGCGAAGCTTTAGATGAGGCTAATTTAAAAGTTAGTTTAGAGATTACGTATTTAAGAAAAACGACAAAGCAAGGGCATAAACTACTTGATAATATGGCTACAGCGTTGCGACATCAGCACGAGGATGATGTTAAAATCTTGCTGGATGGTGGTGGCGAAATTACTGGAAAAGATCTAAAGTTATCCGGGAAGCTATCGGTAAAATTTTTTAATGGAATTATAGATGAAACTGATCTTTTTGAAAAAATGACGGTGTGGCTTAAAGAAAAAATTTCGTTAGAGGAAGTTGACAGTGACTTTATAGCAAAGCCGAAAGACAGCGGCGATGCTGAGGCTTGATTTATGAGAGCTCCAAACAATTTACAGCACGGGTGGACAGCAACAGGAGCACTAGTCCTTATGCTCTCTGCAGGTTTAGGAGCTTTTGCTTTTGGATGCATATTGTCACTATATCCTGAAGGAATGAAATATTCGCCCCCTTGGCTAATGATCTCAGTCTTTTTCTTTCCTATAGCTTTTTGTATTCAAGTTATTTTAAAGCTTAGAGGTGTAGAAGTCACGGAAGGTTTAACTATGATGGAAGAAAGGCGTTTGCTCCGCATAGTTAAGGAAAAAAGAAGACAAGTTTGGATTGGTGTAGGTTTTTATTTTTTTTCAGCAATGTTTACGGTTGCGGTGTTCATTTTGCCGGTAAGTCACGCCCTCTTTTTCGCGGGATATAATGTAATTGGTGGGTTGCTGGGTATTGGTATTTCTGTTTTGACTTATATTTGGAAAGAATTTGAGGCAACAAATGATTTTGTGAACGAAAGGAAGCGTAAAGCTAATAAGAAAAAAGCTATTAATAAAAGCTTAGATGAATTTCAGGAAGATTAATTGTTGAAAAACCTCGTTTTTTAGATTGGGTGAATTTACTTGATGCAGCTTTAGCTGCCCCCTCATCAGTATACACCTTCATCAACTCATCCCAATTCGTCGTATAGCGTGGGCTTCGGTTCGCGCAGCGTAGGTGCCAGGGGGCGTTCTTTTCCGGAAGGCCCAGGCGTACCGTTCCCTTTCCCATCTTCTCATTCAGCGCGTCCATGGTGGCCATTAGCTTTTGGCTGCGCTGGCGTTCTTCTTCTGTTTGCGGTGTGTCTATCTGATTGGGCTTCCGTTGTCGCCAATTGTTGGCCGAGGTAGTTAGGGCTGTTTTGCGACCGTGCAGCATTTTAAGGGGTCAGTCAGGCAGGCGAGGTGTTGGATGGTGCAGGTGAACGTTACATTGCGTAACGGGAAATAACTTGTTGGCAACTTAGCCAAACTTTGCCATATTGAAGGTGTCGCCTAAGAGCACGCGTTGCGGAAACGTTTCGCCAGAATAATGCGGCAATAAAGACCTCCGACCATGTGGAGTGGCCGGGGGTTTTTGTTTTGAAGCTAACAATTAGGACAGACGAAAAGCGGACTTCTGGGCGCGTTTCTGTGCTTCTTCAGCGCTCAGGCTGACTTTCACATTGCCTTGCCGTTTTGCAGCAAGATAGCGCTTACGTGCGGCCTCAATGGTTGCCGCCTTGCGCTGCTGTGTGATGTGTTCATTCGCGTATAAATGCATAGCATGTTCCTCTCTGGGAGGTATAGGGCGTTAGACCGCTAGCTAGGAAATAAGCTCTATAGCGTCTGTAAAGCCTTCTGTAATAGTGGCACAGCTGAGTATTGTCATCAACGGCACAGCCATAATAGCCCGAGCCATGCATATCTTGATCTAATGGACTCTAGCAAGCCCGAGCCGAGTAGATTCAACTCCGTGAAGGAGTAAGGGGCTAAACCTAGCTGATATCGAGTACGGTAGCCATTGGCTGGGTTGTCATCCAATAGGCTATCAAGCGTATCAAATTTGATCTCGTAGGCATCTTCTGGGATCTCAATGCCTAGTTCCTGTGACACTTTCAGAGCGGTGTTATCGTCCCATGCGGGACGGGGAATAAATAACGCGCCGTAGTTAGTACCCGCCAGCGAAAAATGCTGAACCTGTGCCCCTGGGAGAGTGGTTTCGTCAATAAATTCCCGATTACCAAAAATAATGCCCATGCCGCCTCCTAAAAACGGGCAGAACATTATGGCATGGAAATGCGCTGCTTTCCTTTTACCTGGCAACGCCTTACCGCGTCTCTATTCTAATATTGCAGGGGTAGCCTCACGCCGTAAACACCGCATACACCATCTGCAGTGCCAACCCCATCAGCATAAAAGCGAATACCCGTTTGAGGAGTTTGACGGGTAGCCTATGAGCTAACTTGGCCCCAATAGGGGCGGTAAGAATACTGAAGGGTGCCATTAGCAGTAGCGCAGGCAGGTAAACGTAGCCGAGCGCCGCACTGGGCAGCCCTTGGGTAGACCAGCCGTTGATGATGTAGCCGAGTGTTCCGGCAACGGCAATCGGTAGCCCCACGGCTGCAGAGGTACCAATCGCGCGGGGGAGTTTGACGTTGCACCAGGTTAGGAAAGGCACTGTGAGTGAGCCACCGCCAATGGCGACGAGCGCTGAGATACCGCCGATGCCCAGGCCGACACCGCTTATGCCGATAGGGCCGGGTAGGCCGCGGCTGGGTTTGGGCTTGATGTTTGCCAGCATCTGGAGTGACATTAACACCATAAAGCAGGCGAAAAAGATGGCTAGGCCAAGGGTGGGAATCAGCGCAGCGATAAAGGTCGCCAAAAAAGTGCCGATTAATATGCCAGGGGTAATAAAGCGCACGATGTCCCAGCGAACGGCTCCGTGCCGGTGGTGGGAGAACAAGCTAGCGGTAGAGGCTGGAATGATGGCCGCCATGGCGGTGCCTAAGGCCAAGTGGGCCAGGTGTTCGTGGGGCACGCCTTGGAGTACAAAAAGGGAGGTGAGAATCGGCACCATAATGCCGCCACCGCCAATTCCCAATAACCCCGCCATTAAGCCTACAAAACCGCCCAGTGCTACATAGGCCAACCACCAAATGATGTCCAAAGCCGCTGCTCCTAAAAAGTCTTGTTAGCATGATAAGCATATTGTACCGGAAGCGGTGCCAGTAGCGGTGCCAAAAACGAGTATTCCACTGTGGCGGCGGCAATGCAGTGGTAAGCTGCAGAACAAGTAATATTTCGGAGTTCGTATGCGCAATGTAATAAGCAGTGTTGGCGTGTTGATGGTATCCGCTGCGCTACTGACAGGCTGTGGTGAAACAGACGCACCGAATGAGACGGCGGTAACCGCAGAGCAAACCTCAGCCCCTGAACCGTCAGCCGCCGAGATAGAAGTGGCTGAAACGGAAGAAGTGACACCACTTGTCGTCGAGATAGTGGCGCATGTGTCCCTGCGTAGCGACCGGCGTTTAATGGTGGAAGGCGAAAGCAACTTGCCAGATGGCACACTGGTACAGGTTATTGTCGAGCGTGAGATTAGCAGCGTACGTTGGCGAGAGCGAACCCGTGTAGACGATGGCGTGTATGCTGCGGGGCCATTTGGCCCTGGCAGTGGCTTGCCCGATGGCGGCTATCTAGTGAGGGTTGAGGTTTCCGAAGGCAGCGTGCAGCCGGAAGCCGTTCAGGCGCGTATTGGCCACGAGGGCCAGCACCTGGCGGGAGAGCTGGTAAGCCAATCCCGCCATGGGCTGGGCCAAGTGGCCACCTACTCACGTCGCTTCTTGGTGGGGAGTGAGCCAAGACAAACGCGTGACCAGGTGGAGGTGCTAGAGAGTCCGGGGAGGTAGACGCTTTAGGCAGGATGCCAATGGGCTAACAGTACTGCATGAATCGATGTGTCGCTCGGGGCTTTGGCGAAGTGCTCAATGACGAAACGATCGTCGCGTTGCACTACATAGTGGCCCGCTTTGTGAAACACATGGGTCGGCCCAAGTAGCAGAAGGTCACCAGCGTTAACGGGTGCAAAATCTGTTCCTTGGGCAGGTGTTGCCATTACGCACGGTGCTTTCCAGTCGATGTTCAGCGGGAGGTGACTGGGCACCTTAATGGTAGTTGCCTGCACCTGTTCCCAGGGGAGGGGACCAGTGTGGGTCAACGTTAATAGCTCGGGTGCGCTGTCACCTTCCAATAGTGTTGCCAGGGAGCAGTCGAGTGCATCAGCGAGCGCGACAAGGCGTTCGTGACCGATCTGCTTGATCGCCCCAGATTCCCAATAAGAAATGGTGACATCTGACACGCCAACTTTGCGTGCGAGGGCAGCTTTGTTGAGCTTGGCCCTAAGCCGCAGTTGCTTGATACGTGAGCCTAGCGATTCCATTTCGTCTTCCTGATGATGAGCTAAAAAGCTCGTTGAATGTCTTCCACTATAATAATCTTTGCTAATATAGATAGTGGCTCTATAAACATACATTATTGGTCTGTCTTAAGCTTGGGGTATGCGCCCAAGATGTTGCAGCAGAACCATACTAAGCGATTGTGCTTTAGCGCGCATTAGTGGACAAATAACGTTGAGTTAATTTCTCTGACGCTTTCCTGCGCTAGTCGTTCCCTAGGCAACGCTGTTGGTTGCGCCTAAGGTGCGTATAATATCGCCATGCATTTTTGCCAATAGGACGTTTTCATGACCGTACGTACTCGCATCGCACCTTCTCCCACTGGCGACCCCCACGTTGGCACGGCCTACATTGCGCTTTTTAACCTCTGTTTTGCGCGTCAGCATGGTGGTCAATTTATTCTACGTATTGAAGACACTGATCGTGTGCGTTCTACGTCTGAGTCGGAGCAGATGATTCTCGATTCGCTGCGTTGGCTGGGGCTTGAGTGGGATGAAGGCCCAGACATTGGTGGCCCCCACGGCCCTTATCGGCAAAGCGAACGTGGCGATATTTACGCCCAATATGCCCAGCAGCTGCTGGATGCCGGGCATGCGTTTAAATGCTACCGCACTAGTGAAGAGCTGGATGAGCTGCGTGAAACCCGTAAAGCAGCGGGATTGCACTTGGCATTGAAGCCCGCTGATTTAGTGTTGGAAAGCCAAGAGCAAGCACGCCGTGAACGGGAAGGCTGGCCTTACGTGGTACGTATGAATGTCCCTGCTGAAGGCGTTTGCGTCGTCGATGACATGCTGCGCGGCACTATTGAAGTGGAGTGGGCGCAAGTGGATGCGCAAATTCTGCTTAAATCAGACGGCATGCCTACTTATCACCTAGCAAACGTTGTTGATGACCACCTCATGCAAATTACCCATGTGTTGCGTGGGGAAGAGTGGATTAACTCCGCACCAAAGCACCAATTGCTGTACGAGTATTTTGGTTGGAAAATGCCGCAACTTTGTCACATGCCACTGCTACGTAACCCGGATAAATCCAAACTCTCGAAGCGTAAGAACCCGACGTCCATCAATTACTACCGTCGGATGGGCTTTTTACCCCAGGCCGTTACCAACTATTTGGGGCGGATGGGGTGGTCCATGCCCGATGAACGCGAGAAATTCAGCTTGCAAGAGATGATGGATGAGTTCGACGTCCAGCGTGTCTCGTTAGGTGGCCCAGTGTTTGACCTGGAGAAGCTAACCTGGCTGAACGGTGTGTATATCCGCGAAGACCTGGACGACGATGCCTTGCTGAGCGCGCTGCGCGAGTGGGCCTTCAATGAAGCCTATGTTAAGCAGATACTGCCGCAGGTACGGCCACGGGTAGAGACGCTCTCCCAGGTAATGCCACTGGCAGGGCACTTCTTCTCAGGCCTTCCGCCGTTAACAAAGGAGTCGTTTGATAGCGTTAAGCTTGAGGAAGACGAGCTGGTCAAACTGCTCCAGTTCCTTGTCTGGCGATTCGAGGGCGTTTCAGCTTGGCACAAAGAGGCGCTGCTGAGCGAAGTGAAAATACTGGCCGAGCATTTTGATTTAAAAATGAAGGCCTTCCTGGCGCCAGTGTTTATTGCCATTACTGGTAGCGCGTCCAGTACCTCAGTGATGGATGCCATGGCGATTCTAGGCTCAGACGTTACACGGGCACGCCTGCGCAGTGCGATAGAGGTATTGGGCGGCGTCTCGAAAAAACAGGCGAAGCGCTTTGAAAAAGAATTTCGTGAAATTGCTTCGTGAAATAGTTCTGTGAAATAGCTCTGTAAAAGAGTTTCGTGAAATCGCCTAACCTCGGTTGTTAAAGCGTAAGCGCCAATTTCTTATTCTTATGAAATTGGCGCTTTTTCAGTTGACGAAGGGTAGCATAATCAGTATTATACGCTCCGTCTTCGCGACATGTGGGGCCTTAGCTCAGCTGGGAGAGCGCAACACTGGCAGTGTTGAGGTCAGCGGTTCGATCCCGCTAGGCTCCACCAATTAGTGATGGTTTTTAAGAAATAGCTTTTCATTAATAGTTTTTGCGAAGCGGCTCGATTTACGTCCCATTCGTCTAGTGGTCTAGGACACCGCCCTTTCACGGCGGTAACAGGGGTTCGAACCCCCTATGGGACGCCACTACTCAGATACTCTTCCTAATTGTTTTATCTCCCTAGCAATGAGCCCTCTCATTCGCTGGATTTTTGCATTCCTGTCGTTCACGGAAAAGCCACAAATCGTCAATTTTTGGACGATTTTGTGCTTGACTTGTCCACTTTTGCGATTCTGATTTAAGGGTTGTGCACAACCCCTTGTTGTTGACGCAAAAAATCTTTAACAGAACTTAAATTGTTTAAAAACAATCACTTATGTTAGGTTAAAAAATGACCAATTTAAGGCTGGCCCACTGCCCATGGCGATTTCGGGACGTTTTGAAGTGGTTGTGAACAGGGTTATCCACAGATAGTGTGGAAAACCCTGGCCCAGGTTCAGAAGATAAAAAGTCAAGCGATAATAGGGCTGCTTTAGCGCTTTTAATAGTAGCGATTTAGCCCAATGAGTGATTCAAAAGAGGTAAAGCAAAAGGCTAACAAGCGGAACCTATCGTCGATTCGCCTGACGATATCAACGGGCTATGTTGACCAGCTACCTTTACCAACGATGTGCCATGTGTGCAAACCATGCTCAACAAGGGTGCAGGGCGGCCTCTAAAGGGTGAGTTAACTCGATGCTTGATGGGAGGGCGGTTGAGCGTGAGCGCAGGTGATGGTGCGTTGCTGGCCTATGCGTCATAGCGTTAAACAGCCCATACGCAAAAGGCCACCCGAAGGTGGCCTTTGATCGTACTGTCAAAAGAGGGGATGCTTTATTTTTTTGGGTAGTCACGCTTGTCATGGCCAATATAGAGCTGACGCGGACGGCCAATTTTGTAGCTTTCACTGAGCATTTCGTGCCAATGGGAAATCCAACCAATGGTGCGTGATACAGCGAAAATCACGGTGAACATATTGGTCGGGATGCCCATCGCTTTCAAGATAATGCCCGAGTAGAAATCGACGTTCGGGTACAGCTTACGCTCAATGAAGTACTCATCTTCAAGGGCGATCTGCTCAAGGCGCTTAGCAATTTTGAGCTGCGGGTCGTCGGCCATGCCAAGCTCTGCGAGTACTTCGTCGCAGGTCTCCTTCATTACTTTGGCGCGCGGGTCAAAGTTACGATAAACGCGGTGACCGAAGCCCATTAGCTTGAACGGGTCGTCTTTGTCTTTGGCCTTATCAACAAAGCGCTGGATGTTATCTTCGGAGTCTTCGCCGATTTCGTCAAGCATGGCCAGAACGGCTTCGTTGGCGCCGCCGTGAGCGGGTCCCCATAGGGCCGCGATACCTGCGCTAATACAGGCGAATGGGTTGGCACCGGTGGAGCCTGCCAGGCGTACTGTTGAGGTGGAGGCGTTCTGCTCATGATCCGCATGCAACATAAAGATGCGATCCATGGCTTTCGCGTATACCGGGTTGATTTTGTACTCTTCGCACGGGTTGCTGAACATCATGTAGAGGAAGTTCTCTGCATAGGTCAGATCGTTGCGTGGGTAGTTAAAAGGCTGGCCGACATTATATTTGTGCGACATCGCCGCTAACGTAGGCATTTTAGCAATCAGGCGTATCGCACTGATAACACGGTCTTCTTCTTGAGTGATGTCCATATGGTCATGGTAGAAAGCCGCTAAGCCGCCTACTACACCGCACAGGATGGACATCGGGTGCGCGTCGCGGCGGAACCCTTTAAAAAAGTTATTGATTTGATCGTGAACCATGGTGTGGTTACGAATGCGCGATTCAAAATCCGCGTACTGCTCATCGTTGGGTAGCTCACCAAACAGCAGGGTGTAGCACACCTCTACGAAATTAGACTCTTTTGCCAGTTGGTCAATGGGGTAGCCGCGGTGAAGCAGCACGCCCTTACCACCATCAATATAAGTGATGGCAGACTGGCAGGAAGAGGTGGCCATAAAGCCGGGGTCGTAGGTGAACAGGCCTTCAGCGCCTAGGCCGCGGACGTCGATGACGTCGGGGCCAAGTGTGCCGGAATACATGGGTAGATCGATCGGTTTATCCAGACCGTCTACCGTCAATGTCGCTTTCCTGTCAGCCATGCTGGCCTCCTTTCGAATTCGGGTTGGGACGTAAAGTCATTGCTGCGCATACCGCGCCGGCGAAAAGGCTTGCCCACTATAGAAGTGTGCGACATTTTGTCAATTAGCCTAAGCGCTAGTCACGTGTTGTACAAACATTGTTGTTGTGAGTAATTTTTGTATATGATGAGAGGGCGTGCAGTGTAGCAAAACGCCAGAGATTTTTGCCTGTATTCTAACATAAGATGTTAACAGGCTTATCAAACTGCTAGTCTCTTGCCACTATAACCATGCTGCAGCGCAAAATCGACTCAGGATGAAGACAATTTTCTTGCACCATAGTCGAGTTAGGCCTGAGTTCGGTTTGTAAGCGAGGGCGAAGGTTCTTATAATCTACGGCGCGCGACCGGCAGGTAGGAGGTCGTGCCCAACTTGGCAACGGCCGAGCCCCTTCCCGAAACCACCGCCCGCTCGGGCTATGCCCGACCTGTCTCAGAGCGGACCAAGAGAGTGTGTACAAAGCCGTGAATAGTAAACGACCCGTAAACCTAGACCTTTCCACCATACATTTTCCGCTGCCTGCATTGACATCGATTACACACCGCATCACGGGTGTCATCCTGTTCGTTGGCCTGATTTTCGCTTTTTGGGCGCTGGGTAAGTCCTTGTCATCTCCGGCGGGTTTCGACGCCGTCAGCGATGCGCTGGCCAATAACTTCTTGGCTAAGTTGATCGCTTGGGGGCTGTTATCCGCATTGGCATTTCACTTTGTAGCGGGTATCAAGCACCTGCTGATGGATGCCGACATTGGAGTAACCCTCGAAGGCGGCGTTAAAAAAGCGCAGATCACCATAGTGGTTAGCGCTGTTCTGATTATTCTGGCAGGAGTTTGGGTATGGTAACTAACATTACAAGTTTTGGCCGTAGTGGGCTTTCCGACTGGCTGATGCAGCGCGTTTCTGCGGTTATTTTGGCCCTCTACACGGTCTTTATCGTTGCCTTCCTGCTGTTTAATCCGAACCTCGACTACTACGCGTGGAGCGGTCTATTCAGCCAGACGTGGATGCGGATTTTCTCGCTATTGGCCTTTATCGCCATAGCGGCACACGCCTGGATCGGTCTGTGGACCGTCACCACCGACTATCTCAAGTCCACTCGCCTGCGCGTGGGTGCCCAAGCTGTCATCATCCTGGGCATTTTCGTGTACTTGGTGTGGGGCATTCAAATTTTGTGGGGAGCTTGATTACATGTCTAATCTGCGTAGCCTGACGTTTGACGCCATTATCATTGGTGGCGGTGGCTCTGGCCTGCGAGCCGCTCTAGAACTGGCGAAGTCCGGTAAAAAGACGGCCGTGTTATCAAAAGTGTTCCCAACGCGCTCTCACACCGTTTCTGCCCAAGGTGGTATCACCTGTGCAATCGCGTCTGATGATCCAAATGACGATTGGCGCTGGCACATGTATGACACCGTTAAAGGCGGCGACTATATCGCTGACCAGGATGCGGCGGAGTATATGTGTTCTGAAGGCCCGAAAGCGGTATTTGAGCTTGAGCACATGGGCCTGCCGTTTTCTCGTTTAGACAATGGCCGCATCTATCAGCGCCCGTTTGGTGGCCAGTCGAAGAACTTTGGTGAAGGCGGCCAGGCAGCACGTACGTGTGCAGCGGCTGACCGTACCGGCCATGCGCTACTGCACACGCTTTATCAGAACAACCTGAAGAACAACACCGTGTTCCTAAACGAGTGGTACGCGGTTGATCTGGTTAAAAACGCCAGCGGTGACGTGGTTGGCTGTATCGCCATGTGTATCGAAACTGGCGAAGTAGTGCACGTTAAATCCAAGGCCACGGTACTGGCCACTGGTGGTGCCGGGCGTATTTACGCCTCTACGACCAATGCGTTGATCAACACCGGTGACGGCATTGGCATGGCGCTGCGTGCGGGTTTCCCGATGCAGGACATGGAAATGTGGCAGTTCCACCCAACCGGTATCTACGGTGCGGGCACGCTGGTCACAGAAGGTTGTCGCGGTGAGGGTGGCTACCTGATCAATAAAGACGGTGAGCGCTTTATGGAGCGTTATGCGCCCAACGCCAAAGATTTGGCGGGCCGTGACGTTGTCGCTCGTTCGATGGTCATGGAGATTCTGGAAGGCCGCGGCTGCGGCGAGAAGGGCGACCACGTCTTCCTGAAGCTCGACCACCTGGGTGAAGAAGTACTTGGCAAGCGCCTACCCGGTATCGTTGAGCTTTCTAAGACTTTTGCACATATCGATCCAGCGAAAGATCCGATCCCGGTTGTACCGACCTGTCACTACATGATGGGCGGTATTCCGACCAACATTCATGGCCAGGCGATTACCATGGATGAAAACGGTAACGATCATATCGTTAACGGTCTGTTTGCCTGTGGTGAAGCGGCGTGCGTGTCGGTTCACGGTGCCAACCGCTTGGGCGGTAACTCACTGCTGGATCTGGTGGTCTTTGGGCGTGCCGCTGGCATGTTTATCGAAGGCGCGCTGAACGAAGGTATTGAGTACCTGGATGCTTCCGAGTCTGACATTGAGACGGCCATGAAGCGCATTACGCGTTGGAATGAGTCTGAAGGCGGCGAAAGCATTCCTGAGTTGAAGGCTGAGCTTCAGGAAATCATGCAGACCTCCTTCGGCGTATTCCGCGAAGAGAAAAACATGCTGGAAGGCGTCGATAAGCTAGCACTGCTGCGTGAGCGCATTTCTAATGCTTATCTGCCTGACAAGTCCAATGCCTTCAATACTGCCCGTGTCGAAGCACTTGAGCTTGATAACTTGATGGAAGTGGCTGAAGCGACGGCGATCGCTGCCCTTGAGCGTAAAGAGAGCCGCGGCGCCCACTCGCGCTATGACTATCCAGACCGTGATGACGTTAACTGGCTGAAGCACTCGTTGTTCTTCCCAGCGACGAAAGAGCTGAAAAAACGCGACGTAAACTTCAAGCCGAAAACCATGGATACGTTCGAGCCTAAGGTTCGTACCTACTAAACGCCGCATAGACGAGAGGGAGTCACTATGTCCAATCTTCAGGTATCCGTATACCGCTACAATCCGGAAACCGACTCCGCACCTTACATGCAGGAGTTTCAGGTCGATACCAAAGGCCGCGATGTAATGGTGCTGGATGTTCTTCATATGATGAAGGAACAAGACAGCGGTTTGGCGTTTCGTCGCAGCTGCCGTGAAGGTGTCTGCGGTTCCGACGGCATGAACATGAACGGCAAAAACGGCCTAGCATGTATCACGCCGCTGTCAGATGTTGTCAAAAACAACAAGCTGACCCTGCGACCACTACCGGGCTTGCCAGTTATTCGCGATATGGTCGTGGATATGGGGCTGTTCTATAAGCAATACGAGCGTATTCAGCCGTACCTGCAGAACGACACCCCTGCGCCTGCTATTGAACGCCTGCAGTCGCCGGAAGAACGCGACAAGCTAGATGGCTTGTATGAGTGTATTCTATGCGCATGCTGTTCAACGTCGTGCCCGTCGTTCTGGTGGAACCCAGAGAAGTTCGTGGGGCCTGCTGGGCTGCTGCAATCTTACCGTTTCCTGGCCGATTCACGTGACACGGCCACCAGTGAGCGGTTGAGCAACCTGGAAGATCCGTTCTCGGTGTTCCGTTGCCGTGGCATCATGAACTGTGTAGCGGTGTGCCCAAAAGGCCTTAACCCTACTCGTGCGATTGGTAAAATTCGCGAAATGTTACTCGCTGACGCTACCTAAGCCTATGACATATGAGTAAAAAAGCGCCTGCCACTTAAGTTGGGTGATAATGCCACTTAAATCATGGCGCTTCGCTTGTTATCATAGGGTCTGTCACGCGGTGCGGCGTCACGTCGCACCGCTGATCAGACAAGTTTGAAAGCCGGTGCCTGAGGTACCGGCTTTCGAGCATGAACTGAAGACGAAACACCGTATGACCGCTAGAAACACCGTATGACCGTTAGAAACACTGAGTGATCGCTAGATGCGGCATGAAGTGTTAGATAATGAAGAGCTAGACGAACAGGGTTTCCGGCCGTTGGCCGGCGCCGCCGGCAAATGTCCCGCCCCGCCGGCAGGGCAATAGCGATGTCGCCGCACCTTTGCGACGATACCGATACCACCCCATCAGTGCAGGGTGACCGAGAGATGCAACAAGGCATAATGGAGTTGATGTGGCGTTCCTCTCACGTAAGTGGCGGTAATGTTCACTACGTGGAAGCGCTTTACGAGCAGTACCTCGCCGATCCTGAGTCTGTCCCTGACGAATGGCGCAGCTATTTTGACCAGTTGCCGCGTCCCGAGGGCAGTGCCTCCCACGATGTACCACTAAGCCCAGTCCGTGATCAGTTCTACCAGTTGGGGCGCGAAAGTCGTCCAGGCCGTGTAGTCGCCGCTGCCGATAGCGGTGAAAACAAAAAGCAGGTAAAAGTCCTGCAGCTGATTAACGCTTACCGCTTCCGTGGCCATCAAAAGGCCAATATTGACCCGCTAGGACTGCGTAATCCCACCCCCGTCCCTGATCTCGATCTGTCCTTTCATCAGCTCTCAAAAGCTGATCTGGACACCGAGTTCCAAACCGGTTCTTTCTTTTTAGGCATCGACAAAGCGCCATTGCGTGACATCGTGGACGCGTTGGAGCGTACATACTGCCGTTCCATCGGCTGCGAAATCATGCATATCGTCGATACCGAAGAGAAGCGCTGGTTGCAGCGGCGTTTTGAGTCGGTACGCAGTGCGCCTGATTTTAGCGCTGACGTGCGTAAGCACGTGCTGGAGCGTTTGACGGCCGCCGAAGGTTTGGAGAATTACCTGGCATCCAAGTATCCAGGTACCAAGCGTTTTGGTCTTGAAGGCGGCGAATCGTTTGTGCCGATGATGGATGAACTTATCCAGCGTGCCGGCGGTTATGGCACCAAGGAAGTGGTCATCGGTATGGCGCACCGTGGACGGCTCAATCTGTTGGTCAATATTTTGGGTAAAAACCCAGCTGACTTGATTGATGAGTTTGACGGTAAGAAAGTCATCGAGCGCGGCTCAGGCGATGTGAAGTATCACCAGGGTTTCAGTTCAAACGTCATGTCCCCGGGCGGCGAAGTCCATTTGGCGATGTCGTTTAACCCATCGCACCTGGAAATTGTCGCACCTGTCGTAGAGGGTTCGGTACGTGCCCGCCAGGATCGCCGTAACGACGAAGAGGGTAGCAAGGTGCTGCCGATCAACGTCCACGGCGATGCGGCGTTTGCCGGTCAAGGCGTGGTGATGGAGACATTCCAGATGTCCCAGACCCGTGCTTATAAAACCGGTGGCACCGTCCACATTGTGATCAACAACCAAGTGGGCTTCACCACCTCGCATCCGCTGGATGCGCGCTCTACCGAATACTGCACTGATATTGCCAAGATGGTTCAAGCGCCTATTTTTCATGTCAATGGCGATGACCCGGACGCAGTGCTGCACGCCACCCAAGTCGCTCTCGACTATCGCCAGCAGTTTAAAAAGGACGTGGTGATCGATCTCGTTTGCTACCGTCGTCGTGGCCACAACGAAGCTGACGAGCCGTCAGGCACGCAGCCGATGATGTATGCCAAGATCAAAGATCATCCCTCTGCGCGCTCGCTATATGCCAAGCGCCTGGTTGAGCAGGGCGTGCTCTCAGAAGAGTCCGCTAAAGCGATGGTCGAAACCTATCGTGATGATCTAGTGGCAGGTAACCACGTTGCCAATGCATTGGTGCAAGAGCCCAACGCTTCGCTGTTCGTTGATTGGGCACCTTACCTGGGCCACGAATGGTCTGGCGATGCCGACACGACGTTTGATATGAAGCGTCTGCAGCAGCTAGCGGCACGCATGTGCGAGGTGCCGGATGGCGTCGAAGTACAGCGCCAAGTGGCCAAGATTTATGAAGATCGCCGTAAAATGCAGGCCGGTGGTTTGGCACTTAACTGGGGCTTTGCGGAAACGCTGGCCTACGCCACGCTGCTAGAGCAGGGCCACCCGATCCGGATTACCGGGCAAGACGTGGGCCGCGGTACGTTCTCCCACCGTCATGCGGTGGTGCATAACCAGAAAGATGGCACCACCTATGTGCCGCTGCAGAACATGGCCGATGGCCAGCCGCGTTTCACCATCCATGACTCCTTCCTTTCGGAAGAAGCGGTGCTGGCGTTTGAGTATGGCTACTCAACCACCGCGCCAAATGACTTGGTGATCTGGGAAGCCCAGTTTGGTGACTTCTTTAACGGCGCCCAAGTGGTCGTGGATCAGTTCATCTCATCGGGTGAAACCAAGTGGGGCCGTGTGTGCGGTTTAACCATGCTGCTGCCTCACGGCTACGAAGGCCAGGGGCCCGAGCACTCTTCGGCGCGCTTGGAGCGCTTCCTGCAAATGTGTGCTGAGCACAATATGCAGGTGTGTGTCCCCACTACGCCAGCGCAGATTTATCATTTGCTGCGTCGTCAGGTGATTCGCCCTCTGCGTAAACCGCTGGTGGTAATGACACCTAAATCGCTGCTGCGTCATAAAGAAGCGACGTCGAGCCTTGAAGATCTCGCCCACGGCAAGTTCCACATGGTACTCGCCGACCAAGCGGATCTTGCGCCAGAAAAGGTCACCCGCGTTGTGCTATGTGCTGGCAAGGTCTACTACGACTTAGCCGCGTGGCGCGCCGAGAATGAGCGTCACGACACGGCAATCGTGCGTATTGAGCAGCTCTACCCCTTCCCGAAAGAAGAGCTTCTGGAAGCGCTGCAAGACTATATCAACGTAGAAGACATTGTGTGGTGCCAGGAAGAGCCGCTTAATCAGGGCGCTTGGTACTCCAGTCAGCACAATATGCGTGCGGTGGCCGATATGCTGAAAGATGGCCTCGGTCGCGAGTTGAAATTTGCCGGACGTCCCGCCTCTGCTGCTCCTGCAGCGGGCTATATGTCCGTCCACACTGAACAGCAGCGCCAGCTGGTGGAAGACGCTTTTAATTTATAAGCGACCACCGGATTTAGAGAACACATAAGGGAAACGACATGGCTACTGAGATCAAAGCGCCAACCTTTCCGGAATCCGTTGCCGAAGGCACAGTGGCGGCGTGGCATAAAAAGCCGGGTGACAGCGTTGAGCGTGACGAGCTGATTGTTGAGATCGAAACCGACAAAGTGGTGCTAGAAGTCGTCGCACCGGAAGCGGGTACCCTGACCGACGTGATGGCCGAAGAGGGCGATACCGTTGCGTCAGAGCAGGTGCTGGGCAAAATCGGTGAAGGCAGCGCGTCTAGCAGCAAAGAAGAGAGCTCTTCTGAAGCGCCGAAAGAAGAGAAGCAAGAAAAGCCTGCCAGCGGCGGTAACGGCGGTGGCAAGCAGCACGACGTAAAAGCCCCCAGCTTCCCTGAGTCTATCCAGGAAGGCACGGTAGCGACCTGGCACAAAAAGGTCGGCGAAGCGGTCAAGCGCGACGACGTGCTGGCCGACATCGAAACCGACAAAGTAGTGCTGGAAGTGGTTGCACCGGCAGACGGCGCCCTGGCTGAAATTAAAGCCGAAGAGGGTAGCCAGGTCGAATCCGAAGCGATTCTGGCCGTGTTTACCGAAGGCGCCGGTGGCGATAGTGGTAGCGAAAGCGACGGCGATTCAGCACCTGCTAAAGCAGGCAGCAGCGATGACGATGGCGCTGATGAGAAAGTCGGTGACAAAATCCTCGCCCCTGCAGCACGTAAAATGGTTGCCGAGCACGACCTAGACGTTGCCAAGATCGAGGGCACCGGCAAAGGTGGCCGCATCTTGAAAGAAGACGTTCAGAAAGCGGTCAAAGACGGCTCTGCCAAGAAGTCTGCAAAGTCTGCGGCCCCGGCTAAAGCCGCTGCTACGCCTGTTGCGGAAGGCGAACGTGTCGAGAAACGCGTACCGATGAGCCGCCTGCGTCAAACCATCGCCAAGCGTCTGGTGCAGGCGCAGCAAACCGCGGCGATGCTGACCACGTACAACGAAGTGGACATGACTGAAATCATGGCCCTGCGTGCGCAATACAAAGATACGTTCCTAAAAGCTCACGATATCAAACTGGGCTTCATGGGCTTCTTTGTTAAGGCGGCTTCTGAAGCGCTCAAGCGTTATCCGGATGTGAACGCCTCTATCGACGGCACCGACATCGTCTATCACGGTTACCAGGATATCGGCGTTGCCGTTTCCACCGACCGTGGTCTGGTCGTGCCGGTACTGCGTGACACCGACAGCATGAAAATTGCTGATGTCGAGCGCACGATTGTCGATTTCGGTAAGCGTGGTCGTGACGGCAAGCTGGGCATGGATGACATGATCGGCGGCACCTTTACCATCACCAATGGCGGCACCTTCGGTTCATTGATGTCGACCCCGATCATCAACCCGCCGCAAACCGCTATTCTGGGTATGCACAAAATCCAGGATCGTCCGATGGCCATTAACGGCAAGGTCGAGATTCGCCCAATGATGTATCTGGCGCTCTCCTACGACCACCGTATGATCGACGGCAAAGACGCCGTTCAATTCTTGGTCACGCTCAAAGAATTGCTGGAAGACCCGGCGCGTCTACTGCTGGATATCTAAGAAGCATAAGCGTCGTATTGATTGTAATAGTGATTGATTACGCTACTGCTTAACCAGGATATATCTGCAATTGCACACAGCCTCTCGCCCGGTTTGCGTTATCGCGGCGAGGGGCCAGCAAGCTAAAGGAGCCAACATGGCTGATAAGTTTGATGTGATCGTTATCGGTGCCGGCCCTGGTGGTTACGTCGCCGCCATTCGTGCTGCACAGATGGGCCTAAAAGCGGCCTGTATTGAAAAATGGATCGGTAAAGAAGGCAACGTTGTCCACGGCGGCACCTGCTTAAACGTGGGCTGTATCCCTTCTAAAGCACTGCTTGAAGCATCCCACAAGTTCGTTGAGGCCAAGCACGATTTCGACGATATGGGGATCCAGGCAGGCGACGTCTCCATGGACGTTACCAAAATGATGGCGCGTAAGGACAAGATCGTTAAGAACTTGACCGGCGGCATCTCTGGCCTGTTCAAGGCCAACGGCGTTACTGCTATCGAAGGTACCGGTAAAGTGGTATCGGGCAAGCAGGTTGAAGTTACCGACCGCGACGGCAATGCCACCACTTATGATGCCGACAACATCGTTATCGCCGCGGGCTCAGTGCCGGTGGAAATTCCACCGACCCCGTTAGTTGAAGGTTTGGTTGTTGACTCTACCGGTGCACTGGAATTTACTGAGACGCCGAAGCGTTTGGGCGTCATCGGTGCCGGTATTATCGGTCTTGAGTTGGGCAGCGTATGGAACCGTTTAGGTTCTGAAGTCACTGTACTTGAAGCCATGGACTCCTTCCTGCCGATGGTAGATACCACCGTTGCGAAAGAGACCCAGAAGCTTCTCAAGAAGCAGGGCCTGGACATCAAGCTGGGCGCTCGCGTTACCGGTTCTGAGGTCAATGGTGAAGAGGTGACTGTTAAGTACACCGATGCCAACGGCGAACAAGAGATGACTTTTGATAAGCTCATTGTTTGCGTTGGCCGCCGTCCTTACACCAAAGGCGTCATTGCCGACGGTGTTAGCGTTGAGCTGGATGAGCGTGGCTTTATTTTTGTTGACGACCAGTGCCGTACTAATGTGCCAGGCGTTTACGCCATCGGTGACTGTGTGCGTGGCCCGATGCTAGCGCACAAAGCCTCTGAAGAAGGCATTATGGTGGCCGATATCATCGCTGGCCATAAGGCCGAGATGAACTACGACACCATTCCTAGCGTTATCTACACCTACCCAGAAGTTGCATGGGTGGGTATGACCGAGCAAGACGCTAAAGCGAAAGGTATCGAAGTCAAAACCGGCACCTTCCCGTTCGCGGCAAGCGGCCGCGCGATGGCTAACAACGCCACCGAAGGCAGTGCCAAAATTATCGCCGATGCGGAAACTGACCGTATTCTCGGTATGCACATCGTGGGTCAGCACGCGGGCGAAATGATCGCCCAAGGCGTGATTGCCATGGAATTCGGTTCTAGCGCCGAAGACCTGGCCCTAACCTGCTACGCGCACCCGACCATGTCGGAAGCTGTTCACGAAGCAGCGCTTGCGGTTGAAGGCCACGCGATTCATATGGCCAACCGCAAGAAGCGTAAGTAATTCAGTCAGCAACAACGAAGCGCCACCTTTTAAGGGTGGCGCAAACTTTCGGCTTTGTGTTAATCCACAAAGATCGAAAGAACGGGGATGACCAGCTCTTTTAAGACCGTCCTTGTAAGACGGTTCTTAAAAGAAAACTGATCATCGTTCGAGTCACATGCAACCAATGGCATGAATCGATGAATCTTCACGAGTATCAAGGTAAACAGCTGTTTGCCGATTATGGTTTACCAGTGTCTAAAGGCTTTGCAGTCGACACTCCCGAAGAAGCCGAAGAGGCTTGCAAAAAAATCGGTGGTGACATGTGGGTGGTTAAAGCCCAGGTGCACGCCGGTGGCCGTGGAAAAGCGGGTGGCGTTAAGCTGATTAAAGACCCGGCTGAAGCCAAAGCCTTTGCTGAAAAGTGGTTAGGCAAGAACTTGGTCACCTTCCAGACTGACGAAAAAGGTCAGCCGGTTGCCAAGATTTTGGTTGAAACCTGCACTGACATCGCCGACGAGCTGTATCTCGGTGCCGTGGTCGACCGTACTACCCGTCGTGTGGTCTTTATGGCCTCTACCGAAGGTGGTGTTGAGATCGAGACGGTTGCAGAAGAAACGCCGGAAAAGATTCTTAAAGCCGAAATTGATCCGCTGGTCGGCGCACAGCCGTACCAAGCACGTGAACTAGCCTTTGCGCTGGGCCTGAAAGGCGACCAGATCAAGCAGTTCACCAAGATCTTCCTGGGTCTTTCCCAGTTGTTCCACGACAAAGACCTGGCGCTGTTAGAAATTAATCCGCTGGTAATTACTGACGAAGGTAACCTTCACTGCCTCGACGCCAAGCTGGGTCTAGACAGCAACGCGCTCTACCGTCACCCAGACCTGCAGGCCATGCGTGATCCTTCGCAAGAAGACCAGCGTGAAGCCGATGCGGCGAAGTGGGAACTTAACTATGTCGCGCTTGATGGCAACATCGGCTGCATGGTGAACGGCGCAGGTTTGGCGATGGGCACCATGGACATCGTTAACCTGAGCGGCGGCAAGCCGGCTAACTTCTTGGACGTTGGTGGCGGCGCCACCAAGGAGCGCGTAGCAGAAGCGTTCAAAATCATCCTGTCTGATGACAATGTTAAAGCCGTATTGGTTAACATTTTCGGCGGTATCGTACGTTGCGACATGATTGCTGAAGGCATTATCGGTGCCGTTGAGCAAGTGGGCGTCAATGTACCGGTTGTCGTACGTTTGGAAGGTAATAACGCCGAACTGGGTGCTGAAAAACTGGCATCTAGCGGTTTGAACATCATCGCGGCTACTAGTCTGACCGACGCGGCTCAGCAGGTCGTTAAAGCGGCGGAGGGCAAGTAATGAGCATCCTGATCGATAAGAACACCAAGGTCATCTGCCAGGGCTTTACCGGCGGCCAAGGTACGTTCCACTCCGAGCAGGCGATTGCCTACGGCACGAAGATGGTCGGTGGTGTTACGCCGGGCAAAGGCGGCCAAGAGCACCTCGGTCTGCCCGTTTTCAACACCGTGAAAGAAGCGGTAGCGAAAACCGGCGCGGAAGCCAGTGTTATCTACGTACCGGCACCGTTCTGTAAAGACTCAATCCTTGAAGCGGCTAACGCCGGTATCAAGTTGATTGTGTGCATCACCGAAGGCATCGCCACGTTAGACATGCTCGAAGCCAAAGTGAAGTGCGACGAGCTGGGCGTACGTCTGATCGGCCCGAACTGCCCCGGTGTTATCACCCCAGGCGAATGCAAAATCGGCATCATGCCAGGTCACATTCACCAGCCGGGCCGCGTAGGTATCGTGTCTCGCTCTGGTACCTTGACCTATGAAGCCGTTAAGCAGACGACTGATCACGGTTTTGGCCAGTCTACCTGTGTAGGCATCGGCGGCGACCCGATTCCGGGTTCCAACTTTATCGACATCCTTGAGATGTTCGAGAAGGATCCGAAAACCGAAGCCATCGTGATGATCGGTGAAATCGGTGGTACGGCGGAAGAAGAAGCCGCGGCTTACATCAAAGCCAACGTTTCCAAGCCAGTGGTTTCCTACATTGCCGGTGTGACTGCACCTCCTGGCAAGCGTATGGGCCACGCGGGCGCGATCATCTCTGGCGGTAAAGGCACCGCCGACGAGAAGTTTGCTGCTCTTGAAGACGCTGGTGTTAAAACCGTGCGCTCTTTGGCAGAAATCGGCGATGCGCTGAAAGAAGTCACTGGCTGGTAAGTCACTGACGTCAAGCTGCACGCGATAAGGGCGCCCCTAGGGGCGCCCTTATTTTTTTGCGCATTTAATGTTGCTATGGCTAATGTCGCTATGGCTAATCTTGCTATGGCGTCGGCGCGTGACGCAGCATTCGGTAGCTATACAGCATAAACAGCGGTGCACCTGCCGCCAAATAAAGATGGTAGCTCACCAGCCGCCATACCAGCACTGCTGCAGCGGCCTGATCGCGTTCCATCAACGGCAGTAACAGGCCACCCACGCCCACCTCCGCAGCTCCTGCGCCGCCGGGCAGAAAGCTGAACTGGCTGGCCGCCATGGCCAGCATTTGGGTGAGAAATGTCCACATCCAATCCGCATGACCGCCTACCCCCACTACTGCCAAATAGAGCAAGCTGTAGCGTATCAGCCAGTGGGCAGTGGTCAGCAACATCATAGCGAATAGCGTGGAGCGTGGTAGCTCAAGCGTCACCTTTAACGCATGCCGACAGCGTAATAGGCGCCGTGTCAGCCAGCGCCGCCGATAGCGGCTTGGCCATGGCATACCCGCTCTAGATGAACGCAGTAGGCTGGGTAAATAGCGCATTACCATAATCACCAATGTTGCTATAAGGGCTAAACCGACCAGCGCCCATTGCACCAGCGATTGATGCGGCCACTGGGTGTCGCTGAGCAGTGAAAACAGCACCAGGCCGCTCAGCATCGTCAGAAAGAACAGCAGGTCACAACCTTGGTCAATCAGAAACATCGCCGCGCCTTTGGCGGGCGGAAAGCCGCGTTGGGCAAGCAGCATCAGTAGGGTGACAGGGCCACCGCTGCCGCCTGGGGTGGCACATAGCGCAAACTTAGACGCCAGCTCAATACCAAGAGCGCCGCGTTGTCCTAGCCTGCCTGCGCGGCCGCCCAGCATCAAACGCAGCCTCGCCGCATTGAGATTCCAGCACGTAAAGGCCATTACCAGCATCAATAGCAACAATCCGAGCGGAAACTGTTTGACGCGCTGCAGTGCCTCAGCACCACCCAACCAGGCGGTGAGCACCAGCGGCGCCATCAGCGCCAAGGCAATCATTACGCCATGGATGGGTCGCCACTTGAGTCGCTGGCGACGATTAGTGGTGTTGGTTGAGTGCATGAGGTTGGCTGCCGTGGCAAAGGTGCTGGTAATGCTCAAGTAGTGAATGGATAACGCTATCCCAGTTGAAGTGGCGCTCCACATGGCGGCGCGCATAGCGCCCGCTGGTGGCCACGTCATTACTAAACAACGCCACACACGCCTCAGCCATGGCAGTTGGATCAAGCGGTTTGCATAAAATACCCGCCCCCAGCGGCACGTTTTCTGCCAGCGCGCCTGCATTTGCCGCTATTACCGGAAGGCCACTGGCCATCGCCTCTTGGGCAATTAAACCGAAGGTTTCGCGGGTGCCTGCGTGTAGCAGCGCATCGCTACTGGCCAGGGCTTTAGCCACCTCATGGGCGCCGCAGCAGCGATCCACAATGGTGACGTTGCTGGGAGCCTGATGCGGCATGCCAGGGCCCATTAGCAGCAAATGGTAATCGCTATCCAACTGGCGCATCGTCGCCATCAGCACATCAATATTTTTCTCGCGGGAGTTACGTCCCACAAAGATCAGCAGCTTCTTATCGTTGGGTATGCCCATGGCGTGGCGGAAAGCCGAGTCACGCTGCTGGGGATTAAATTGCGTCAAATCGACGCCCAACGGCTGAACGCGAACGTTATCGACGCCCCAATCCCGCAGCCGGTTCGCCATGGCGTTACAGGGAGCCAGCACGCTATCAAACTGGCTATAAAGCGCTGTGACATAGCGTATTAGGCGTCTTTCTACGTAGCGCCCAAAGCGGTCACCCATCAAGCGTGGCAAGTCGGAGTGATAGAAGCCCACCACCGGCACGCTAAGGCGTTGACCCGCGGCCAGCGCAGCCCATGCTGTTACGTACGGGTCACCGGCTTCAATAAGATCAGGTTTTAAATCAACCAAGGCATCGCGCCAGGGCGAACGACGTAGCGGAAAACGGTAGCCCTGGCCCAGGGGCAGGTGTAGTGCCGGTAAGGTGTGATGGTCGCCCAAACTATCGCGCTCCGCACCCGGCACCAGCAGGCTGGTACGCAGCTGAGGAATGCGCGAAAAAACGCGATGCTTGGCCTGCAAATAGGTACGCACGCCGCCACTGGCTGGGGCATGAAACATCGTCACATCGGCAATGTGCAAGCTAACCTCCAACCCTACAAAGTGTCATCGTTTCACCATAAAGGAGAAATAAGTCAGTTCGACGACACCTGAACCGGTGCGCAGGGCTAGTTCTGAAGCTAAGATAGTATAAATACCATCCATATGGATGGTGTATGGAGTATTTTTGAGTGTTATAGTGCCAATGAGATGTTCAATGACGAGCACAACGAGGCTTCACACATGAGCGTGCACGAACTGCGCCGCAAGGGCGGCGACTCCAGCGAGAAGATCACTATCAATCTGGGCGTGGTTGATCTGGGGCAGATCGATCTGCTGGTACAGGAAGGGTTCTACTCCAATCGAACCGATCTGATCCGAACAGCCATTCGCAATCAATTGGTGAAACATGCTGATGTCGTCAGAGAGACGGTCACTCGCAAGTCGTTTGTACTCGGGCTTGAGCACTACAGTCGCGCCGATCTAGAAGCCCTAAAGTCGGCCGGGGAGATGTTGCAGATTCAGGTGCTGGGTATGGCTAGCATTGCCGATGATGTAACGCCGGAGCTTGCCCTTGCCACTATCGAGTCGGTGGTGGTGTTGGGGGCTTTAAATGCCAGTAAAGCCGTTAAGGCCGCTCTGGCGGATCGCATTCACTGAGTGAGTTACCACTCTGTTTAGTACTGCTCAGTCATGCACAAGCAATCACGCACAAGCTATCACACATGTAATCATTGAATAAGGATATTGAAAATGATCGATGCCACTATGACGAAGCGAATGGAAGAAGCGACGCGGCTCACGCGCGCGGGAAAACTGCACGAGGCCATGGCCCTCCTCCAGGGCAGCGTGCCCGAAGCGAGAAGTACAGAAACTAGAAGTACAGAAACTAGAAGTACAGAAACTAGAAGTACAGAAACTAGACGTTCAGAATCGCCGTATAATGTTTACCAGGGCGGCAATACCTTCGATGGGATCTGGGAGGTTGTTGGTAAACAAGACACGGGAACGAAGCCTGCGTCGGAGGCACGATCTGCTACGGGCACCTTCACGGCGGGTAGTTTCAGCAATCGAGTAGGCACGCGTGATTATAAACTGTATGTGCCTAGCGGCTATCACGGGCAAGCGTTGCCACTGGTGGTTATGCTGCATGGCTGCACTCAGAATCCTGACGATTTCGCTGCTGGCACCGAAATGAACCGACTGGCCGAAGAGCAGCCGTGTTGCGTGCTTTATCCTGCTCAGCCGATGACCGCCAACCACTCTAAGTGCTGGAACTGGTTCAAAGCCGAAGACCAGCAGCGCGAGGGCGGTGAGCCGGCAATTTTGGCGGGCATGACTCGCCAGATCATCGACACCTATGGACTCGATGCTAGCCGTGTCTATGTGGCCGGGCTCTCGGCAGGTGCCGCCATGGCGACCACACTGGCAATGACCTACCCGGATCTCTTTGCCGCGGTGGGCGTGCACTCTGGCCTACCCCACGGCGTGGCCAAGAGCCTTCCCGATGCTTTAGGGGCGATGCAGGGCGGTACTGGGCCCCTGGGGGGCGGGAATAAAGCCAAAGAAGCGGGATGGGCGTCGGACGTTCCAGCGATTATTTTTCATGGCGACCGTGACACGACCGTGCATCCCAGTAACGCGGATCGCGTGGCTGCCCAGTACAGTACATCGCGTCAAGCAGGGGCGACGGTAGAGAAGGGAAAGGTCGCCAATGGCCACGGCTACACCTGTACCACCCACCGTGATGCTTCGGGTAAGCCATGCTTAGAGCAGTGGCGTGTCCATGGGGCGGGTCATGCTTGGTCAGGTGGCAGCAAAAAGGGCAGCTATACCGACCCTCAAGGCCCTGACGCTACCCGAGAAATGCTGCGGTTCTTCTGTCAGCATCGGCAGATAGTGTCATAGAACTGGCCGATATCCTCTCAGGTTATGTCGAGTCTGTCAGTAAGTTAGCGTAGGTGAGACGCGCTGGTACATTAGAGACACTTTGATTATGTATAAAAGTTGACAATAGTTTGCAAAGGTTGGGTTACAGTTTTCATCCTTGCTGCTTACAATCTTAGCTCACTTGCTCATTAGGATGTGGCTATGCTTTCCCGGTTCAAGATTGGCACTCGCCTAGCGTTAGCCTTTGGCTTAGTTTCGCTATTTCTTTTGGGCACCTTAGTGGCGGGGGTGGTAGGTATCACCGTCACTAAGTATACGGCTCAAAAAACCTTGGACACGGATGTGGCCTTAGCAAGCAATGCAGCGGAGATTCAGCGGTTAGCACTGCTTGCACGGCGCTTTGAAAAGGATGTATTTATCAAGGTCAACAGTCCCGAACGGGCAGAGGATCAACAAAGTTGGGCGGCAACCATAGAGGCAATTCGGGCTGTCTTTCAGGAAGGAGAAGAAATTTCGAGCCAAGACAGTTTAGATTCTCTCTATCTACAGGCAGAAAGCGCTCTTCAGGGGTATGAAGAGGGCTTCATGCAGGTGTATCGACAGATTGAGGGAGGCAGTCTTTCTGATGCCGCGCAAGCTAATCAGGTGTTTAGTGAACATAAAGAAAGCATCTATCGGTTGGCGGAATTGGCTGATGAAATCAGTCTGGTGGCGGACTCGAACGTTGAAATTGCTAATGAAGCGATAAACGCTGAGTACCGTTTAGCCCTTTGGCAGCTGTGTATCTTCGCGGGGGTGGCGTTGTTGATAGCAGTGGCACTGGCCATTGCCATTACGCGTAGTATTGTACTGCCTTTGCGGAGAGCTGTTGAGGTTGCCCAGCGCGTTGCAGAAGGAGATCTGCGACACGATATCGTAGCCACAGGTCGTGATGAAACGGCACAGTTATTAACTTCCATGGCTGAAATGAGTAAAGCGCTCACTACCCTGGTCGCATCGCTACGTGACTCTAGCGAGAGTGTTTTGAACGGAGCCAATGAGATTGCCCAAGGTGGGCAGGAGCTCGCCGCTCGTACTGAACAGCAAGCAGCTGCCTTGCAGGAAACGGCTTCAAGTATGGAGGAGATGACGGCAACGGTTCGCCAGAATAGTGATTCAACCAAAGAGGCTGATACGCTGGCTCATAATGCGTCGCAACAGATGCAAAGTGGTGGTCAAGAAGTCTCTCGTAGCGTGGAATTAATGCGCGAAGTGACCGCCGCATCGCTCAGCATGGATAAGATCGTTGAGGCCATCGATACCATTGCGTTTCAAACCAATATCCTGGCTTTAAACGCCTCCGTTGAAGCAGCGCGTGCTGGTGATAAAGGCCGTGGGTTTGCGGTAGTAGCGACAGAAGTTCGTGCGTTGGCAAGCCGTAGTGCTGCCTCAGCCGGTGAAATTCGCACTATGCTCGATGATACGCGTAGCAAAATAAAGCTATGTTCTGACCAAGCGGAGCGAGGAGCTGCCACTATTGGTGAGACGGAAGCGGTAATCCAGCGCCTTGCTATGTTAATGGTCGAAGTATCCTCTGCCACTCGGGAGCAGAGTAGTGGTATCGAGCAGATCAATACGGCTATTACTGAAATGGACTCTACTACTCAGCAAAACAGCACCCTGGTTCAGCAATCGACTAACGCCGCATTTTCCTTGGAAGATCAGGCTGGGCGTCTCCGCGAGCTGGTAGCTGCCTTTCAGATAGATGAAGCTATCGTGCAAAAAGCTTCAAAATACAAACCTGCAATGGCCTTGCCTTCGACGGCAAGACAAGCAGAGTTTTAATCCAGGATAAGTTGATAGTAGCAGCGCCTTAAGGGCGCTGCTGTCATTTGTCATGGTCTAGTAAAGTTTAATCACTAGCAGCTGGGCCATCAGCAAGCATCTCTTCCTAAGCTTAAACGCTCTTCATACTTGTTCTGGGTACAGTCAGGTTATAGGCAGGGTTTATATAAAAACCTACCGCTGTAAAAAGAAGGAGTGTCTGAAAAGCCACTCCTTTTGTCGTGTTGTCGGATGAAAAAAATAGTACTCCAGACTAGATTTTTAACCCGGCGCTACTCTTGACAGTAAAAGTGTCGTCTCTTATTTTGAATGTAAGTTTTAGTATTGTTTTTGTTTCAAAGTGTGAGCAGATGGTGCCGTGGTTTATTTTTGATAATGATAGGTAAATAGGTAAATAGGTAAATAGGTAAATAGTTGGTTAATTATAGTAGTAAATAGATATTAGATAGATCGCTGTTAAATGGGTGGTTATCAGTAGTGGCTGGGTTTTTAATATTTAATTCGGAGAAATGAAAAATCTTATAATAATGATATTAATCATTAATGAGGTGATGTTTTGAAAATCTTAATCGTGGGGAATATGGGCTATGTTGGCCCCGCTGTGGTACGAGAGTTAGCCTTGCGACACCCATCCGCCACGCTTCATGGGTATGACACTGCCTACTTCGCACACTGTTTGACGGGCGCCGAACTTCTTCCAGAACGTTATCTCGACCAACAGTTTATGGGGGATGTGCGAGATATCCCGACTGATTTTTTTGAGGGTTATACGGCGGTGGTTCAACTGGCGGCGATTTCCAATGACCCCATGGGAGATCGTTTCGCCGCAGTGACCGATGAAGTTAATCAGCAAGCGACGATTGATATGGCCAGGGCAGCGGCTCAGGCAGGGGTAGAGAACTTCGTGTTCGCCTCAAGTTGCAGCATTTATGGTGTCGCTTTAGGAGCTCCGCGTAGTGAAGCGGATCCCGTGGCCCCCGTGACTGCCTATGCCTGCTCGAAAATAGCCGCTGAAGAAGCGTTGGCAAGCATTGAGGGCGACATGGTGATTACCAGCTTGCGCTTTGCGACTGCCTGTGGAATGTCAGAACGTTTACGGCTTGATCTGGTACTTAATGACTTCGTTGCTGGTGCCCTGAGCCAGCAGCATATTAGCGTGCTTAGCGATGGGTCACCCTGGCGTCCTTTGATAGACGTCTCCGACATGGCCCGTGCTGTTGACTGGGCAGTACAGCGCAAGCCTGAAAACGGCGGGCGCATACTCAATATCAATACCGGCTCGAACGCACGCAATCATCAAGTGCGAGACTTAGCCACCGCAGTGGCCAAAGCGGTTCCCGGCACCACTCTGAGTATCAACACCCAAGCCCCGGCGGACAGTCGTTCCTATCAAGTAGATTTCAGCCTGTTTGCCAAATTAGCCCCCGAGCATCAACCGCAGATGACGCTTTTGGATTCGATCAGGGGGTTGATCAAAGGGCTTAGTAGTATGCAGTTTGCTGACACGCAATTCCGCGCCTCTCGCTATATGCGCCTGCATGCGTTACAGGCTCATATCACTGCGGGGCGCTTATCTGAAAGCCTGCGCTGGCAAATGTACGATGCTGTTATCCCAAGTGCTTTGCCTGCCACTACCCACGTTAACCTTGAGGCCTAACTATGAAAGTCGCAATTTTCGCGGGAGGGTTTGGAACGCGCTTAAGTGAAGAAACAACGATTCGCCCCAAGCCCATGGTGGAAGTAGGCGGTCGTCCGATCCTTTGGCATATCATGAAGATGTACGCTCATCATGGCTTAAAGGAATTTATCGTCTTGGGTGGCTATAAGGTGGAGTACATCCGCGACTATTTCCTTAATTATCGCGGCAATCGAATTGATTACACCATTGATCTGAAAACAGGCAACGTCGACTGGCTTCAGAGTGTCAATGATGATTGGAAAGTCACCGTGCTGGATACCGGCGCCGATGCCATGACCGGAGGGCGCCTTAAAAAGGCCATGTCTTACTTGGCAGATGAACCTTTTTGTTTGACCTATGGTGATGGGTTAAGTGATCTGAATATTAATGCGCTGATCGACTCACATCTGGCATCGAACAATTGGTGCACCCTGACAGCAGTAACGCAGCCTGGCCGCTATGGTGCGCTACGTTTGAAAGAGGGTAATAGCCAGGTAGAGGGCTTTCGTGAAAAGGGTGAAATAGACGGGGGGTTGATCAATGGCGGCTTCTTTGTCTGTCATCCGGAAGTGTTCGAGATGATCGACGATAGTCAGACCGTATGGGAAAACGAGCCCATGAACCGAATGATTGAACTGGGGAAATTGGGCTACTTCCATCATAACGGTTACTGGCAAAGCATGGATACGCTGAGAGACCGAATGGTGCTCGAAACCGCCTGGGCACAAGGCGCCCCCTGGAAGCTCTGGAAGGAATGAACCAACGATGATTATTGTTGATACCGCGCTTGCCAAACGCGAGGCGCAAGGTAATCCCATTCGAGTGGGGATGGTCGGGGCAGGGTTTCAAGCTAGCGGTATCGCTCTGCAGATTATGTCCGCGACACCCGGAATGCGCCTTTGTGCTATTGCCAACCGCCATCTCGATGCCGCGGTCAATGTCTTCCAGCAAACCGGGATTGAGCCAGCCGCCTGTGAGACTCAGCAGGAACTTGAAGCGGCAATTGCGGCTGGGCGACCAGCAGTCACCGAGGACGCGGTGGCACTGGCGCGCGCTGAAGGGCTGGATGCGATCATTGAAGTCACCGGCTCGTTGGAGTTCGCGGCGCATGCTGTCCTGGCGGCGTTGGAAAGCGGTAAAGACGTTATCCAAATGAATGCAGAACTCGACGGTACGATTGGCCCTATCTTAAAAGCGAAAGCCGATGCCGCAGGAGTTGTCTACAGCTTTGCCGATGGCGACCAGCCTGGTGTGCAGATGAATCTCTACCGGTTTGTTGCCGGGCTAGGTATAAAGCCTGTGCTGTGTGGCAACATTAAAGGTTTGCATGACCCCTATCGTAACCCCGCTACGCAGGAGAGTTTTGCCAAGCGCTGGGGGCAAAAACCGGCAATGGTGGCCTCTTTTGCGGATGGCACCAAAATATCGTTCGAGCAGGCGATCGTTGCCAATGGAACTGGGATGCAAGTGGCACAGCGGGGCATGCTGGGCCCAGATTTCTCAGCTGGCGTTGTCGGTGGCCCTTTAGTGCCCATAGAAGAGGCGGTGTCGGCGTTTGAGCCCTACCTGAACCCGATGGGGCCGGGGTTAGTTGATTACGTTGTTGGGGCGCGGCCGGGGCCGGGCGTCTTTGTGCTGGGAACGATTGACAACCCCCGGCAGCGCCACTATCTCGAACTCTACAAGTTGGGCGAGGGGCCGTATTACTGCTTCACAACGCCTTATCATCTGTGCCATTTCGAAGTGCCCACGTCCGTTGCCCGCGCCGTGCTGTTCCGTGATCCAGTGTTATCCCCTTTAGAAGGCCCAAGGGTGGGCGTCATCGCCATAGCCAAAAAAGCGTTGCAGGAGGGCGAAACAATAGAAGAACTCGGTGGCTTCGAAGTCTATGGAGTGGCGGAAAATATCGAGGTAATACGCAGGGATCGACTGTTACCAATCGGGCTAGCGCTGGGCTGTCGGGTAGTGGGCCATCTGGAAAAGGATGCGGCGCTGACCTTTGATGATGTGCGACTACCGCCAGGGCGCTTGATCGACCGTCTATATGCTGAACAGGAAGCCATGTTTGCCCTGAAATTGACGTCTGGTGTCGCTGCTACTTTCACGGAGTAAGACATGCATTTTCATCAAACGAACCTCAAGGATGCCCGCCTGATAGAGCTTGAACCACATGGTGATGAGCGCGGTTTTTTTGCCCGCACCATGTGCCGTGCGGAGTTTGAGCGCCATGGCTTGCTAAGTGACTTTGTCCAGCAGAACACCTCTTTCTCGGCTCAGCGAGGCACGCTAAGAGGGCTGCATTATCAGCGCCAGCCCCACGCCGAAGCTAAACTGGTACGCTGCATTCGAGGCGCGATTGTCGATGTCATCGTGGATATCCGTGAAGAGTCGGAAACTTACTTGCATCATCAATTGTTTGAATTATCTGATGCAAACCGGCACCAGCTGTATGTACCGCCAGGCTTTGCGCACTCCTTTCAGACGCTAACCGATAATGTTGAAGTTAGTTATCTTGTCTCGGCGGCTTATCACCCCAAGGCTGAAAGTGGCTTGCGTTACAACGATGAACGCCTCGCCATCGAGTGGCCGATTCCGCCGACGGTGGTATCTGAAAAAGACGCTAACTGGCCCTTAATCAGTGACCGAGACGAAGCGCTTTTTTAACTGTTAGCGACGCCAGTTGTATGCAAACGCACTAAAAAAGGGGCAGCGTGATCGCTGCCCCTTTCGGTAATGCATGGCTAGTGACGCCCCATCAATCAGCGGGCTTTGCCACCAGCGAACGGGTCTCTTCGCGTGCTTCAGTGAGCACTACGCGTAGCGGATCGCCAAGCTTGTAACGCTCTTCGCCTTCGATCTGGATACGCCCCTCTTTATCGTCAATGACCACTTTGCTGCGGTCACTGTGCATCAAGGGGGCAGGCACAAACGCCGTCGCGCCATTTTCCAGCAGACGAACGCGCATACCGCCACGGTTGATGGCCATGATTTCGGCCTCAAAGGTGTCCTGGTTCTGCGCGGAGGGCGTTAGGTAACGCACGTAGAGCCAATCTTTCACATCGCGCTCGGCCATACGGTTCAAGCGGCGACGCTCGGTCAGCTGTTCGGTCAGCTGCTGGGTGGCTTCAGCAGGTGCCTGCTCGCCTTTCAGCACGCGCTTGATCAAGCGGTGATTGACCATATCGCCATACTTACGAATCGGCGACGTCCAGGTGGCGTAGGCAGCCAGGCCAAGGCCAAAGTGCGGGCCGGGCTGGGCCGACATACTGGTGAAGCCCTGGAAACGGCGCAGGCGCGCATCCAGCCAAGCATCATCGCGGCTTTCCAGCGCACGCTTAAGCTCGGTGTAGCGGGCAAGCTCGGTCAACGCTTCACGCTCGACGACGATCTCTTGACCTGCCAGGAATTCTTGGGCGGCTTCGGCTTTTTCCGGCTCAAAGGCGCGGTGCACGTTAAAGATACCGTGGCCGATATGCTGGGCCAGGAAATCCGCGCAGCAGGCGTTGGCCACAATCATTGACTCTTCGATCATGCGGTTGGCAATGCGGCGCTCTTCGGTGCGCACCGCCAATACGTTACCGGCGGGATCAAGGTCAAACACGTAGTCGGGGCGGTCTTTAAACACCAGCGCGTGTTCGTTACGCCAGGCGGTGCGCGCCTCGGTCAAATCGCGCAGCGCGGTGAGCTGCTCGGCGATTTCATCCGCGGGTGCCCAGTCGCCTTGGCCTTCGATCCAGTCGGAGACGCTATCGTAGGCAAGTTTTGCGTGGGATTTTACGTTGGCGGCAAAAAATCGGTACTCGCCCATGCTGCCGTCGGCATTGATATCCAGCGTGCAGGCCAGCGCGGGGCGATCTTTGCCTTCCCACAACGAACAGAGATCATCTGCTAACTGCTCGGGCAGCATAGTAACGTTCTGGCCGGGTAGATAAACAGTAAAGGCGCGGGTGCGGGCTTCTAAATCAGCCGCATGGCCTTCGGCCACGTAAGCCGTGGGGTCAGCAATCGCCACGCTCAACCGCCAGCCACCTTCAGCGCGAGTAGCGACGTGCAGGGCGTCATCCATATCGCGGGTCTTCTCACCATCGATGGTGAAGAAGGGCGTGGCGGTTAAATCTTCCCGCGTCAGGCCTTCATCCATCAGCGGCCAGTCGGTGCCCGCATCGGGGCACTCTTGCTCCAGCGCATGACGTGCAAGTGTGACGCGCCATGGCACTGCCGGATCATCGCTTTTGGCGACCAACTCATCAATCTGGGCAAAGAACGCGCGGTCATCGGCTTTTAGCGGATGGCGCACCAGGCGAGCGACGACCCAATCGCCGTCAGCAATGCTGTCTTCATCAAGGCTGTTCTTAATCCGCGCCTTAATAACATTTTTAATCGATGGATGGTCAGGCACCACGGCCAGGCGGCCTTCGCGCTTCTGCACGCGGGCGACAAACCGATCAAGACCCGCTTCGATCAGCTTTTCCGGCTCAATGGATTTTTTGTCACCGTTCTCATGAATCACGCCTTCCACGCGATCACCGTGAATCACCTGCTTCATAGCGGGTGGCGGCACGAAATAGGACTCACCGTCGTCGGTTTCGAGAAAACCGAAACCTTTGTCGGTGGCTTTAATCACCCCTTCAGCACGGGGGGTGGTTTGACGAATCTGTTGCTTGAGCTGGGCAAGCATGGAGTTATTCTGAAGCATGAGCTCAATCAGTTGGCGAGAGTTAGGGTGCCACTATACGGATTCACAAGGGCTGCGCCAATTGTCGCCATGCGAAGTTCTCTTTGATCCCAATTTATCAATAACCTACATCCCCTCTGGCAGTCGTGTCATCTCCCCATTAAAAGAAAAAAATGTCCCTATCAGACTTGTCAGTGGATTATTGGTACTTGAATGGTATTAATTATTGACTATATTGGTATCTAATTGGTCTTTAAATCATCAGGTGAAGTCCATGGATTCACGTTTTACCCAGCTGCGCCTTGACCCTAAGGGCGCGACCCCTCTTTACCAACAGTTGGCCCGCCAGTTGGAGCATGCCATTGAGACTGGCACTTGGGAGAGCGGTGAGGCGCTGCCTTCAGAGCGCAACTTGGCCGATACCCTCAATGTCTCGCGTATTACTGCGCGTAAGGCTTTGGACTGTCTGGCTGAGCTGGGGCTTATTCGTCGTAGTCGCGGTTCCGGAACGTTCATTACGCCGCGTCTCAATCAGTCATTAACCCGGTTGGTGAGTTTCACCGAGCTGCTTACTCAGCGCGGTTTTACGCCAAGTTCTCAATGGTTAGAGCGCAGGCTGGCAAATCCCAATGCGGAAGAGAGCATGCGTCTTGGCTTGGGGGCTGATGCCCAGGTTTCGCGCCTGAAGCGCTTACGCTTGGCTGATGATGTGGTGATGGCGGTAGAGGATAGCTGTCTGCCTGTCTCGGTGCTGCCCGATCCTCAGTTAGTAGAAACGTCTCTCTATGCGGTGCTGGAGTCCAGCGGTAAATCAGTGACTCGAGCTCTGCAGCACGTCACAGCCATCAATGCAGACGCAGAGCTAGCGGCACTTGCAGAGGTTGCCGAGGGGCAGGCGCTGCTTAAGATCACTCGACTAGGTTACCTAGCCAATGGCACGCCAGCAGAGCTCACGGTTACTTACTGTCGCACAGATTATTACGACTTTATGGTCGAGCTGACCCGCTAGGAGATTTTATGCAGTTTGGCAATATCCTCACCTCAGATGGCTGGCGCCTGGGAGAGATACATTGGGAAGAAGGGCGTATTAGGCGCATTGATGGCGATCCGGTAGACCCCGTCACCAACGAGTATCCACGCATTGTTCCCGGCTTTATAGATTTGCATGTGCATGGGGGTGGTGGTGCCGACACCATGGAAGGTGGCAGAGCACTTGCCACGCTAGCGCGTACCCATGTGCGTTTTGGAACCACTCGGTTGCTTGCGACCACCATGACGGCGCCAAATGCCCAGATTCGTCAGGTATTAGGTGATGTCGCCAGCTACATGGAGGCGCAGGAGCCGGACGCAGCCAGGGTATTGGGCGTTCATTTGGAAGGCCCTTATATCAATCCCGGCAAGCTGGGTGCTCAACCTGCCCATGCCCGAAATGGCGTGATTGAGGAGGTGGACGAGCTGTGTGCTTTGGCCCCCATCCGCTTGCTGACACTTGCCCCTGAGTTAGCCGGTCACTATGCATTAATTCGTCATCTCAGCGAGCGGGGGGTGCGGGTTCAGCTAGGACATACGCTTGGCAGCTATGAAGAAGGCGTTGAGGCAATGGCTCATGGTGCCTGTGGTTTTACTCATCTGTTCAATGCCATGACCGGCCTGCATCACCGCAAACCTGGAATGGTTGGCGCAGCGCTTGCCCATGCGCAGTACGCCGAACTGATTCCAGACCTGCTGCATGTACACCCTGGTGCCATCCGAACCGCCTTACGCTGCATCCCTAATCTCTATGCCGTTACCGATTCCACCGCCGCAGCAGGCATGCCAGATGGTGATTACCGTCTAGGTGAGCAGACGGTCACTAAATGCCTGGGAGGTGTGCGTCTGGCTGACGGCACCCTGGCAGGCAGTACGCTGACCATGGATCAGGCGTTACGTAACTTCGTCAGTCTCGGTCTTACCCTGGCAGATGCCTCGGATCGCCTGTCACGTTTTCCCGCCGACTTCCTGGGAATCGACGACATCGGCCGCCTTCAAGAAGGTGCGTTAGCGGATCTGGTTATCCTTGATCCCCAACTTCAACTCCAAGCGGTCTATGTCGAGGGCCGCCATGTCTGTGGAAATGCCCAAGGAGCTTTTTAATGTCTCTTATGCTTGAAGAAACTCGCAACGCCCCTGAACGCATTCGCGGTCAGCTACAGCGTAATGCGTCGTTGCTAGCCGCGCTAGGCGAGCGCTTACGCCTTGCAGAGCCTACCGCAGCGGTTACCGTGGCGCGGGGCAGCTCCGACCATGCTGCTAGTTACTTCGCCTACCAATGCATGAAGCGTAAAGGTATTCCGGTAGCCTCGCTGCCTCCCTCACTGACCACCCTAGCTAAGGCGCCTTGGCGGCTAACGGGGCAGTTGGCCTTGGCGGTTTCCCAATCTGGGCAAAGCCCTGACCTAGTCGCTATGCAGCAGTCGCTCGCTATCGCTGGGGCTCGAACGATAGCGTTAGTCAATACGCCGCAGTCGCCCCTGGCCGCGGCGAGCGATAGTGAAATCCCTCTTTATGCAGGAGAGGAAAAGAGTGTGGCCGCCACCAAAAGCTACCTGGCCACGCTTTCTGCCATGGCGCAGCTCATCGGCTATTGGCAGGAAGATCGCCTGTTACTCACCGCTCTGGAACAGCTTCCAGAACGGCTAACTCAGGCTCTGGCAACGGATTGGTCTCCTGCCATAGAGGCGTTGCTACACGCCGACAAGATGATGGTGATCGGTCGTGGGGCGGGTCTTGCTGTCGCACAGGAAGCGGCGCTTAAGTTTAAAGAAACCTGTGCGATTCAAGCTGAATCCTTTAGCGGCGCCGAAGTTCGCCACGGCCCGATGGCGCTGATTGGCCCTGATTATCCTGTGCTGGTGTTCGCGCCACCAGGGCTCGAACAGGCTGGCTTGCTGGAGTTAACCGAGTGGCTCAAAAGTGTTGGCGCCCGAGTAGTCCTTGCTGCCGACAAGAGCGTAGTACAGCGCAATTTGACCTTGGTAGATGCTGGTCATGAGTCCCTTCAACCGCTGTCGGTGATTCAGAGTTTTTATCAAATGGTGGCTGGCCTTGCAGAGGCCCGGGGAAGCGATCCCGATCGTCCTCAGCACCTCAATAAAGTCACCCGTACCCTGTAACGTATAACAACAATCTTGGGAGTTTTCCCATGTCAGATTCTAGTCAATCATTAACACTGCAGGCCCCCGTGATGGGAGTTGTGGTACCCCTAACGGCGGTACCTGATCCGGTTTTCGCCAGCCTAACCCTGGGGGGGGGCATTGCTCTTGATCCGTTGGGCGAGTGCCTGCATGCGCCCTGTGATGGTGAAGTGGTGCAGTGCGCTCGTACCCATCATGCGTTCACCTTGAGAACTGAGGCTGGTGTTGAATTACTGCTTCACCTAGGCCTGGATACGGTTGAGTTAAAAGGGGAAGGTATCGAGCCTTTGGTCGCCGTAGGTGATCAAGTGCGCGCTGGCGACCCGCTGTGCCGCTTTGATGCCGATGCGCTAGCGCGGGGGGCAAGTGCGCTGATTACCCCACTGGTGATTACCGAGGCGGCTGGTTGGCAATTAATGCCGCCGCAGCACCGCGAGGGTGAGCAGGTTTCACTTGGTGAACCCTTACTGGTGCTAACCCGCACTGCCGTCGAGCTTGCCGATACACGTGCTGATGGGCCGTTAGCTGAGCGCCGGGTCACCCTAGCCTTAGCATCGGGGCTGCATGCGCGACCCGCTGCCCGGCTTCGCGCTATTGCCCGAAAGCATCGCGTTAACCTGACGGTGCAACTTGCGTGTTCAACTGACAATGCTGACAGTGCTAGCGCGGATAGTCTTAGTGCATTAATGAACTTGGGCCTGACAGAAGGCGCAGCGTTAAAACTGACTGCCCAGGGTGAGGCTGCTGAGGCAGCGCTGGATGCCGCCGAGCGGCTGTTGACCACTCCAGAGGCGGAGGAACATAACGCGCCTGCGTCATCTAGATTAACCGCAGTGACACTTAAAGAGGGCGAACTGGCTGGCTTAGTGGCTAGCCCTGGTTTAGCCATCGGCCCGCTTGTCTCTTATCAATTGCCGCTACCTGCCGTGCCCTTGATGGGCGAGAGCGAAGCCGTTGAGACGGCTCGCTTGAGAAAGGCGCTGTTACGAGTCGGCGAGGCGTTAGCCCAGGCTGAAGCGCAAGCGACGCGCCAGGGGCAGAGCGCTGAGGCGGAAATCTTTGCTGCTCATGGTGCCTGGCTAGAAGATCCCGATTTGGTGGCAGCAGCTGGGGAGCACATAGGTGAAGGGTGCAGTGCTGGCCAAGCCTGGCGAGAGGCGCTGGATACCGAAGCCGCACGGCTTGCGGCGAGCGGAAATACGCTGCTTGCCGCCAGGGTTACTGATCTGCGTGATTTGCAGCGCCATGTGATGGTGGAACTAAGCGACGACCAGCAAGCGGTACTTCCTGAGCTGCCTAAGGGTGCCATCGTCGTTGCTGAGGAACTGACACCTTCGGAGCTGGTAGCTATTGCTACCCAGCATCCTGCAGGGCTTTGTCTAGCGGGCGGCGGCACGACTTCCCATGTGGCTATTTTGGCACGCGCTCGAGGCATTCCGTGTTTAGTAGCCATGGGGGCGGGTTTGATCGACGCTGCTAATAGCGCCACGAACGAGAGCGCTATTCTAGATACGGAAAACGGACGTTTGGCGCTGACACCTAGCCCTGCTCAACGGGCGGAAGTGGCAGAGCGGATTGGCACCCGTTTCCATGAGACCAAGAGAGCGCAGGCGTTAGCGCATGAGCCAGCGATCACTCTGGACGGTCGAAAAATTGAGGTGTGCGCCAATATCGGTGGAGCCGAAGACGCGCGTCTGGCAGCGGAGTCGGGCGCTGATGGTGTGGGGCTACTGCGAAGCGAATTCCTTTTTCTGGAGCGAGATAGCGCCCCCAGCGAGACCTTTCAGCGTGACGAGTATCAGGCTGCTTTAGAAGCCTTAGGTGGCAAACCTGTGATTATTCGTACCCTGGATATCGGTGCAGACAAGCAGCTTCCTTACCTGCGGTTGCCGTCAGTGCCTAACCCAGCGCTGGGCGTGCGGGGTGCCCGTTTGTGGGCGAGTCACCCAGAACTGCTTGAGACCCAGCTTCGGGCGTTGCTCGGCGTCACACCGTTGGAAACGTTGCATATCATGCTGCCTATGGTCAGTGAGGTTGGCGAGCTACGCGTAGTGCGCCAGCGGCTAGATGCGTTGGCCAGTGAAATGGGGCTTAACGCACGGCCGCGCCTGGGTGCCATGATCGAGGTGCCTAGCGCCGCTCTATGCGCAAGAAGCCTCGCCGTTGAGGCAGATTTTCTCTCAATCGGTACCAACGATCTAACCCAGTACACCCTGGCGATGGATCGCGAGGATCCAACGCTTACCGCGCGAGCTGATGTGTTGCATCCCGCTGTATTACGGTTGATCCAGGCGACGCTAGACGGCGCGAAGGGACACTGTCCCGTAGGAGTGTGCGGTGCCGCTGCAGGCGATGAGCGGGCCGCACTCCTTCTCGTCGCGCTGGGTGTCGACGAACTTTCGGTAGAACCTGCACGTGTACCTGCCGTGAAAGCCGCCTTGCGTTGCCTTAACGCTGCCGCGCTGGCAAATGAACTTCCCACACTACTGGCTCTAGACGATGCTGCTGCTGTGCGCCAGCACTTAAGCGCATGGCTGACCCGGGCCAACCATACCGATATAACAACAACGACCCTTGAGAGGTACTGATATGTCTTCCACGACCTTCGGTTCTCGCCTGATGGGCGGGCTTCAGCGGCTTGGCCGCTCACTGATGCTACCTATCGCGGTGCTGCCTATCGCAGGCCTATTACTGCGCCTTGGTCAGCCTGACTTGCTGAATATCGCCTTCATTGCTGGCGCTGGTGAGGCTATTTTCGCCAATCTGGCACTGATTTTTGCCATCGGCTTAGCCGTAGGCTTCGCGGATGATAGCAACGGCGCTGCTGGCTTGGCTGGGGTGATCGGCTACTTGGTGCTGGATGCGGTGCTTACCGCTCTCAATCCCGAGATCGATATGGGCGTGCTGGCAGGGATTATTTCCGGCAGCGTTGCAGGCCTGCTTTATAATCGTTACAAGTCGATTCAACTTCCTGAATACTTGGCTTTTTTTGGTGGGCGACGCTTCGTACCTATTGCCACTGGCTTAGCTGCGGTGGCATTGGGCGTCGCTTTTGGGTTGGTCTGGCCACCTATCCAACATGGTATTGATTCCCTTGGTCAGTGGCTGATCAGTGCGGGCGAACTGGGGCTTTTCGTCTACGGAACAATCAATCGTTTGTTGATTGTGACTGGACTTCACCACGTGCTGAATAGCCTGGTGTGGTTTGTCTTTGGCAGCTTCGAAACAGCCTCTGGGGTAGTGGCCAACGGTGACCTAAATCGTTTCTTTGCTGGCGACCCTGCAGCAGGGCGCTTTATGACCGGTTTCTTCCCAGTAATGATGTTTGGCTTACCAGCAGCGGCGTTGGCTATGTACCATGCAGCACCAAAAGGGCGCCGTGCCCAGGTGGGCGGCTTGTTACTTTCGCTAGCGTTGACGGCTTTCCTGACCGGTGTCACTGAGCCTATCGAATTCACCTTTATGTTCCTGGCGCCGCTGCTTTATGGCATGCACGCGGTACTAACGGGTGTTTCCATGGCGCTGCTGCACTGGCTGAATGTGAAGCTTGGCTTCACCTTCTCCGCAGGGGCCTTCGACTTCGCGCTCTCGTATGGGCTTTCTACCAACGGTTGGCTGATGCTGCCGGTAGGGTTGGCCTACTTCGTTATTTACTACACGATTTTTCGCTGGGCGATTGTACGTTTCGACCTACCTACGCCGGGCCGTGAACCCGAGATAATCGCGCCCGTTGTGGCGGAAGCCGCTCCTAGTGAGCGAGGCCCAGCCTTTGTTGCGGCCCTAGGCGGGGCAACCAACCTACAAAGCGTTGGTGCGTGCACCACTCGGCTGCGCTTGGTGTTAGAGAATCCCGACGCTATCGACGAAGCTGCCCTTAAGGCACTGGGCTCGCGGGGGCTGCTGCGTCTGCAAGGTGGTGGTGTTCAGGTCATCGTAGGGCCGATTGCAGACGGCGTAGCTGATGAGATCCGCAATACACTTAGCGCTGAAGCACCAGAGCGACAGGCCGACCAAGAAAATTCTAGCGCCAAAGCAACTCCAGAAACTGATGTGGCACCTATCGATTCCCTGGATAGACTGGCCTGGCAGCAGGCCCTGGGGGGGGAACAGAATGTGCGCAGCGCGACGGCCGTTGCCTCCACTCGACTGCGCTTGGAGCTGGCCGATGCCGCTGCACTAGATGAGGCGGCCTTGACCAGACTGGGCGCTCACGGCGTGCAGCGTTTGGAGCGTGGGGTAATCCATGTGTTAATCGGTGCACGGGCAAACTCGGTGGCCTTGGGGCTATCATTGCCCTAATTTAGCGATCAGGCCGCCCCAGAGGAGTAAGGGCGGCCATGTACATTCTGTCTGGTTGTTTAATCTCGATCTGTCTAGGAGCGTCAAGGATGAATCGGTTAAGCTAAACTTTCATATTCATGGAGCGCGCTATGACACCTCGCCTGATTGTTTCTGACCTCGATGGCACCCTATTAGGAAGCGACCACTCTCTACACGAAAACACCGTCGAGGTGCTAAGGGCATTGGTGGAGCAGGGGCATCATGTCGCGCTTGCCTCGGGCCGTCACTACCACGATATGAAGGTGTTTCGTGATCAGTTGGCTATTCCGCTGCACTTGATCAGCACTAACGGCGCCTATGTTCATGATCCTGAAGATACCTTGCTGGCGGCGAATCACCTTGCGCCTGAGCATGCCAAGACGCTGATCGGTCTGCCGCGTCCGCCCCAGGTGCGGTTGAATCTCTACCGCGAGAGCGGCTGGCATATTGATGCAGAGGCTCCACACCTATTATTGCTACACGCCACTACCGGCTTTGGCTATCAAGTCGTGCCCCCCAATCAGATGGACACTAACGGCGTGGGCAAAGTACTTTATCTGGGCGATCCAAAGGCGCTAAAAAAGCTGGAAGGAGAGGCCCATGACGCCCACGGCGACGCGCTGCACATCACCTACTCCACGATTGATTCACTGGAAATTATGGCGGGCGGGGTCAATAAAGGCGTCGCGCTGTCATCACTGTTGGAACGGTTGGACTTAACGCCTGCAGAGTGTTTAGCGTTTGGTGACAATCTTAACGATACCGAAATGCTCGATTTGGCAGGGGAGGCCCAGGTAATGGCCAACGCCCACCCTGATCTGTTTGACCGTGTCTCCGGCGCTGAACGCATCGGCCACCACGGCGAAGCCGCTGTTGCCAAGTGGCTGAAAAAGCGCTTTGGGCTGTAGAGCCTCGTATTCTTTAGGTCTCTTTGCTTAATCACTTGCAGCGGCTTGGGGCTGAGGTCAATCTGAGCCAGCTCAACAGTTTGGTGGAGGATAAAGATATGTTGGCAGAGAACTTAGAGAACTTGGTAAAGAAAGAGCGTTTGGAAGGTCGTCAAGAAGGCCGACAGGAAGAAGCCCAGCGTATCCTGCGCAAGCAACTCGGCCTCAAATTTGACGAGCTGCCTGTTTGGGCGGAACAGCGCTTAGGGCAGGCAACGCCTGAGCAGTTGGAGGAGTGGTCGGCTGCTATCTTGACCGCCAACTCCCTTGATGAGCTGTTCAAAGACTAACGTTACGCTTTACTTATTCGCTGGCGGTTTTAACCAATCAAACAATTTCGTTAAAAAACCGCGCTCGGAAGGTTTTTCATCGTTCTTGCCAATAAAAGCTTCTAACAGGCTTAAGTTAAGCCGTTGAGGTAAGTCTTTGGCATCGGCCATGAGTGCTTCGCGTGAAGTGTCTTCGTCAGCGCTGGAAGTGTCTCGGGGGATATTGAGCGTTACCTCATCCGCCGTATGCATGATGTATTTGTTTTCGTTATAAGCAAAGGTGGAGAACTTCGGGTCGAGCGGGGTGGTATTGTTGCCATTGGTTGAAAATCTAGAAACCATCTGCTCAAGAAACTCAAAATTGCTGCTGCGACCAATACTGTGACCAGGGTCTAGGATATAACTCAGGAAACCTTTGTCTATCCGCGTGGAGCTAATAGCATCGCTATTCTGAATACGTTCAGCCGTAGTAGCGTCTGCATCGGTAAAGCTGACCGTGGTTAAACGTCCCTCACTATCGTATTGATGACCGTCATTAAAATTCCCCATCATACTGCCATTATCATGCTGTCGATATGAACCAAGATCCCCTGCTAGCATGCTGACGTACTTTAAATCTGCCCCTTGTTCCTGCGCTACCTCATACATATCTGCTAGCAGATTTCGATCCTCATGGGTCAAAAAGTGTTGAGGTGAAACCCCCAGATAATCCCCATTAGTGCGAACGCTTGGCAACACTGGCGGCTCTTTGGCACCAGAGCCAAACAGTTTAGCAATCATAAGAGCACGACCACTTATTGACACCGTGCTACTTGCTTGAGCTTGCTTATCGTTAATGACGTTAGTGTTTTTATTTTCAGTGAAGCTGGCTTTTTTGCCAGCTTCATATGTTTTAGGCGTTATTGTGGAATTGGTGAGATACCTACTCCCTACACTATTTCCTGAGCTATGGATTTCCATGTCCTCTCCAATCAGTAACTAAAATAAAAACGATGTATTATTTTCAGCAGGGAACTAGGTATTTAGGTGAATCCCAATGGCACTACCCATCCTTCAACTAACCGTTGAGTTAGCAAAGCGTTTGCCAAGGTTAGCGAAGTCTTCACTTGACATCAGTATGTCAAAAATATCTTCAGGTGCCCCTTTGCCTTCGGCGCGGTGGGTCATAAAGTTGAAGTCCATCTCGATCAGGTGCTCAAGGCGCGGGGCATAGAAGTCGGGGTATTGTGCCTGCATGATGGGGGGCAGATCGTTGTAATTCCCCAGTACTTCTTTGAAGAAGTTGGTCATCTTGCCGGTTTGGCTGTACTCCAATTTGCCACGGGCTACGACAGCTTGTCTCCATACTTGATCTTGAGCATATTCTTCTTTCCAAGCGGCTTTTCGCTCATTGGTAGTAAACGTGCCGCTATCGTCATAAATAATCAGTGCTAGTTGGTCTTGCGATAGGCCGCTAAAGGGGTTGCTGCCTTTGCCATTCACAAAGGAGGTGGCTTGTTTTGCTCGCTCCAATAGTTCGGGGTCGTCTGTATTGGGGACTTCAGCATCATATTTTGCACGGTGAAGATGAAAGTCCCGAGTTATTGGCTGAAGCAACGCATCGGCTTTTTGCCCTAACGCTTTACGATCCAGACTGGCATCACGCTCTTCAGCTCGTAGGGCGCTGTCGCTTAACTGCTGAGCCAACGTGGAAAGTTGGCTTGATGGTTTTTGTGAACCCGAAGAAGGCGCTGTATTGTCGCCTTGTGCAGTGCCTTTGGCTGATACGTCCTGGGTGCGGTTACCAGACGTCGTTTGTGACGCCGATGGAGTAGGTGAACCAATACCGATTGTCATTGCGATACCTCCTTGTGACTTTGCTTAACAGCGATTACTACGTTTGTAGAAGTCCTAGGTATTTCTTAATGATAATAGTTAATATCGGCAGCTTGCTCCAAAATGTTAAGTAAATATTGTATGTTTATGTAAGCATTCTTATTAATACGCAGAAATAGCGTAGCCACGGGTGATTTCGTCATTAGTCGAAGAGGGCTTGAGATGTACAGAACCCTCGACCATCATCAACGCCCAATAAAACGACAACAACGTAGGGCGACAACCGCTGCGATGACGACACCCCCTGCTACCTTGATTGTGGTCGATGATGATCCGGAAATTTGTGAACTGCTCGCGGACTACCTGGGGCGGCATGGCTACCGGGTATTTACCGCGGAGGGTGCTGAAGCGCTGCATGTTCTGCGCGCTGAACATGCCCCTGACTTGCTGATTGTCGATCTAATGCTGCCCGGTGACGACGGCTTTACCATCTGCCGCGACGTTAGAAAGCACAGCGATGTGCCGATTATTATGCTGACCGCCAGCGCCGATGAGACCGACCGTATTCTTGGCCTTGAGTTAGGCGCTGATGATTATCTAGGCAAGCCGTTTAACCCCCGTGAACTGCTGGCGCGTATTAAAGCGGTGCTGCGGCGTACCCGCAGTGCGCCGCCTGAACTGCCCGCCGGGCAGGCGCGTTGGGTCAGTTTTGGTAATTGGCAGCTCGACCGCATGACCCGCGAGCTGATTGACCTGCAGGGCGAGCGCGCCGCACTTTCGGGGGCTGACTTTCAGTTACTGCAGGTGTTTTTAGCGCACCCCGCCAAGGTGCTCACCCGGGACGATCTCTATGCACTTACCCGTGGGCGTGATGCGCCGCCGCTTGATCGCTCCATTGATGTTCACGTTTGTCGCCTGCGCCAACGGTTGGGTGAAGACGCCCAGCACTCGCAGCTGATTCGCACGGTGCGCGGGGCGGGCTACGTATTAACCGCTCAAGTAGACGCATTAACGTGAGTCGGGAGTGGTGGGCAAATAAGTGGTGGGCAAATACCCGGCGCCGCTTATCTCGCTGGCTACCGGCTTCGCTGCGCGGGCGCTTTGTGATCATCATGATCGCCGGTGTATTGGTCGCCCAAGGGGCCAGCTATGCGATCTGGACATCCCAGGTGCGCTCCAGCCATTTGGCCCAGCTGGATGAGCTGTCCACTAATATGGCGTTTAGCATCGCCTCCACCATGAAGTTTTTCCGCTCGCTGCCTGTGGACTACCGCCATATCGTGCTGGATCAACTGCGCAATATGGGCGGCACGCGTTTTTTTGTTAGCGTCAACGAACGCAGGCTCGCGATCGACGATATCGGCTCGGGGCCAGAAAAACAGGTAGTGGTCAATAATGTGCGCTCGGTACTCACCCAGCAGCTCAATATCGATGATGTGATTGTCGAGTTCTCCCGTCCGGAAAACCTGCGGGTGCTCAATAACGAAGTGCTGCTTTACGACTTGCCGCCGCGCTGGGGGCAGCACAGCCTGCTGATGGAACCGCTCTCGCCGCCGATATTAGTGGTTCAGCTAGAGCTTGCCCCAGACACCTGGCTGTATGTGGCCACGCTGCTGGGCGTCCCGGATATCTTCAGCGGTTATCGTTGGCTCTCTGAAGAGCGTTTGCTGGTCGGGCTGCTGGTGCTGCTAAGTGTGCTGGCGCTCTCGTTTTTGGGTATCTCCAGCGTCACCCGACCGCTGGCGCGGCTTTCACGGGCAGCGCATCAGTTGGGCGATGATTTGGATATGCCGCCACTACGGGAGAGCGGCCCCAAAGAAGTGGCCGCCACCGCCGCGGCGTTCAATCGTATGCAGCGGCGCATCCGCGAGCAGATTGAGGAGCGTGAGCGGCTGTTTTCGGCGATTTCCCATGACTTGAAAACGCCCTTAACCCGTATGCGGCTGCGCGCTGAAATGCTCGAGGACGACTATCAGCGGGAGCGCTTTTGCGCTTCGCTGGATGAATTAGACAGCCTGGTAAAGGGCGCCTTGGCCTCTGTGAAAGGCTTGGATCTGCACGAAGAGCCTGCTCCCGTCTCGCTGGCGTCACTGCTTGAAGAACTGGGGGAAGAACTAAGCCTGCAGGGCGGGCAAGTGACTATTGAGAAAAACAGCCCTCCATTAGCACCACTGATCGCCAAGCCGATGGCACTCAAACGCTGCCTGGCCAATTTGCTAGAAAACGCGGTGTTCTATGGCAAGCAGGCCGATGTAGCGCTAATTGACCGGGGGAGCGCGGTCACACTGCATATTCGTGATCATGGCCCCGGCATTCCCGAAGAGCAGCTAGGGCGGGTGTTTTCGCCCTTTGTCCGTCTAGAGCCCTCACGCAGCCGACACACCGGCGGTAGCGGCCTGGGGCTAGGTATCGCTCGGCATATTGCGCGTGCCCACGGCGGTGACATTACGCTCGCCAACCATGCTGATGGTGGGCTCGTGGTAACGCTGTCACTGCCCCGCCAGGAAACTATTACAGGTTTGTAATAAAACCCCAACACTATGCAGTACTCGGTAACTCACGTTGACGCTCGCCTTGGCGTAACCTCTTGGATGTCGCACGTCCGAGAGGACAATAACAATATAAGGAGTGACTCCATGTCGACGTTAAAGAAGACGACCCTCGCGCTTGCTCTGGCTGGCGCCACGCTCGCCACTACCGCTCAAGCTAATGAAGTCGAAGTGCTGCATTGGTGGACGTCCGGCGGCGAAGCTCGCGCTGCCAATGTGCTCAAAGAGTTAATGGAAGCCGAAGGCTACGGCTGGCAGGACTTCGCCGTGGCAGGGGGCGGTGGTGAAACCGCCATGACGGTGCTTAAATCCCGTGCCATGTCGGGCAATCCGCCCTCTGCAGCGCAAATTAAAGGCCCCGAAATTCAGGAGTGGGGTGAGCTGGGCCTGCTTGGTGACTTGAATAGCGTTGCCGATGCCGAAGGTTGGGATGAACTACTCCCTGAAGTCGTCGCCGACATTATGCGCCACGACGGCCAATACGTGGCGGTGCCTGTCAACGTGCACCGGGTAAACTGGCTGTGGGCCAACCCGGAAGTGCTGGAGGCAGCAGGGGTTGAGATGCCCACCACGCTGGACGAGCTTTTCGAAGCAGGCGAGGCCATCCGCGAAGCGGGTTTCGTGCCGCTGGCGCACGGTGGCCAGGCATGGCAGGACGCGACGGTATTTGAAAGCGTGCTGTTAGGCGGACAGGGTAGCGAGTTTTATCAGCAGGCGCTGGTAGAGCTAGACCCTGAAGCGCTGGGCGGCGAACAAATGATCGATGCCCTTGAAGACTTCAAGCGTACCCGAGAGTTGATGGATGAAGGCATGCCCGGACGCGACTGGAATGTCGCTACGGCCATGGTGATTCAAGGCGTTGCCGGGTTCCAGCTCATGGGCGATTGGGCCAAGGGCGAGTTTACCGCAGCTGGACTAACCGCCGGGGAAGATTATCTGTGTGCGGCAGCCCCGGGCACTGAAGATGCGTTCACTTTCAATATCGATAGCCTGGCCATGTTCCGGGTCACCGACGACGAAGAGCGCGAGGCCCAGCAGGCGCTAGCCCGTTTGGTGCTTGAACCCACCTTCCAAGAAGCGTTTAACCTTGCCAAAGGCTCGATACCCGCGCGCCCTGACCTGGACATGAGCGAATTCGATAGCTGTGCCCAGCAATCCCTAGCCGACTTTCAGCGCACCGCCGAAGAGGGTGGTTTAGTGCCCAGTATGGCCCACGGTATGGCCGTACGTGCTGATGTACAGGGTGCTATTTTTGATGTGGTAACCAACTACTTCAACGACGCCGATATGCCTGCTGAAGAAGCGGCGGAACGTATGGTGAGCGCCGCCGAAGCGGCCTCTTTCTAGGCTTTTCTAGCGTTAGCGTTCTTCAGGCGCTGCTGCAACGGCGGCGCCTAATCTGCTTAGCAAGAACACTGTGCTGCTTGGCAAGGATACTTCTTCAATGAGAGATTCCCTCCCCATGAAAAATACCTCTGCGACGCCTTTAGCACTTGGCGCTAAGCGGTCGACGCCCTCCGGCGGTTTGCAGGCGTGGTTACCTCGTTTGGTGTTAGCGCCATCCGTGGCGATATCACTGTTCTTTGTTTACGGCTTTATGCTGTGGACGTTCGTGCTGTCTCTCACCAGCTCACGCATGCTGCCTAGCTACGACTTTGTCGGCTTTGGTCAGTACGCTCGCTTAATGGCCAATGAGCGCTGGTGGGTCGCCTCCACCAACCTGATGATTTTTGGCGTTTTGTTTGTCGCGGTCTGCCTGGTGATTGGCGCGCTGCTGGCCATATTGCTTGATCAGAAAATTCGTCAGGAGGGCGCGCTGCGCACGATTTACCTCTACCCCATGGCGCTGTCGTTTATCGTCACCGGGGTGGTGTGGAAGTGGCTGCTTAACCCGCAGTTGGGTATCCAGGCGATGGTGCAAGGCTGGGGCTTTGAGTCGTTTCGTTTTGACTGGATTGTTGACCCGGACATGGCCATTTATACCCTGGTGATTGCCGCCGTGTGGCAAGCATCTGGTTTTGTAATGGCGCTGTTTTTAGCCGGGCTGCGGGGCATCGACGACAGCATTATCAAGGCAGCCCAGCTGGATGGCGCCAGTCTGCCGCGGATTTATCTGCGCGTGGTCATGCCGTGTCTGCGTCCGGTAGTGTTCAGCGCGGTGATGATCTTGGCCCATATCGCGATCAAGAGTTTTGACCTGGTCGTGGCGCTCACCGGCGGCGGGCCTGGCTACGCCACCGACTTACCCGCCACCTTTATGTACGCTCACGCTTTCACCCGGGCGCAAATTGGCTTGGGCTCGGCCAGCGCCATGCTGATGTTGGGCGGCGTGCTGGCGATTTTGATTCCTTATCTCTACTCCGAACTAAGGAGCCGCAAGCATGGCTAATGTGATTCGTCGGCAGACGCCCGCTGCGCGGCTGGGCCGTGTCCTGCTGTATAGCGTGCTGATACTCGCCGCGCTGTTCTATATCCTGCCGCTGGTGGTCATGCTGATGACCTCGGTGAAGCCGTTGAGCGAAATCAGCGCCGGTTCGCTGCTCTCATTGCCGCAAAACCCCACCCTGGCACCGTGGACAAAAGCCTGGGGTGAAGCCTGTACCGGTATGCGCTGCGATGGCGTTGGCGGCTACTTCTGGAACTCCTTTGCGATTGTGATTCCGGCGGTGCTGATCTCCACCACGATTGGCGCGCTGAACGGCTACGCGCTGACCAAATGGCGTTTTAAAGGCTCGGAACTGGTTTTCGCGTTGATGCTGTTTGGCTGCTTTATTCCCTTTCAGGTGGTGCTGCTGCCCATGGCGCAAACCCTCGGCTGGCTGGGTATCTCCAGCTCCCGCGCCGGGTTGATCCTGGTTCACGTGGTCTTTGGCATCGCCTTTACTACGCTGTTTTTCCGCAACTTCTACGTGGGTATCCCTAACGAGCTGGTGTCGGCGGCGAAGTTGGACGGCGCGGGCTTTTTCCGCATCTTCTGGCGCATTCTGCTGCCGGTTTCTGCACCGATTATCGTTGTCTCGGTGATTTGGCAGTTCACCCAAATCTGGAACGACTTCCTGTTTGGCGTGGCGTTTTCAGCCCACAACACCCAGCCCGTTACCGTGGCGCTAAACAACCTAGTGAATACTTCCACCGGCGTGCGTGAGTACAACGTCGATATGGCAGCGGCGATGATTGCCGCGCTGCCTACCCTGGTGGTGTACGTGTTGGCGGGAAAATACTTCGTGCGCGGTCTGACAGCGGGTTCCGTGAAAGGTTAATAACAATCAGATTGATGACAACTTTCTAAAGATTGCATTGGCAAGGTCAGAATCAACCCGTCGCGGGGGTCTTTCGCCATGGATGGCGAAAGTAGCGTCCAGGGAGGGATTTACAGCGCCCCCGCCAAGGGATGTTCTGACCGGGCTAACAGCTTTGTCAGCAGTCTTATAATAGGATTCTCATTATGGCAGCGTTAGAAATCCACAACGTGCGCAAAGAGTTTGGCAGCGAGCGGGTGCTTAAAGATGTCAGCATCTCGATTGATTCCGGCGAGTTTTTGATTCTGGTCGGCCCTTCGGGCTGCGGTAAGTCCACGCTGATGAATGCCATTGCCGGGCTAGAGCCGGTGACTTCCGGCAATATTTATATCGATGGTGAAGATGTCACCTGGCGCACCCCTGCGGATCGGGACATCGCCATGGTCTTTCAGTCCTACGCGCTTTACCCCAGCATGACCGTACGCCAGAACATCAGCTTCGGGCTAGAGATGCGCAAGGTACCCAAGCCAGAGCGGGAAGCCGCCGTGGAGCGGGTGGCCGATCTACTGCAGATTACTCACCTGCTGGAGCGCAAACCTGCACAGCTTTCCGGCGGGCAGCGTCAGCGGGTGGCCATGGGGCGAGCGCTGGCTCGGGAGCCAAAGGTCTACCTGTTTGACGAGCCGCTCTCCAACCTGGATGCCAAGCTGCGCGTGGATATGCGCACCGAGATTAAAAAGCTCCACCAACGCCTGGGCACCACCATTGTTTACGTCACCCACGACCAGGTCGAAGCCATGACCCTGGCCGACTGCATTGCGGTGATGCGCGATGGGCATATTCTGCAGTTGGGCTCGCCGGATGAGGTTTACAACAACCCGGTGGATATGTTTGTGGCTGGCTTTATGGGCTCGCCGTCGATGAACTTTATTCGCGCCACTCTGGAAGATAACAGCGGTGGTTATCAATTGCGGATTGCCACGCCGGGTGAGGATGAACTGGTGCTGCCCTGGCCGGAGGAGCGCATCGCTGCAGATATGGCCGAACGGCTTAACCAGCCGGTAATTCTTGGCTTACGCCCGGAGCACTTCAGCGAAGAGGATGAGCGGTTAACCTCCCAAGCCGAAGGCACGCTGCTAAGCGCCAGCGTGGCAGTGGTGGAGCCTACCGGGGCGGATATTCTGCTGCGCCTACCGCTGGGCGAACAGGAAGTGACCGCCCGCGTCGGGCCTAAATGTGCAGTAGCTGCCGGGGAGCGCTTAGCACTGCGCGTTGATATGGGGCGAGCGATTCTATTCGATGCCGAGACCGAGCAGCGTATTGCTTAAAGAGTCAGCCTCCCACAATGGAGTGTCGCTATGTATTGTGGGAGGTAACCTTAGTCTGGGGTTGAGAGCCCTAGTTAGGTTTTAAATGAGGCCGTTTTTAAAAATGGTGTAAGTATTTTTGTAAGCTATTTCGGAAAGTTTTGTAAGATATCTCTTACAAATATGGAAGTTCATATAAGTTTGTTTTTATCAACCAACTGATTTTATTTAATTATTTCTGGTTTTTCGGGTTCTGTCATTGCCGGGAAGTCCCTGAATTACCTCCACTTCGTATCTGCAAATGGTTGCACCTTCACGCTATCTCGCTACCCTGAGCGCTTCTTATTAGCAATGGTCGATCCAAGGAGGGAGGCGATGGCAAACGGCAACGGTCTGTCTTTTACGCTCACACTGCCCGGCGTAGACGATGTCGCCGTGGTGGATTTTACTCACCGTGAGGTCTTGTCCAATCCCTTTGAGCTTACGCTCAACTTTGCTAGCCGCAATGGCCAACTCAATGCCGCTGAACTATTGGATCGTGACGCCACGCTCACCGTTTGGCACAGCGGAGAAGCGCTGCGCCACATCCATGGCATTGTTAGCGCATTTTCCCAAGGCGATCGCGGTCATCGCCGCACTTTCTACTCACTTGTGCTACGCCCCGCCCTTTGGCGGCTGTCGCTGCGGCACAACTCGCGTATTTTCCAGAAAGTCACGCCCATCACGATTATCACCACCCTCTGCCAAGAGCGCGGCATTGGCGATGTCACCTTTGACGTGACCCGTGAACTGGCCGAGCGTGAGTACTGTGTGCAGTACCGCGAGAGCGACCTTGCCTTTATCGAGCGCCTTGCCGCTGAAGAAGGGCTGTTCTACTACCATACCTTCGAGGCAGGCGCCCACCGGCTGATCTTTAGCGACGATCCTAAAATGCTCAGCACTCTCGGTGAACGCACCTACCACAGCCGTGCCGGGGGAACGTCCCCCACCCGCCATGTGCGTAAATTGCGCCAGACAGCGCGGGTGGCCAGTTCCTCTGCCACACTGAAGGACTACACCTTCAAGAACCCTGGCTATGCACAGTTGCATGAGCACCAGGGCCGCGACGTTGAGCAGCACGGCCAACGTGCCGACTATGAACACTACGACTACCCAGGACGTTATAAGCGGGACGCTTCCGGCAAGCCGTTTACCCGCACGCGGCTTGAATACCTGCGCCGAGAGGCAATCACCGCTCACGCCGAGAGTGACCTACCCGAGCTCGCCCCAGGGGCGCGCTTTACCCTCACCGATCACGACGCCGACGCCCTTAACCGCGACTGGCAGCTTATCGAGGTCACCCACTACGGCGAACAACCTCAAGCGCTGGAAGAAGATAGTATTTCCAGTAGCGATACGGGCGGGATGACCCGCTACCACAACACCTTGGTGCTGGGGCCTGGCGACACAGCCTGGCGGGCAACACCCAACCCCAAGCCACGCGTGGATGGCCCGCAGGTGGCGTTTGTGGTGGGGCCGCCAGGGGAAGAAATTCACTGTGACGAGTATGGCCGGGTCAAGGTGCAGTTTCCTTGGGATCGCTACGCGGAGCCTAATGAAAAGGCCAGCTGCTGGGTACGGGTGTCGCAAGGCTGGGCGGGGGCGGGTTACGGCAGTATCGCCATACCGCGGATCGGGCATGAGGTCACGATTTCTTTCCTTGAAGGCGATCCGGACCAGCCGTTGATCACTGGGCGCACTTACCATGCCGCTAATACAGCGCCGTACCTACTCCCTGAGCACAAAACCCGCACCACGATCAAAACCCAGACCCACCAAGGCGAAGGCTTTAACGAGCTGTGCTTTGAAGACAAGGCCGGGGAAGAGTTTATCTACATGCATGCCCAGAAAAACCTGGAGCTGCATGTCCTCAACTCGCGCCAGAAGCGGGTCGAGTTCGACGACACCGCCACCATTGGCAATAACTCCCACCTGGCGGTCGCCAAGGATCGTGTTGAAACCATCGACGGCAATCGTGATATCACCGTGCACACTCACCACACCGAACAGGTGGACGGTGACCGGGGGCTAACGGTGGGTGGTAGCTACCAGACCCACGCCAATGGCGATATCACCTTTAAAGCCGATGGCGAGCTTATCCTTGATGCCAGCAAAATCACCCTGGTTGCCGGTGGCGCCGCGCTGGTGGTAGGCGGCGGCAGTGTGGATGTTACCCCGGTACTCAATGTTGGCTCGGCATCGCCCAGCGCGGCGGCACTGCCCAGCATCCCCGCTGTGTTGGAAGCCGCCGCAGGGGAAGGCAGCCCGTTTGTCTCCCACTGCCCGCTCGAAGGGGAATAACCCATGGCAACGCCCGACTACTGGTTGGCCCGCTGCCATGTGATGGCCTATTCCCCCAGTGCCAGGCGCTGGGAGGAAGAGGCCGACGAAGCCGTCACCGTGGCCGCGGTGCTGGCCGAAGACGAAGCCCAGGTAAGAGCACTGTTGCAGCAGCAGTGTCACGATGACGGCCTAGGACTGATCCGCCTTGATGCCATTGAAACCCTGCTTCAGCGCTGCCGCCGCGAAGGTATCGCCCACGGGTTGGTGGAGCTAGCCCACACCACCTCGTCGCAACACCCGGTGGCGTATGGCGAGATGCTGCCCCTCTTACCAGAGAAAGTGCCGGAGCCCCCACCGGCGGCGATCCTGCCACCGGTGAACTACCAAGAGACCACTTGGCAAGCGCTGTTTGCCCCTCATCAGCCACCGCTATGGGCGGTCATCGATGGGGTTAACTGCCGAGACGCCATGGCCCGCCTTAGTCAGGCCGAGGCACAAAGCGCCTGCCTGTATGCCTCAACGGATAGCGCCACCCAGGCCAATGCCCCCTGGCTGGTGCGCCTTGAAGCAGACAGCGACTTACGCCAATGGCTGGAAAGCCTGCCCCAGGATCAGCACTGGGGAATACTGCTGCACTCCCACGCCACCCTCAAGCAACTGCGCAGCCACCTGCGCAAGTTCACCATGCTATGGACACCCGCCAACGATCAAGCGCCGGTCTACTTCCGTTTCTACGACCCCCGGGTAGCGCTGGACATGAGCCAAGCCTTAGAGCCCTGGAAGCTGGCCGCTTTAATGGCCCCCTTGGATGCCCTGATCGTTCCCGCTTCTCCGTTGATGACGTTGCCGCCGGAATTTGAGTTCACCCCCGCGATGGAGCTGGACACAGATGCCCGCGAGGTGCAAGGACGCCTAGTGCGCATTGGCCTTAGCGACGATGCCCGCGCCGCCAACGGCCAGGGGCGGCAGTTTGCGATAGGGCAGGCGGAGTATCAGCACTTTGGTGAGCTTGCCCAGTCACGGGCGAGCCAAGCCCTCGCGCGGTCACTTAGAGAGCGCTACCCCCAGGTATCCGAAGGTGAGCGGATGCGTGCGGTGATCGATGCCACACAGCTAGGGCAGCGCTATGGGCTTGCCTCTAAGAAACAGATCCAAACACTGACTATTTGTGTGCTGGAGGTGGGTGCCGATTTTGCCCAGCAGCATCCCGATGCAAAGCGGATCCTCGGCAACGCGAAACTAGCTGGCTGGCGCAAGTGCCAGTTACTGGAAGCGTGGCTACCCCGAGGGCGACTACGGCATGCGCTATTGGCCCCCTATCAACAAACCGGTCAGCATGAAGACAACTATCGGCCCATCGCTGACGAGGAACGTCCATGAGCTATCAACCCAGTATTGAAGACATTGCGTATTTAGCGCAAAACCAACCGGAGCACTTCTCCAGCCCCGAGACCACGCTAAGGTCGATCCAAAATGCTATGCAGGCAGACGACGTTCAGCGTGCATCACTGGAGGCGATAACTGCCCAAAACCACTACAACGACTTCTTGGCAAATGATGGGGAAGCACTCACGGAAAGCCCGATTCCCCCTATGCCGCTACCCGTACTTGAAGGGAGACCCCAAGCTCAAGATCCCGAGTTCGGTGCCGTTTGTACCGTATGTGCATCACAAACCCCCTGTATCGAGAAAGTTGAGGTGGTATGTCACACCCACGCCAAGAGTAATCAGCGTGTGATTCTGCAAGGTGAAAACGAGTTAGTTGATACCGAGTGCAAAATTTATTTTGTCGCTGATAAGTTCGTAACGGGGGAAGGAACCCTTGAAGACTTTTTTGCGGGCACACAGCTTAAAGATGAAGGGAATGTAGCGATAACGCTGGCCGATGACTGCTCGCACGGGCAGCACACGCTATATTGGATCGACGAACTTAACGGCACTGAGCTTCCCCCAGGAGCGACCACGACTCTCGATTTTACGGTGATGACCCGGCCAGTGTCGCCTATTACAATACCCAGTGTACTAATGGGCCTTGTGCCGACGGATGCTGAGCTTGCGCTTAAAGTGGCTGTCATGCTGCTGAATATGATGATGAACCGCGCGGCCATGGTAAATGAGCAGACCTTCCGTATCACCTATGATGGCACTAATGACTTTACCTTTACGGCAGTGACGCTACCGCAACTAAAGTTCGATGGCTTGATAACGGTGGCACCGCCCAGTGTTGACACGCGCTCGGTAGAAAACAAAGAAGGTCACGAGTTGGCCCGTCAACAGAAGATGGGGTCGCGCGTAAGGAAAATCACAGAACGCCAAGGCTGGGGCTTCCACGCTGACTTAACCTTTGTTTGTGGCAGTCACAACGACACAATAACATTGGGTACTAGCCCAAGTGACACCATAACCTACGACTCCGGCCCCTCGCTGCGGCGGGCAGAGAAGCAACGCCGACAGCAAAACACAGTTGAGCGCTTTATCGGTACTCTGACCAATGCGTCGCAACGTATTGCCAGCAGTCTCAGTGGCACAGGGGATGATGGCAGTAAGCCGTTCAGTTTATATTTCCATGGGCCTGAATTGATGCTAGGCGCCACTACTGAACAGGTCGAGGAGAAGGGAGCCCCCGGGGCAACCTGGAAAATCACCCCCGGACTTTCAATCGCCTACGAGTGCGGTATCAACATTGATATCTATCAAGCCCTCAAAAAAGCAATAGAGGTTGTGGGAGGTTCTTGGCGGGGCTGGGTGACACCTACGGGGATAGCCGCTCGTTCCCTTCTTGCTTTCCTAAACGACGCCGAAAAAGGCAGAGAGACATGGGCTCTCAGCTATCAATTTGCGCCCTATTTGTATATGGAGGTTGGCTTGGGAATTGGCCCTCAGCCCACGGAAGAAACGCTCGGCAATCATATGCTCCGCGCTGACTTTAACTACAAGAAGGGCAGGCTTGAAAATCCTAAAGGGCAAATTAGTATCACCCTGAAAGCCCTCGTTGCTGGAGGAATGATGGGCTACTACGACCACTTATGGACCGAAAGAACTGTCTTTAATTACGGGGTCGAGGTGTCGACCAGCGGCAGTATCACGATTGCCATCGAAAACGACCAGTGGGGCTACCAGCTTTCCCACACCGGTGCGGTGGTACGTGTGCAGGGCTATAAAAAAGGGGATGCAACTGAGCGAGATAACCAACCAGGTGCAAATGGCCGAAGCCGACAAACCCAGAGCAGTGCCAAGACGGTCGAGACCGAGGATGGTGCCAGCTGGGTAGCAGATGGTACCACCCGCGCCTACCGCCTGGCAGACAGTTGGACGGGGGCTTTTCATGCATTCAACAACGGAGATTAACATCGTCAAATGAAACCACTTATCGCACTTATTTTATCGGCATTACTCAGTATGGAGACTCAGGCAATGGCACAGGAAACCGAGTATCAGTTTGGCGTTCGCTGGAGCGTTAATGGGTTAGCATCTTCGATTGACGTACAAGACATCATGCTTAATTTTTCTGGTACACCGAGCAATCTCGATACACGGTTGCCTATCTCCCAATACATAAAGAATGGCAAGAATACCGTCAAGTTATATACATGGCCGCTTGAGTATGAGGCTGATCATGAGCTGCGCGTATCACTGCTGTATTGGGAGCCCGGTCAAAATCCTAACACTGAAGCCAGCACCGCCTTTGAAGTCGTTATGATGCCTGGCGTGGAAGACGCCAAGCCCGAGATAGTGTCAACAGACCCTGATGCTCCTTTGCAGCCACTACAAAATGACATTCGCTTTAATCGCTATGAAGACAACGATAC
>NZ_JAGGRO010000028.1:0-78947 GCF_018612805.1 Halomonas sp. ISL-56 | reverse complement strand
GAGTTGGAGACCGCCCAGTTACATAACGGCAAAGGCTTTTTCTGCAGCATCCAGGGTGAACTGAATATCTTCCGGGGTATGGGCGCTGGACATAAAGCCTGCCTCGTAGGCGGAAGGCGCCAAGTAAACGCCGTGATCAAGCATCGCGCCAAAAAAGCGCCGGAAGGCGTCAGGGTTGCAGGCGGTGGCTTGGGCAAAGTTATCCACACGGCTTTGCGAAGTGAAGAAGAGCCCAAACATACCGCCCGCCGACTGCGTCATCATTGGTACCCGTGCCGCATTGGCTCGCTCCTGAAGCCCCGTACACAGGGTGTTAACCCGCTGAGTGAGCGCATCGTGAAAGCCTGGAACCTGTAGTTTGGTCAATAGCGCAACGCCTGCCGCCATCGCCAAGGGATTACCCGACAAAGTGCCCGCTTGGTAAACTGGCCCAAGCGGTGAAATATTTTGCATTATCTCGCGCTTGCCGCCGAAGGCGCCTACTGGCATACCACCACCGACAATTTTTCCCAGGCAGGTTAGATCAGGCACTATGCCGTAGTGAGCCTGGGCACCGCCTAACGCCACACGAAAACCGGTCATCACTTCATCAAAAATCAGCACGCTGCCGTGTTCGTTACATACCCGACGCAGGGTTTCCAAAAAGCCTGGCTGCGGCGGAATACAGTTCATATTGCCTGCAACAGGCTCAACGATGATGCAGGCAATTTGATCGCCAATTTCGCTAAAGCACGCCTCAACCCCTTCGGGATCGTTAAACGACAGGGTTATGGTGTGTTCCGCCAGCGAAGCGGGTACCCCCGGGGAGCTGGGTTCGCCATGGGTGAGTGCACCCGAGCCTGCTTTTACCAGCAGCGAATCGGAGTGGCCGTGGTAGTTACCTTCAAACTTAACGATTTTATCCCGGCCGGTGGTGCCTCGAGCCAGGCGAATCGCCGACATGGTGGCTTCGGTGCCGGAACTGGTCATGCGCACCATATCCATGGAAGGGATCATCTCGCAGATCAAATCCGCCATGGTGGTTTCGACGGCGGTAGGGGTACCAAAGGATAGGCCGTTATCCAATCGCGCCCGAACGGCTGCCAGTACGTCCTGATCGGCATGCCCAGTGATCATGGGACCCCAGGAACCGACATAATCCACATAGCGATTGCCTTCCACGTCAAACAGAAAGGCACCTTGTGCGCGTTCCATAAAGACCGGCGGACGGTGTAAGCCTTTAAACGCTCGGACGGGAGAGTTGACCCCGCCCGGTATATGGCGACTGGCAAGATCAAACAGTTCAGCTGATGTAGTCATGGCATCCTCTCGGTCAATGGCGTACAGAAGATAGGATTAAAAACGGACAGGCCGTGATAAACGCTGCGGCAAACACTGCCCACTGGGCGGTTGAAAGCCTTGAGATAGACTTTGCCAAGTAAAGTGCTGCCCCTGCTCACAAGCAGTTGGTAAGCGCTCACCCACAGCAAGGCGAGCTGCAATGGCAGATGCCAGTGTGCAGCCAGAGCCATGGAACAGTTCGGGCAAACGTGGCCACTGCCACTGACGCGTGGTATCCGGCGAGTGCAAGGTATGCACTACCTGCTGATCGTTGCCGGGCAGCGGCTCATCCGTCGCCGTTACCAGAATGGCTTGGCACCCCTGTGACATCAGTACCACCGCGCGAGCGGTATCATCGAAAGGCGTGATGATATAAGGGGTGAGTTGTGCCAGCTCAGCGCGATTGGGAGTTAAGATATCCACAAGCGGCAGCAGGCGATCAATAAACAGTTGTCGCAAAGCAGGTGTGGATAACTCAGTTCCGCCACCGGCCTTAAAAACCGGATCCGCTACCACGGGAATGCCAGGGAAACGGCGAATAATTTGCTCCGCGGCGCGCAGGGTCTCTTCGTCAGCGAGTAAACCAACCTTAATTGCTGCTACCTGCATTTCACTAATCGCCTCGGCCATTTGGCGCATCGCAGTAGGATCAGCAGGGATCACGCGCGTCACATTATGGCAATTTTGTACTGTCAGCGCGGTGGGAATCGTGACTGCCCAGCCGCCGCAGGCAGCAATAGATTCGCTGTCAGCGATTAACCCTGCGCCACCCGTCGGGTCGTGTCCAGCGAGTACCAATACAACGGGAGGAAGCGGTTGGCGCATCAAAAGGGCTTCACAACGGCGAGCAGTATAATCACCACCAGCGCAATCACTGGCGCTTCGTTAAACCAGCGGAAAAACACGTGACCTTTGGTACAACGATCCTGGGCAAACTGCTTCAAATAGATCAAACAGACGTGATGATAGGCGATTAGCAACACCACTAGCGCCAACTTGGCGTGCATCCAGCCCTGGCTAAACCATTCGGGCACCAGGTAAAGCATCCAACCACCGAAAATCAGTACCGCGATCATCGATGGCGTCATGATGCCACGGTAGAGTTTGCGTTCCATGGTTTTGAAATAGCTAATAGCTTGTTTATCGCCGTTATCCCGCGCGGTAGCGTGATAGACATAAAGCCTTGGTAAATAGAACAGCGCAGCGAACCACGTCACTACTGCCATTAAGTGAATAGCCTTCACCCATAGGTACATTGTTGCTCCTTAAAGCGATGAATCCTTCTCGCGTGCGTCTCGGTCTGGAAAAGCTAGTTTTTGAAAATTTAAGTCTTAAAAATCTAAGTCTTAAAAATCTAGGTCAGGAAAATCTAGGTCTTGAGCATGATCGTTTTTTAAATCAGACACTCGAAAATTATACCCCTACGTATCAGTGCCACGGGAATCGGCACCGCGTGGATCAGTGTAGTGATAATAACGCTCAATGGCGCCACGGGTGATGATACCTGAAATACGCCGCTGCTTCGGACGATAACCGTGAACAACGTAGAGCGCTCCTAAGGCATCATCCTGAAGTTTTAGAAACGCTTCGGAAAGCGTCGCCTGTAAGCCAATCGGCGCCAACTCCAAACGCTGCCCTGGAATTTCCAGTAGGTCAATCAGCTCATCCACAGGCGGTTCTTGCCCCTCTAGCGCCTCATCGTGTTCAAGCAGCCAGCGCGCCAACTCAGCAGCTTTGAGCGCCAGCACCGGTTTTTGTTCGCTCGAACGCTCAATCACCAGCCATACAGGGTTAGTTTCGAGTAGCTGCCGGGCCTTTTCAGGGGTGATCATTCGCTCGGTGCGCACCAACTGGCGCTCCATCACCGCTGGCACCGAAACCCGCGAGAGTGCCTGCATTAACGGCTGCTGAAGCGGGTGCAGTCCGTAGCGCACCGTGCTGATAAAAAACCCTTCACAGCCAGTCAATTGACGCGAGGTTAAGCACGCCACCACCACCGCCAACATGCCAGGCAGCATGATACTCGGCGTGTGGGTTAACTCCAAAAGCGCCATGAGCGCGGCCAGGGGCGCTTGCAGCACCGCCCCCATCATCGCGGCCATGCCTAGCATCGCGTAAATACCTGGGTCAGCGGCTTTCGCTGGCCACAGCCACCCCCCCAGCAAACCAAACAGCGCGCCCGTGGCAGCCCCCACTACCAGCACCGGGCCAATAATACCGATGGGGACACCCCCAGCAACGGTTAGTGCGGTAATCAGCAATTTGGCGATCATCAGCGCCAGCAGCACCTTAATTTCCAACTGATTATTGAGTGCCGCCGCCACGCTGTCATAGCCGATGCCTTGAATCTGGGGGAACCACCAGGCCACCACGCCCGTTGCCACCCCCACTAATCCTAGTCGCAACCAGAGCGGCCACTGGATAATCCGCTGACTGCGTGAAATATGGATAAACAGACCAGCGAGTAAGCCAATTACCAGCCCCGTGATCACAATCCAGGGTAAGTTAACAAGCGAGCCAAGCGCTATCTCAGGAATGCGGAAGGCGGGTTCATTACCGTAGGCTAACTGCGCCACCAGCGCCCCCATTGTCGAGGCCAAGATGACCGGCATAAAGCTCATCAAGGTGTACTCCATCATCACCACTTCCATGGCGAAGATCACCCCCGCAATCGGCGTATTAAAGGAGGCGGAAATACCCGCTGCGGTACCGCACGCCACGAGCACTCTCAGGCTATTATTGGGTAACCGCATCTGCTGGCCGAGACCGCTAGACGCTGCTGCTCCCAAGTGAATCGCCGGACCTTCACGCCCCGCGGAGAGACCACCTAGCACTACGAGAACCCCCACCCACCACTGATTTAGCCAGTTACGTAATGGAAAACGGCCTTGATGGTAGGTCAGCCGCTCAATGACATGACCAACCCCCAGCTTGCGCGCTGCCGGTTTTTGCTTATATAGCAGCACACCCACTAATGTAACCGCTAGCATGGGTAGCAGCGCGCGCAGCCAGGGCGCCATGCTCTCAAACGCCTCGGGGTCGCCATCGGTCATATAGAGTGCAGCGCCCGCTTCCAGTAGCAGCCGAAACGCCACCATCACAGCACCGGTAATAATCCCCGAGATAAGCCCCAGCAAACAGAGTTGCGGCAAGGCGTCGACGTTAGCCAACTGGCGACGAAAACTCTCTAAGGTAAAGTCCGATCGGGAAAAACGCGCCACAGCGACCTTCCTGGTTATCAGTTCTTGTGTTTCCACTCCCTTGTGTATCATAGACTGCTAAGCTTCGACAGCGCGCAGCAATCCGCTTAGGCTGTAATAACTGAGTCTGTAATAATTGAAGCTAATATGAAAACCGTTCTGCGTAACCCGCAAGGAGTGATTTGTGATTAAGGTCGGCATTGTTGGCGGTACCGGTTACACCGGCGTTGAATTACTGCGGCTACTCGCCCAGCACCCCCACGTCAACGTCGCCATGATTACCTCGCGCTCGGAAACGGGCGTCAAAGTGTGCGATATGTACCCCAACCTACGCGGCCATTACGACACCCTGGCGTTTAGCGAGCCGGATGCCAAACAGCTGGGCGCCATGGATGCGGTATTTTTCGCCACCCCCCACGGCGTTGCCCACGCCCTGGCGGGGGAGCTACTCGAAAACGGCACTCGGGTGATTGACCTGTCGGCCGACTTCCGGCTGCGTGATGCCGACGAGTGGAGCCGCTGGTACGACCAGGCCCACGGCGCCCCGGAACTATTGCAAGAGGCGGTTTACGGGCTGCCGGAAATGCACCGCGAAAAAATCAAAACCGCACGCTTGATTGCGGTACCCGGCTGCTACCCCACCGCCGTTCAGCTCGGTTATTTGCCGCTATTGGAAGCAGGCTTAATCGACCCAAGCCAACTGATCGCCGACTGTAAATCCGGCGTTACTGGGGCTGGGCGCGGCGCTAAAGTGGGTTCACTGCTCGCCGAAGCCAGCGAGTCGATGAAAGCCTACGGCGCAGGCGGCCACCGCCATCTACCGGAAATTAGCCAAGGACTCAGGGACATCCAGCAATCTACGGTGGGTTTAACCTTTGTGCCCCACTTAACGCCGATGATTCGCGGTATCCACGCCACGCTCTACGGCCAGCTAACCGCTGAACCCGGCGATCTGCAGGCACTGTTTGAGCAGCGCTATGCCGACGAGCCGTTTGTCGATGTAATGCCTGCGGGAAGCCATCCTGAAACGCGCAGTGTCAAAGGCATCAATACCTGCCGTTTAGCGGTTCACCGGCCTAACAATGGCAACACAGTCGTGGTGCTGTCGGTGATCGATAACCTGGTCAAAGGCGCCTCGGGCCAGGCGATTCAGAACCTCAACTTGATGTTTGGCTTTGAAGAGAACACTGGCCTCACCGCCCCTGCATTAATGCCCTAAACACCTCACCAAAACCAGCATCCAGAGTGTACCTCAAAGGGGTTCTTGACCAAGGCAGTTAACGTGATGCGAGGGCAGGTTGAAGCGAAGGTCTTTTTCCAGGGCCGGAATAATGTTCCCGACAATTCCGGCATTTCCGCCATCCATGGCGGTCAGATGTCGAAAGTAGCGCCCATGGACGGGTTCACAGCGCCCTCGCGGAAACCTGCCCTCGTCAGCTAAGAGCTGCAAGCTAAGATTCACCAAACTAATTCCCAGCAATAGTTGACCAATTTGCTGGGAATTACCCATAATCACCCCCCAATGCTGATTTATTCGTTCTTAAAGCTCGCGGGAGGTACCCATGAGCGGTGCAGAAGCTTTTGTTCCTACCCCACTACTGCTCTCTGATAGCGCACGTAAACGTATTAATGCGCTGATTGCAGAAGAAAATAATCCATCCCTTAAACTACGGGTCTACGTGACCGGTGGCGGCTGTTCGGGTTTTCAGTACGGTTTCGACTTTGCCGAAAACGTCGCCGACGATGACACTGTGATTGAGTTTGGCAACGCTGCCTTAGTGGTTGACCCGCTCTCTTACCAATATTTGGTAGGCTCCACCGTCGACTACGAAGAGGGTCTGGCGGGCGCGCGTTTTCGCGTGCAAAACCCCAACGCCACTACCACCTGCGGCTGCGGCGCCTCCTTTATGGTCTAAACAGCGTTGGCTCACAGCGCTCCCCGTGACTTGACGCCCTGGCGGTTTCTCGCCAAGGTTAATAGGTCAACAACGGCTTAAATAGCGGTTTATAAAGAGTATCAAACGGTGAAACCCGCTTGGTAACCCGCCAACAGCCAAACAAAGCACGGGGAAACTTATGAAAGTAGCACTACCTCTCAGCCTTACCAAAACCACACTGGCTCTCGCACTGGGATTGGGCAGCGCCACTGCCGCCATGGCCCAAACGCCATCGGTGAACGTGGCCACTGACCCAAGCTTTGTGCCGTTTGAAATGATGGATCAAGAAACCGGCGAAATGGTCGGCTTCGATATGGATATCATCAACGAAGTTGCCGAACGCGCAGGCTTTGAAGTCAACCTTACGACCATGGAGTTCTCCGGCATCATTCCTGCCGTGCAAACCGGTAGCCAAGAGATCGCTATTGCCGGTACGACCATTACCGAAGAACGTGCACAAGTCGTCGATTTCTCCGACCCCTACTACGATTCAGGTCTGCGCATTATTGTGCGCGCCGATAATGACAGCGTCGAAACACTCGAAGACCTTCAAGACCTCGCCGTCGGGACCAAAATTGGTTCCACAAGCTACGACTACCTGCAGCAAGAACTCGGCGAAGATGCGGACATTACTCCCTTCCCAGGTACTGCTGACATGTACATGGCGCTGCTAGGCCGCAACGTCGACGCAGTGCTCTACGACGCTCCTAACGTCTCCTACTTCTCGCAGACCCGTGGCGAAGGCCGTACCAAGGTCGTCGGCCCTCTATATGAAGGCCAACAGTACGGCATCGTGTTCCACAAGGGCAGTGAGTGGGTAGAACCCACCAACGAAGCACTGGCTGCTATGCGTGAAGATGGCACTTACGATGAGATCTACACCAAGTGGTTTGGTGAAGCGCCCAGCGAAGAATGAGTGTAAACACTCAATAATAGCGTAACGCCGTTACAGGGCCGGGTGGCCACAACCCCCGGCCCTGCTGCGTTTCTTATCTGCTTTTAGTCAGCTGTTTTCTGTTTCAGGAGTCTACGCGTGGACGTCAATTTTCAGTTTGATTGGTCGGCAGCGTTTGGGTCTATCCCTTACCTCTTGCCGGGTATTCCCTGGACGTTACTTATCTCATTTGGCGGTTTGGCCATTGGTTTCTTTATTGGCATATTCTTTGGCCTGTTACGCATTAGCCGCCTGCGTTGGCTACGCTGGCCGGCCATCGTTTACGTCGAGGTATTCCGTGGCACGCCTATCCTGGTGCAAGTGCTGTTTATTTTTTACGGTTTGCCACAGCTGCTAGGTAGCCCTATTAACGCTCTGGTCGCCGGTATTGCCGCCATTGCGGTCAACTCCGGTGCCTACATCTCAGAAATCGTCCGCGGCGGCGTACAGTCAATTGAACGCGGCCAAGGCGAAGCTTCGCTCTCCCTGGGGCTCTCCCGCTCCCAGGCGTTTCGCTACGTTATCTGGCCCCAGGCGTTTCGGCGCATGATTCCACCTCTCGGTAACCAGGGCATTATCAGCATCAAAGACACCTCACTGTTCTCAGTGATTGGCGTCGGTGAGCTGGTACGCCAGGGGCAAATCTATATCGCCACCACCTTTACGGCCCTTGAGGTCTACTTCATGGTCGCCCTGATGTATCTGGCGATCACCTGGACGCTCTCCATCATCCTGCGCCAACTTGAGCGCAGAGGTCTGGCCGGACAATAAGGACACGCGCAATGAGCAATACGATGAACAGCACAACGCACCCCATTGTGCGTATGCAGAAGCTCAATAAACACTTTGGCAGCCTGCACGTACTCAACGATATTGATCTTACCATTGTGCCTGGTGAGGTAGTCGTGATTATTGGTGCCAGTGGCTCAGGCAAATCGACGCTAATTCGCTGTATTAACGGCTTGGAAGAGTTCCAGTCCGGCAGTCTAGTGGTCGATAACAACGAGTTACTGCCTCATGGCAAGAGCACCAAAGCGCTGCAAACCATTCGCACCGAAGTCGGCATGGTTTTTCAGCAGTTCAATCTCTTTCCCCACCTCAGCGTCATCGATAACGTCACCCTGGCGCCAATGAAAGTACGTGGTTTAAGCCGTGACGATGCGGTCAGCAATGCCAAACGCTTGCTTGATCGAGTGGGTATCGCCGACCAGGCCGATAAGTACCCCAGCCAGCTCTCAGGCGGCCAGCAGCAACGTGTGGCGCTAGCCCGCGCTTTGGCGATGGAACCGCGCCTGATGCTGTTTGACGAGCCCACATCGGCGCTTGACCCGGAAATGATCGGTGAAGTGCTGGATGCTATGCGCGAGCTGGCCAAAGAGGGCATGACCATGGTGATTGTCACCCATGAAATGGGCTTTGCCCGCGAGGTCGCCGACCGGGTTATTTTTATCCATAAAGGCGAGATTACTGAAGAGGGCCACCCTGAGAAACTGTTCGATTCTCCGCAACACGAACGCACCCAATCCTTCCTTGCGCGCGTGCTTAAACATTAAATTGAACACCCTTTAAGGCTTTAAATTGACCGCTTATCCGCGCTGAATTGCGCTTTTTACCGGCCTGTCGACACGACAGGCCATTTTTTTGCCTGTGGATAACCTTTTTTTACATTGATCGGTTTTATGCTCGTAAGGCCTATCATGGGAGTCTCTTAGCGGTAGCTCCACACCCAACAGAGGTTGTTCACAGGTGCGGTAACAACCCAGGTACTGGACGGTGGATAAGCCGTGTCTGGTTGTGTCTGTGGATAAAGCGCAATTTCATCCACAGGCTTAACACCCTTTCTGCCCAGGCACTCCCGCTTTCAAACATGTAGAAGTCAACAGTATAAACAACTGAAATTATTGAATATAAGTCGCTTATACACAGAAATTGTCCACACTAGTAGTTACAACATTTACAGAACTTCTCTTATTTTATATTTATGTTGTTATTAATAGAGGCTGTTTAGAAATTGTGGGTGTGGAAAAACCTGACGGTTACCCACAGGGGGTTTATACTTGCCGCCTCATTGATCTAAGGTGACCGCGTCTTAAACCGACTGCGCTGGTCACATCATCCGTGCCGATGGGCACAAGACGAGGTGTCTCTTGAATTACCCCGACCGCTTTGACGTGATTGTCATCGGCGGTGGCCATGCGGGAACTGAAGCCGCATTGGCCTCTGCTCGCATGGGCTGTCAGACCCTGCTGCTCACCCACAACATCGAAACCCTGGGCCAAATGTCGTGTAATCCCGCGATTGGTGGCATTGGCAAAAGCCATTTGGTCAAGGAAATTGATGCGTTGGGCGGCGCCATGGGGCTTGCCACGGATTTAGGTGGCATCCAGTTTCGTGTGCTCAATGCCAGCAAAGGGCCTGCGGTTCGGGCCACCCGTGCCCAGGCTGACCGTATCCGCTATAAATCCGCTATCCGCGGAATGCTGGAAAACCAGCCCAACTTGACGATTTTTCAACAGGCCGCTGGCGATCTGATTGTGGATAACGACACCGTCCGCGGAGTCGTCACGGAAACCGGCATTCGTTTTCATGCCGACAGCGTTGTGCTGTGTACTGGCACGTTTTTGGGTGGCGTGATTCATATTGGTCTGGATCAAAGCAAAGGTGGTCGCGCCGGTGATCCGCCTTCCAATGCGCTGGCCGAACGACTACGCGCACTGCCGTTTCGTGTTGATCGTCTGAAAACCGGCACACCACCTCGGATTGATGCTAAAACGGTGGATTTTTCTCAGCTGGAAGAGCAAGCCGGCGATAGCCCGACGCCAGTGATGTCCTACTTGGGATCACGGGAAATGCACCCGCAGCAGGTAAGCTGCCACATTGCTCACACTAATCAGCAGACTCACGACCTGATTCTGGCGAACCTCGACCGCTCGCCGATGTACTCTGGCGTGATCGAAGGGATTGGGCCGCGCTATTGCCCGTCAATCGAAGACAAGGTTCATCGCTTTGCCGATAAATCCAGCCATCAGGTGTTTATCGAACCCGAAGGTTTAGATACCTACGAACTGTATCCCAACGGTATTTCGACCTCGCTACCGTTTGACGTGCAAATTCAGGTGGTGCGCTCCATCAAAGGCTTGGAAAACGCCCATATCACCCGGCCTGGCTATGCCATTGAGTACGACTTTTTTGATCCACGAGACTTAAAACACTCGCTGGAAACTAAATTTATCCACAACCTGTTCTTTGCGGGTCAAATCAACGGCACCACCGGCTACGAAGAGGCCGGTGCCCAAGGGTTGCTGGCAGGCTTAAATGCCGCTCGCCGTGCGCAAGAGATGGACGCCTGGTATCCCCGTCGCGATGAAGCCTATCTCGGTGTACTGGTCGACGACCTGATTACCATGGGTACAAAAGAGCCTTACCGCATGTTTACTTCCCGTGCGGAGTACCGCTTGCTACTACGGGAAGACAATGCTGATCTGCGTTTGACTGAAACCGGCCGTAAGCTGGGTCTGGTTAACGACACCCGCTGGGCTGCGTTTAGTCAAAAACGCGAAGCCATTGAGCAGGAAACCGCACGGCTAAGCACTCTTTGGGTTCAACCCGGCAGCCCTGCTGCTGAAAAAGTAGCGGAAAAAACCGGCGCTCCGCTGGCGCGGGAATATTGCTTGAGTGATCTGCTTAAACGCCCTGAACTGACCTACAGCGATTTAGCCAATCTGCCCGATATTGAAGGCACTCTCGTGACCGACCCTGCCGTCGCCGAGCAAGTGCAGATCCAAGCTAAATATCAAGGCTATATCGATCGCCAGCAACATGAGATCGATAAGCTCAAACGCCACGAAGCCACGCCGCTGCCTGCAGAGTTGGACTATTTAAAAGTGGAAGGCTTGTCTAACGAGATTCGCCAAAAGCTGGCCGAAGCGCGGCCGGAAACCCTTGCCCATGCGGCACGTATTTCCGGCGTCACTCCGGCGGCTATCTCTATTTTGTTGGTGCACCTGAAAAAGCGCCGCTTGGTAGCAGCGGCAGAGGTCGTTAACGGATGAGTTCGCTGAACCCCTTGTTGAAAACGCTGCCTGCAAGCGTCGCCCCACGGCTTGATCAAGGACTTGGTCAGTTGGCTATCAGCGTTGACGACCATCAGCGAGAACAGTTGCTAGGCTTGTTAGCGCTATTGCACAAGTGGAACCGGGCTTATAACCTCACAGCGGTACGCGATGTGGATGACATGGTATCGCGTCACGTGCTGGATAGCGCCGCAGTGCTGCCCTATGTACATGGGCCGCGGCTGCTGGATGTGGGCGCAGGCCCTGGGTTACCGGGCATAGTGTTGGCCATATTAGCCCCCCAGCTTGATGTGACGCTACTGGATAGCAATGGCAAAAAGGTGCGCTTTCAGCGCCAGGCGGTCATGGAGCTAGGGCTTGAAAACGTCACCCCAGTACAGGCGAGGGTGGAACAGTTTGAGGCCCCCGCTTTCGATCAGGTGATTTCCCGGGCGTTTGCCAGCTTGGTTGATTTTGTCACCTTGACCCGCCAGCTACCCAGTGCCGACGGCCAGTGGTTAGCCATGAAAGGTCCGGGGGCAGATGATGAACTGCGCGATCTTCCATCCGGCGTATGTCTGCATGAGCGTCACCTGCTGGAAGTCCCTTTTGAAGCGGCTCAGCGGCAGCTGCTGATCTTAAATATCGAAAGCTGAATGTTGAAAGCTAAATGTTGATTCTGACCCCCAGAAGGAGTTGAGTACGTGAGCCAGATCATTGCCCTGACCAACCAAAAAGGCGGCGTGGGCAAGACCACCTCGGCCGTTAACCTGGCGGCCAGTCTCGCTGCGCTCGACCGTCGCGTACTGCTGGTGGATCTTGACCCCCAAGGCCATGCCAGCATGGGCAGTGGCATCGACAAATATGAGCTAGATAAAAGCGTGCTTGATGTTCTATTGGGCGAAGCAACAGCCGCTGAGACAATTGTTAAAAAACTGGCAGTCAAGTATGACGTTCTGCCGGGTAACGGCGATCTCACCGCCGCCGAAGTCGAGCTTTTAGGTCGCGATAAAAGCGAGAGCTGCCTAACCACCGCGCTTGCAACGGTTTCAGACAACTACGACGTAGTATTGATCGACTGCCCACCCTCTTTGAATATGTTGACCGTCAATGCGCTAACGGCTTCCGATAGCGTGCTGATCCCTCTTCAGTGTGAATTTTACGCGCTTGAGGGGTTATCGGCACTGCTCGATACGGTTGAACAAATTAAGCAAAATGTGAACCCTGATCTGGCGATTGCCGGTATTCTGCGCACCATGTACGACAAGCGCACCAGCCTAACCCGGGAAGTGGATAAGCAGTTGCGTGACTATTTTGGCGATATGCTGTTGAAAACCACCATTCCGCGCAACGTAAAAGTTGCTGAAGCGCCGAGCCACGGGTTACCCGTTACGCAATATGCTCGGTTTTCCCGGGGTAGTCAGGCCTATCGTGTATTGGCCAAAGAGATAATTCGTCGCCTGGCGCTATAAAATGAGGAAAAGCGAATGACGCGTAAACCCGCGCTGGGACGTGGCCTGGATGCCCTGATTGGTGCCGGTGCCCGTCGCCGTGACAGCTTAGAACTTGCCGGTAGTGGCGCCCCTTTGGAGCTTAATGACGCTGCGCGTGCCGCTGCCGACGAAGTGACGGAAGATCGCCTTGAACGCCTGCCGTTAGGGCAATTAACTCGCGGTAAGTATCAGCCGCGCCGGGATATTCAGCCCGAAGCGCTAGAAGAACTGGCGGATTCCATTCGTGCCCAGGGCGTGATGCAGCCCATTGTCGTGCGTCCCATCGGCGTCGACCGCTACGAAATTATTGCCGGTGAACGTCGCTGGCGGGCAGCCCAACTTGCCGAGCTTGACGTTATCCCGGCAGTGATCCGTGAAGTTAGCGATGAAGTCGCCTTGGCACTGGCGCTAATCGAAAATATTCAGCGCGAAAACCTCAACGCCATCGAAGAAGCCATGGCGCTCAAACGGCTGGGCGAAGAGTTTGAGCTTACCCAGCAGCAGATAGCTGACGCGGTAGGTAAATCGCGTACCCAGGTCGCTAATCTGTTGCGCCTGCTGGCGCTAGATCCGGAAGTGCAGACCCTGCTCGAACGCGGCGATCTTGATATGGGCCACGCACGGGCGCTGTTAACGCTCAACAGCACCCAGCAGCGGCAGGTGGCTCATGAGGTGGTCAACAATGACATGACGGTGCGGGCCACCGAAGCACTGGTGAAAAAAGTCCAAACCAGCCAAACGCCAATCAAAACGCCTAGCCGGCAGAGCAAGCAGCCCGATGTCGCTAAGCTTGAAACCCATCTCGGCGAACTGCTCGGTGCGCCTGTCTCCATTGACCATGGTCAAAAAGGCAAAGGTAAATTAACGATACGTTATACCAGCCTTGAAGAGTTGGACGGTATCTTAAACCATATTAAATAGCAGGCTATTCAATATCGCGTAAGAAGCAGTCATGTTTTCCCTCTTTGGTCGCAATTAGGCCCTTTAACGGGCAAAATCGGTGCGAGTTCGGTTGAAGGTGTGATAGCGCTTCCCTATAATCGCGCAAGATTTGTGCAGGTTGCCTTGGTTTGTAGAGATATTAGCTTGTCGAAGTATTAGCTTTTCGAGTAATGGGTTTTCACTAGTGAGGCTGGGTATTTTTCCTAAGAGCTATGCAGCGATACGAAACCCAGCGGCGAAAAACCTATATCATTCGACTGACGGCCGCACAGCTGATAATTACGCTGGTAGGGATGTTTGCAGCCTACCTAGCCGCAGACGTTGAAGGCATGTCATCGGTTTTTAAAGGAGCGTTGGTAGCCTTGTTGCCGCACGCCTTTTTTATTCAGCGAATGGGGTTTTTTCACGCTAAGCGCCGAACACGAGGGGCTATGCACTTGTTTCGCGCTGAAGCAGGTAAGTTTGGTTTGACGGTGGCACTGTTTGTCGCAGTGTTTGTAGCAGCGCCCCCCTCAAACCCCGCTTTATTTTTTTATGCTTACGTCGCGGTTGTTCTAACGCATTGGCTCACGCCTTGGCTGATGCCTAGAGATCGCACAACTAATTGAGGTGACATGTCCATGGCCGCAGGAAACGAAGTCTCTTCGACTTACTATATCCAGCACCACTTGCAGAACCTGACCTTTGGCAACCACCCAGAGAATGGCTGGTCGCTGGCACACTCTGCTGAAGAGGCCCGTGAAATGGGCTTTTGGGCCATTCACTTAGACACTATGGGCTGGTCTATTGCCATGGGGTTGCTATTTATCTGGGTTTTCCGCAAAGCCGGTAAAATGGCGACTACCGGAGTACCCGGCGGGTTACAAAATGCGGTAGAGATGGTTGTCGAGTTTATTGAGAACCTTACTCGCGCTACCTTCCATGGTAAAAATCCGATGATTGCGCCATTAGCGTTGACGCTGTTTGTGTGGATTTTGCTGATGAACACGCTGAAAATCATCCCAGTGGACTATTTCCCAGTATTGTTCGCCAAACTTGGCGTCGATTATATGAAGATTGTCCCGACCACTGACCCCAATGCCACACTCGGTATGGCACTGGGTGTGTTTTGTTTGATTATTTATTACAGCATTAAGGTGAAAGGTGCAGGCGGTTTTGCCAGAGAGCTATCATTGACGCCGTTCAATCACTGGGCGCTGATTCCTTTCAACCTAGTACTCGAAATCATTGGCTTGCTCGTAAAGCCGCTAGGTCTCGGCCTACGTCTTTTCGGCAACATGTTTGCCGGTGAAGTGATCTTTATTCTGATCGCCCTGCTGCCGTTCTGGGCTATCTGGCTATTGGATGTGCCGTGGGCCATCTTCCACATCTTGGTGGTCACTCTGCAGGCCTTCATTTTTACAACGCTGTCGGTTGTCTATCTGAGCGCTGCACACGAACACCATTAACCTAGCAATAACGTTTTCATTAACCCTCAACCCTTAACCAAAACTTAAACTCAGGAGCTTCATCATGGAAATGGTTTATCTTTCAGCTGCCATCATCATCGGTCTGGGCGCACTGGCTACCGGCATTGGCTTCGCTCTTTTGGGCGGCAAACTGCTTGAGTCAACTGCACGTCAGCCTGAACTGGGTGACCAACTGCAAACCAAAACCTTCATCATGGCCGGTCTGCTCGACGCCGTTCCGATGATCGGTGTTGGTATTGCGATGTACCTGATTTTCGTTGTTGCCGGTTAATGACAGCTAAGCCGAGCGCTAAGCGCTCGGTTTTGTTTCACTCCGGTCGCCACGAACTTGTCAGAGGTACATTCCTGTGAATATCAACATGACGCTAATCGGGCAGACGATCGCCTTCGCGATCTTTGTCTGGTTTTGCATAAAGTATGTGTGGCCTCCGATCAGCAACGCGCTTCATGAGCGTCAGAAGAAAATTGCTGATGGCTTGGACGCAGCCAGCCGTGCTAACCGTGATCTTGAGCTTGCTCAAGAACGCGCTGAGCAGACGCTGCGTGAAAGCAAGGAGCAAGCTTCGCAAATTCTTGAGCAGGCCAACAAACGCTCTGCCCAGATGATTGAAGAAGCCCGCGAGCAAGCCCGTGCCGAAGGCGAACGCCTAGTAGCCAGCGCACGTTCAGAGATCGAGCAAGAAGTGAACCGTGCAAAAGACGAGCTTCGCGCCCAGGTCTCTTATCTCGCTGTTATGGGTGCCGAGCGTGTTCTTGAAGCTTCGGTCGACGAACAAGCCCATCGCAAGTTACTTGATGAGCTTGCTGCTGAACTGTAAGGAGGTGAATTATGGCGGAATTACTGACCGTCGCTCGTCCTTACGCTAAGGCAGCGTTTGAATACGCGCGTGATCATGAGGCGCTTGATAGCTGGTCACAGGCGCTGGGCTTTTTAAGCTTAGCGGTCGCTGACAGCGATGTTCGTCGTTTGCTGGGCAGTCCAAAACTTGAGAACGCGCAAAAAGTATCGCTGTTGGCCGATATGACACCCGGCGAGCAAGACGATGCTTTACAGCGTTTTTTAGATGTTTTGGCAGACCAAGGTCGTTTGATGTCACTTTCATCAATCGCTGTGCAGTTTGAGCACCTACGTGCCGAACACGAGCAGCGTGTTGAAGTGAACGTCACCTCTGCTTACAAATTAGATAGTAAGCAGAAGACCAAGCTAGCGAACGCGCTCAAGAAACGTCTGAATCGCGAAATCTCCATTACTACTCAGGTGGACAAGTCGCTTATCGGCGGTGTCATCCTGCGTGCTGGCGACACCGTCATTGACGGGTCAGTACGTGGTCGATTGAACCGCCTTTCCGAAGCGCTAACCGCTTGAGTCTGAGGGACATGGCATGCAGCAACTGAATCCTTCCGAGATCAGCGACATCATCAAGCAGCGAATTGAGAAGCTTGACGTCGCATCCGAAGCCCGTAATCAGGGCACCATCGTCACTGTTTCCGACGGTATCGTGAAAATTCACGGCCTCGAAGACGCGATGTTTGGTGAAATGATTGAATTTCCCAACAGCATTTTTGGCATGGTGCTTAACCTGGAGCGTGACTCCGTAGGTGCCGTAGTGCTGGGTGACTACCTGCAGCTTGAAGAGGGCATGACCGCCAAATGTACCGGTCGTATTCTCGAAGTGCCGGTAGGCCCTGAGCTGATTGGTCGCGTGGTCGATGCGCTGGGTAACCCCATCGATGGTAAAGGCGAGATTAACGCTAAAATGACCGACGCCGTTGAAAAAGTGGCGCCGGGCGTTATTACCCGTCAATCCGTTGATGAGCCAATCCAAACCGGTCTGAAGTCGATCGATGCCATGGTGCCGATCGGCCGTGGTCAGCGTGAGCTGATCATCGGTGACCGTCAGATTGGTAAGTCCGCCATTGCTATTGATGCGATCATCAACCAGAAAGGCAAAGGCGTGACCTGTGTCTACGTTGCCATTGGTCAGAAGCAGTCGACCATTGCCAACGTGGTGCGCAAGCTCGAAGAGCACGGCGCCATGGAGCACACTATCGTCGTCGCCGCTGGCGCTGCCGATCCGGCGCCGATGCAGTTCCTGGCTGCCTACTCTGGCTGTACCATGGGCGAATACTTCCGCGACCGCGGCGAGAACGCGCTAATCGTATATGACGATCTCTCCAAGCAGGCCGTCGCCTACCGCCAGGTATCGCTACTGCTACGCCGTCCGCCAGGCCGTGAAGCCTATCCTGGTGACGTGTTCTATCTCCACTCGCGTCTACTTGAGCGTGCTGCACGGGTTAACGTCGACTACGTTGAGAAGTTCACCAACGGCGAAGTGAAAGGCAAAACGGGGTCTTTAACCGCACTGCCGATCATCGAAACCCAGGGTGGCGACGTTTCTGCGTTCGTTCCGACCAACGTGATCTCGATCACTGACGGTCAGATCTTCCTGGAAACCAACCTGTTTAACTCCGGTATTCGTCCGGCAATTAACGCCGGTCTATCGGTTTCTCGTGTCGGTGGTTCGGCGCAGACCAAAATCATCAAAAAGCTTGGTGGTAGTGTCCGTCTGGCGCTGGCCCAGTACCGTGAACTGGCGGCGTTCTCGCAGTTTGCGTCTGATCTTGACGAAGCGACGCGTAAGCAGCTTGAGCACGGTCAGCGTGTCACCGAGCTGATGAAACAGAACCAGTACTCGCCGATGTCGATCGCGGAAATGGCGCTGTCGCTGTATGCCGCCAACGAAGGCTACCTGGATGATGTTGAAGTAGACAAAGTGTTGGACTTTGAGCGTGCGTTGCACGACTACATGAGGTCTGAACACGGTGATCTGCTCGACAAGATCAACCAGAGCGGCGACTACAACGGTGAGATTCAAGACAGCTTGAAGTCGGGTCTCGAGAAGTTCAAGGCGACTCAGAGCTGGTAATGTCTGGCCCGCCTGCGGGCGGGTTTGCATGCTTTCTGAGAGCCACGAACGAAGGGTAGATCGCTATGGCAGCTGCAAAAGAGATACGCACCCAGATCGGGAGCATTAAAAATACGCAGAAGATCACCAGCGCCATGGAAATGGTGGCTGCATCTAAAATGCGTAAAGCGCAAGATCTGATGAGAGCTAGTCAGCCTTACGCTAAGCAGATCCGTAATGTGGTCGGCCACATTGCCGACGCCAACCCCGAGTACAAGCACGACTATATGGTCGAGCGTAGCGAGGTTAAGCGTGTTGGCTACATCGTGGTCTCCACGGACCGTGGTTTGTGCGGTGGCTTGAACCATAACCTCTTCAAAGCCTTACTTAAACAGGCCAGTGAGTGGAAAAAGCAGGGTGCAGAGCAGGATTTTTGCGCTCTGGGCGCCAAGGCCAGCACCTTTTTCCGTAACTACGGTGGCAATTTGGTGGCGGCGAAGAGTGGTTTAGGTGAAGCCCCGACCGTTGAGGGGTTGATTGGCAGTATTAAGGTCATGCTTGAAGCGTACGATGAAGGACGTCTCGACCGGCTTTACGTGGTGCACAACGAGTTTGTGAACACCATGACGCAAAAGCCAGTGGTTCGTCAGCTTCTTCCACTGTCGCCTGATATGGGCGCAGACGCTGAGCAAGACGACGAAAACGCCCGTCCCGGAAGCTGGGACTACCTGTATGAACCGGATGCCAAGGCGTTGCTTGATAGCCTGTTGGTTCGTTTCATCGAATCACAGGTGTATCAGGCGGTAGTGGAAAACGGCGCTTGTGAACAAGCTGCCCGAATGATCGCTATGAAAAGTGCCACTGACAACGCAGGCGGCCTAATCGACGATCTGGAGATGGTCTACAACAAGGCCCGTCAGGCCGCCATCACCCAGGAAATTTCTGAGATCGTCGGCGGCGCTGCTGCCGTATAACGCCTAGGGAACTGCCTCTTTTAAGCGGTTCCCGGCAGACAGGTTTCATTTGCAGGTTTTAGAGAGGAACCAAGATGAGCGGACGTATCGTACAAATCATCGGCGCGGTGATTGACGTAGAGTTTCCGCGGGACTCTGTGCCCAAGGTCTACGACGCGCTGAAGGTCTCCGATGTTGAGACCATCCTCGAAGTCCAGCAGCAGCTGGGCGACGGCGTGGTGCGCACCATCGCCATGGGCTCCACTGAGGGCTTGAAACGTGGCATGGACACGACCAGCACAGGTGCCGCGATTTCCGTACCGGTAGGTAAGGAAACGCTAGGCCGTATTATGAACGTACTCGGCGAGCCGATTGATGAAGCGGGGCCGATCGGCGAGCAAGAGCGTATGCCGATCCACCGCAAAGCACCGGGCTATGCCGACCAAGCGGCGTCTAACGAACTGCTTGAAACCGGCATTAAGGTTATCGACTTGGTCTGCCCGTTTGCCAAGGGCGGTAAAGTCGGCCTGTTCGGCGGCGCCGGTGTTGGTAAAACCGTTAACATGATGGAGCTTATCCGCAACATCGCCACCGAGCACAGCGGCTACTCTGTATTCGCCGGTGTAGGTGAGCGTACGCGTGAGGGTAACGACTTCTATCACGAAATGACTGAATCCAACGTTATCGATAAGGTATCGCTGGTTTACGGTCAGATGAACGAGCCCCCGGGTAACCGTTTGCGCGTTGCGTTGACTGGCCTGACCATCGCAGAGAAATTCCGTGATGAAGGCCGCGACGTGCTGTTGTTCGTTGATAACATCTATCGCTACACCCTGGCCGGTACTGAGGTATCTGCGCTGTTGGGTCGTATGCCGTCTGCGGTAGGTTATCAGCCGACGCTGGCTGAAGAGATGGGCGTTCTACAGGAACGTATCACCTCGACTAAAACGGGCTCTATCACGTCTGTTCAGGCCGTTTACGTCCCTGCGGATGACTTGACCGATCCGTCGCCGGCAACCACCTTCTCGCATCTTGATGCGACCGTGGTACTGGCGCGTTCTATCGCCGAACTGGGTATTTATCCTGCGATCGATCCGCTGGATTCCACCTCGCGTCAGCTAGATCCGCTGGTCGTCGGTGAAGAGCACTACGCCACTGCTCGCGGTGTGCAGAACGTTCTTCAGCGCTACAAAGAGCTTAAGGATATTATCGCTATCCTGGGTATGGATGAGCTGTCTGACGAAGACAAGCTGGCCGTTTCCCGGGCGCGTAAAATCCAGCGCTTCTTGTCGCAGCCGTTCTTTGTGGCCGAAGTATTTACCGGTTCACCAGGCAAGTATGTCTCACTGAAAGACACGATCAGTGGCTTCCAGGGCATTCTAGCTGGCGAATACGACGATATGCCGGAACAGGCCTTCTACATGGTCGGCTCCATCGACGAAGCCGTCGAGAAAGCCAACCAGATGAAGAAGTAATCCCGTCCATTAGGGGGATTCGCTATGGCGAATAGCTTTACTTGCAATATCGTCAGCGCTGAAGCATCCATTTTCTCAGGTACTGTTGAGCAGGTGATTGCTTCCGGGATGATGGGTGACCTGGGTATTCTACCCGGTCACGCTCCGCTGCTGACCGAGCTTCAGCCGGGTCCGGTTCGCGTGATTTTTGATGATGGCAAGGAAGAGAACTTCTTTGTCTCGGGCGGTTTCATGGAAGTCCAGCCGGATGTGGTGACGATACTCGCCGACGCTGCATCGCGTGCCAGTGACCTCAACGAAGCCGCTGCAGAAGAAGCGCGTCAGCAGGCGCTGAAAGCCTTTAATGAGAAGTCATCGGAGCTCGATTATACTCGCGCTGCCGCTGAACTTGCCGAAGCCGTTGCACAGCTGCGAACGATTCAGCAGCTGCGTAAAAAGGCGGGTAAAGGCTAATACCCACGCGTTTGGCGTGTGTCCAACGCCCCTTAAACCCGTATTAGGGTTTAAGGGGCGTTTTTTTGTTTGGCAGTATGCTAGTAAGTAGTTGGAATTAAGCCGTATATGGAATTAAGTCGGCAGCACGACGTATGTAAGCGTGAAGGGGAGAGCCATGGCACTGAATGATGAAAGCCTGCAAGAATTAAAAGCCGAACTGCTCGACGAGCTGGCCAAGGAAGTGCCGAGTAAATCGGTGCTCTCTTTGCGTTTGGCCGAAACCCGCTCAGCGGATATCGGTGAAGTGCTCGAAGAGATGATTGAAGATGACGAAGAGCTGCCTGCGGCGCTCTTGCTGTTGGATATCCTGTCTGCCGAACGTGCTGCTAACGTGTTGGGTTATTTGCCCGGTGAGAGCCAGCTTGAGGTGGTCGGACAACTGGATGACAGCCAGGTACTGAAGCTGTTGGAAGAGATGAGTTCGGACGAACGTGCCGACCTGTTTAATCTGCTCAGTGAAGACCGCCGAGAGGCGCTATTGCGGCGCATGGCCCACCGCGAGCGTGAAGCTCTCAAGCGGTTAGCAAGCTACGAAGAGGGCACCGCAGGCGCCATCATGACCTCTGACTATGTCTCCATAGCCAGTGGCATGACGGTGTCGCAAGCAATGATGCGGGTGCGTCAAACCGCCCCGGATGCGGAAACGGTCTACCAACTGTATATCCTGGATAGCGATGGGCAACTGATCGGCACCATGTCGCTGCGCCAACTGATGGTGGCGCGCCCTGGTGCCATTGTCGATGACATTATGATCAAAGATGTTATCAGCACCGGGGTCGATAAACCTCAGGAGGATGTCGCGCGTATAGTGGCGAAGTACGACCTTTTAGCCCTGCCGGTGATCGATGCCGATGACCGTATGGTGGGTATTGTGACCCACGATGATGCCATGGACGTAGCCGAATCCGAGGCCACCGAGGATTTCCATAAAGGGATGTCGATTGGCCAGCTAGAAGATGGCGTTAGCCGTGTGAAACTCTGGAGCCTCTACCGTAAGCGGGTGTTTTGGCTGGTTCTGCTGGTCTTCGCCAACCTGTTTTCAGGCGCTGGGATTGCCTACTTTGAAGAGACCATTGCTGCCCAGGTGGCCCTGGTGTTCTTTTTACCGCTGCTGATCGGCAGTGGCGGTAACGCCGGTGCTCAGGCCGCCACACTGATGGTGCGCGGTATGGCGACCGGCGACGTAGGCGTTAAAGATTGGGGTAAACTACTCGGCCGCGAGCTTCTGGTGGCGGGCTCGCTGGGTATTACCATGGCGATTGCGGTAACGCCGATTGGCATCATGCGCGGTGGCGAGGCGCTGGCCATGGTGGTCGCCTTTAGCATGGTGGTTATTGTGCTGTTCGGCAGCCTGCTGGGGATGTGTCTGCCGTTTGTGCTGGAACGCTTTAAGGTTGACCCGGCAACTGCGTCGGCACCGCTGGTGACCACGCTGATTGATGCTTCTGGGGTAGTGATTTACTTCAGTATCGCCACACTCATGCTGTCCGGATTGTAATAACTTTAGATTGTAATAACTTTAGATTGTAAGCTAGCGGTTAAACCTAGTGTATCGAAACTAGTTTATCGAAACTAACGCATCGAACCTAGCGCATCGAACTGCTGGCGGCGCGGGTAATAAACAGCACTTCTACATGACCGAGCCACTCAATATCGCTAGCCAGCGCTTTTAGCTGGCTGGCGAGGCACTGGGGCGGTTGATGCACCGCGTCATCGATGATCAGCGATACTGATACCTTATCGTCCAGGTAGTGCAACTGAAGCTCGTTTAGCGTGCGCCACACCGGGTGCTTATACCAGCGCGCATCCAGGGCGGCCTCCACTTCAGGGCGCAGCGGTAGGCCGGGAAGGCGGCTGGGGTCGCCCGCACCGGCGTCGTCTTCGGGGTCAACGTGGAAGATCACATCGGTCAGCGCGGGGAATTCATGGCGTAGGCGACGGCTCACTTCGTTGCCGATTTCGTGGGCTTCCGAGACGGTAATTTTTGGCCCCACCACCACGTGCAGATCGACCATCACCCAGCCCGCCGACTGGCGGGTGCGCAGGTCGTGCACGCTATCCACACCCGGCACGCTGCAGGCAACGTCGTGCATCTGATTTTGTACATCCACCGGTAGCGCAGTATCCACCAGCTCCCGCGCCGACTCCCACAGCAAGTCCAAACCAACCTTGCCGACCAATAAGCCCACGATGATGGCGGCCACGGCGTCCAGCCAACCCAAACCAAACTGGGCGCCCACCAATGCCACTAGAACCACGGCGGTGGATAGCGCATCGCTGCGCGAGTGCCAGGCGTTGGCTTCGAGTAATTTAGACTTTACCCGCTTGGCGACCCGCATGGTGTAGCGAAAAATCCACTCTTTGCTAAACAGTGCAATCACGGTAATAACGATCGCCACCGCGCCAGGAGCGTTAACGTCGGCCCCGCTAAACAGGCGATCCAGGCTCGACCAGGCAATCGCGCCAGCCACGAAAATCAGCACGCTACCGAGTAGCAGCGTGGTCAGCGTTTCGATTCGGCCGTGGCCGTAGTGGTGGTCTTTATCGGGTTCTTGACGCCCATAGTGAATGGCCGCCAGTACAAAGCCGTCGGTGACTAAATCAGACAGGGAGTGAATGCCATCGGCGATTAATGCCGCTGAGCCGACCATAAAGCCGATCGTGACTTTGACGATGCTCAACAGGCCATCCAACCACGCACCTATGTAGGTGACACGCTTAGCTTCCTGGCTAAGTCGCGCTTGGTCGTGAACCACTGGCGTTTCGATGGTCTGAGTCATGGCTACCTTGCAGGGACGCACGCATTCAATAGTCGCCTATTGTAGCGCACTCCTTATATCCTCTATAGCCTCCACTGCGTTCAAACTGTGAAACGGCTTTTTGAGAGTCAGTGGCGGATAGCGTCAGTAAAAGTGTGTCAGTAAAAGCGTGTCAGTAAAAGCGTGTCAGTAAAAGCAGTGGCGGACAACGAATAAGCGGATGTGTATCCTTAAGCGCCATTGCAAACCATCAAATTGTTTCTATTACACAGGATGTTTTTATGGATTGGCTCCAGGTGGTGGTGTTAGCGATTGTTCAGGGAGTTTCAGAATTTTTACCCGTTTCGAGCTCTGCCCATCTGATTTTGGTGCCCGTTCTGACAGATTGGCAAGATCAAGGCTTAGCCTTTGATGTGGCACTGCATTTAGGCAGCCTCTCCGCAGTTATCCTCTATTTCAGGCACGAAATTTGGCAAATGATCACCAGCAGCCTGGCTGCCATCGGTGGGAAGGGCATCAACGATGATGCGCGGCTCGCCTTTTGGGTAACGCTGGCGACCATCCCCGTGGGGGTTGTTGGCTTGCTGCTGCACGATGTTATTTCTGACTATATGCGTTCTACATTGATTATCGGCGTTAGCTTAATTGGTTTCGGTTTATTGTTGGGCTACGCCGACTGGCGCAAACGGGGAACGCGTAGCGAATACCAACTGCGATTAAAGGATGTGCTGATTATTGGTGGTGCTCAAGCATTGGCGCTGATTCCCGGCACGTCGCGCTCGGGGATTACCATTACGGCGGCGCTCATGGTCGGGATGAGTCGAGAAGGGGCTGCGCGCTTCTCTTTCTTGCTATCGATTCCAGTGATTGTGTTAGCCGGTGGACTGGAAGCCATAGGCCTTGTTAATGCGTCGCAGTCGGTCGACTGGGCCGCGATGCTAGTGGGTACTCTACTTTCAGGGGTAAGCGCGTATTTGTGTATCCACTACTTTCTGGTGATTATAAAAAAATTGGGAATGCAGCCCTTTGTGATTTACCGCGTGCTGTTCGGCGCCTGGTTGCTGTGGTTCTTTCATTTTTAAGCACTTCACTTTTAGGGCTTTAAGTTTAGGTAAGGCAATGATGAAAAAAATGAAACAGAAACTGGGTGGCGAACAGAATCTGGCTGTTGAACGCAGTACAAGGTGGCGACGTGGATTGACCGTGATGGGCGTTTTACTGGGCTTAGTGATAGCCATGGCTGGCTGCTCAGAGAGTGATCGTCCGCTGGAACCTCCGGTACGCTTTGAGGGTAATATTTTTGGCACCTTCTATCAGGTGACCATTATGGATCCGCTTACACAAGGCGAGTCCCTTGAGCTGGAAGCGGGTTTTAAAGCAGAACTGGAGAGCGTTGACCAGGCGATGTCCACCTACCGGGATGATTCAGAGCTGATCGCGTTTAATGAAGCCCCGTTAGGGGAGTGGCAGCCGCTCTCCAATGAACTTATTGAAGTGTTGGCGATCAGCCAGTCAGTGGCTGAAGCCAGTCACGGTGCCTTTGATATTACCGTGGGCGACCTGGTTAATTTATGGAGTTTTGGCCCTGGTGCAAGGCCTGAAGAGGTGCCCGCCGATGATGTTCTGGCCGAGCAGCTTGCTGAGGTAGGCTTTGATGCGGTGGAGGTCGATACGCAAAATATGCAGGCACGACGTATCCGCGATGTGTTTGTCGACCTGTCTGGCGTCGCGAAAGGCCATGCCACTGATAGGGTGGCCGCTTACCTTAATCAGCAGGGCATAGAGCACTACTTGGTGAATTTAGGCGGTGACCTAATTGCTCGTGGAGTGCGTGATGAAGAGGAACAGACACCGTGGCGAATTGGCATTGAGGTGCCCGAGGATGGTGAGCAGCGAGCCCAGCATATCATTCCGCTAGAGAGTATGTCGGTGGCTACCTCCGGCGATTACCGCAACTATTTTGAAGTCGACGGCCAGCGCTTCTCTCACACCATTGATCCACGTTCGGGGCGGCCAGTCACCCACCAGCTTGCATCGGTGTCGGTGTTCCATCCATCCAATGCTTGGGCGGATGCCTGGGCGACAGCGCTACTGGTGGTGGGCGAATCGGACGCTATACAGATGGCCCTCGAGAACAATCTCAAGGTACTCCTGTTGGTGCGCGACGGTGAGCAGTGGCGCAGCATTGCAAGCCCTGAATTTGTTAACTATTTCGGTGAAGCACTGGTCAATGAATTGGGCATTGAATCATTTTCAATCTCTCCATCACCAGCCCCCGAGGCAGTGCCCGCCATCCAACCGGTAACAGGTGAATAACATGCAAGAACTGGATATTGTCATTCTCGCCGCGGGTAAAGGCACACGGATGCATTCGCAAATTCCTAAGGTGCTTCACCCCTTGGCAGGCAAGCCTATGGTGCAGCATGTGCTGGATACAGCTTCTGGGTTGCAGCCTGACAGAACCCATGTGGTGATTGGTCATGGCGCTGACCAGCTGCGCGAAGCGCTGACAGACAATGCCGTGCAGTTTGCCGTCCAGGCCGAGCAGAAGGGCACTGGGCACGCGGTGGCTCAAGCGCTTGAGCAGTTGGGGAGCGGCAAGGTGTTAGTCCTTTACGGTGACGTTCCCTTGCTGCAGCGGGAATCGCTGAGCGAACTATTAGCCTATGTGGATGAGCAGCACATGGGGCTATTAACGGTAACGCTAGCTGACCCCACTGGCTATGGGCGGATCGAGCGCAATGAGGCGGGCGATGCCGTGGCGATTGTTGAGCAAAAAGATGCCAGCAGTGCCCAGCTTGCTATCACCGAATGCAATACCGGCATTATGGCCATGACCAGCGCCCAGCTAAAACGCTGGTTACCGCAACTTTCCGCTGAGAACGCGCAGGGCGAGTACTACTTGACCGATGTGATCGCCATGGCTGCAGATGAGGGCATCAAAGTTTGCACTGTCCAACCGGCCACCACCGTTGAAGTGGAAGGCGTCAACAACCGGGCACAAATGGCTCGCTTGGAGCGTTTTTATCAGCGCCAATTGGCCGATAAGTTAATGGCGCAGGGGGTGGCCCTTGCTGACCCTGAACGTCTCGATGTGCGTGGGCGCCTGACCTGCGGCCACGATGTGTTTATTGATGTGGGCTGCGTGTTTGAAGGCGACGTTGAGCTAGGCGAAGGCGTGCGGGTTGGCCCTTACTGCGTGATTAAAAACAGCACTATTGGTGCCCAGAGCGTGGTAGATACCCATAGCGTGATAGAACGCACCGTGGCTGCGGGCCTCAACCAGATTGGCCCCTTTGCCCGGTTACGCCCCGGCACGCGGCTAGCGGTAAAAGCCAAAGTGGGCAATTTTGTCGAAACCAAAAACGCCGATGTGGGTGAGGGCAGCAAGATTAATCACCTAAGCTACGTTGGGGATGCACGCTTAGGACGGGATGTGAATGTGGGAGCAGGCACCATTACCTGTAACTACGACGGGGCTAATAAGCACCATACTGAGATTGGTGATAATGCCTTTATTGGCTCGAATTCTGCGCTGGTGGCGCCTGTCACCATAGGCAAAGGCGCCACTGTCGGGGCAGGTTCCACGATTGCCAAAGATGTCACCGATTACGCCCTGGCAGTCACCCGTAGTCGCCAGCTAGAAAAAATTGACTGGTTGCGCCCTTGCAAGCACGAAGAGCCATAGTGCTGATAGCAAGCGCTTAAAGTAAGTTTTTAAAATCGCTCTAAAGCAGTTCTAAAAGAGTTTTTAAAAGAGCTCTTAAAAGAGTCCTTAAAATAGCCCTAAGCATCATTAAAAAGCCGTATTTATATTCGCAGGCGGTTGATTTACCGTTCTGCGGATTGGTAGAACTTTTGTAAGGGCTCTGGTTAATAACCTAGGAGAGTAGCTATGTGTGGCATTGTGGCCGCCGTTGCCCAGCGCAACGTCCAAGAAATTTTATTAGAAGGACTGAGGCGCCTGGAGTATCGCGGCTACGATTCGGCCGGTATGACAGTGTTCAGTGACGGCGTATTAACTCGCCACCGGGCGCTTGGTAAAGTCGCGGCGCTGGCTGCACAGCTGGAGGCCTCGGCACTACCGGGTTTGTCGGGGATCGCCCACACTCGCTGGGCCACTCACGGTAAACCCTCTGAGGCCAATGCCCATCCGCATCATAGCAGTGATCAGATTGCCGTTGTTCATAACGGTATTATTGAGAACTACGAACACATAAAAGATAGCCTGCAGCGTAACGGTTACTCGTTCAGCTCCGAAACCGATACTGAAGTGATTGCTCACTTACTCGCTGAGAAGCTGAAAGATGGATTCAGCCTGTTTGCTGCTACCCAGCAGATCGTAAACGGTTTAGGCGGTGCTTACGCGTTGGGTGTGATGAGCGCCAAGGAGCCGGGTGTGGTGGTCGGTGCTCGCCAAGGCAGCCCGCTGGTAGTCGGTGTAGGTATCAACGAAGCCTTTTTAGCTTCTGACCCGCTGGCGCTACTGCCGGTGACCGATCGCTTTATTTACCTTGAAGAGGGCGATTTGGTTGAGCTTCGCGAGCAGGGCACCATTCGCATTGTGGATCGCGACGGTAACGACGTAAAGCGTCCTATTCATACCTTTGAGCACGGCGATGGCGCGGCTAGTAAGGGCGAATATCGTCACTATATGCTTAAGGAAATCTTTGAGCAGCCAACGGTTATCGAGGCAGCATTAGAGGGTCGGCTGAGCGCCCAAAGCGTGTTGGTCGAAAGTTTTGGCCCGGATGCCCAGGCGCTTTTCCAGCGTACTCGCCATGTGCATATTATTGCCTGCGGCACCAGCTATCATGCAGGGCTAGTGGCGCGATACTGGCTAGAGCGTTACGCAGGCGTACCGGTGCAGGTCGAGATTGCTTCTGAATATCGCTACCGCCATCCGGTGGTGCCTGAAGGTACGCTGTTTATCAGCCTCTCACAGTCCGGCGAGACCGCCGATACACTGGCCGCGCTACGCTTCGCTAAAACCCTCAACTATGTAGGCTCGCTGGCGATCTGTAACGTGCCGGGTAGTTCGCTGGTGCGTGAGTCGGATATTACCCTTATGACCCGCGCAGGCCCTGAAATTGGTGTCGCCTCGACCAAAGCCTTTACCACCCAGCTGGTAGCGCTAATGCTGCTAACGCTTTCAGTGAGTAAAGCCAAAGATCAGGCTGAATACCCGGATATTATCGCTGCGCTGCGCTCGCTGCCCGAGGTGTGCCAGCAGGTGCTGGCGCTGGATAGCCAAATTGAAGCGCTTTCCCAGGCGTTTGCTGAAAAACATCACGCGCTGTTTCTGGGGCGCGGTGCCCACTACCCGATTGCCCTGGAAGGCGCACTTAAGCTCAAAGAGATCTCCTATATCCATGCCGAGGCTTACCCCGCCGGGGAGTTAAAGCATGGCCCGCTGGCGCTGGTGGACAGCGAAATGCCAGTGGTTTCGGTCGCCCCCAACGATGACCTGCTGGAAAAGCTTAAATCCAACCTTCAGGAAGTCCGCGCCCGCGGCGGCCAGCTGTTTGTGTTTGCCGATGAGAGTGTGGGGATCGACGCCCAGGAAGATATTCGTGTACTGACCCTGCCCCACGTCCACGAAGCGCTGGCGCCGCTGCTGTATACCCTGCCGTTACAGCTGTTGAGTTACCACGTGGCGGTCTTAAAAGGCACCGATGTCGACCAACCTCGCAACCTAGCCAAAAGTGTCACGGTGGAGTGATTGAGGCGTCAGACTTTCGTTTTAGTTAAACCCATAAAAATGCTTTACAAGATGCGGCGATAAGTCGCATCTTATGCGCAACCGTTGCGTTGCAGCATGTGGTTAGGGTGCTTATGATCGTGGCGGTCTTCCCTCCCTTCTGATTGGATAACATTGCTATGAAACCACCAAACGTCCTCGTAACCCGGCATTATGCCAGCCGGGTCGCTTGGCTGTTGCTCGCCTGCTGTCTGTTTGTTTTTCCTTCCCTCTCTTATGCCGCCGCCGGGCCCCTTGATCTTACTCTTTCGCTTGCCGGTATCTCTTCTGTCGTGATCTTCGTGCTCGCCTACGCGTTGGTGATGAGTGAAGAGCTACTGCATATGCGTAAGTCTAAGCCGGTACTGGTCGCGGCGGGGCTTATCTGGGGGCTAGTGGCTTGGGTTTATGTACAAGCGGGGATGCCGGAAGAGGCGGAAACCGCCTTCCGTGAAACGCTGCTTGAGTACGCCGAACTACTGCTGTTTTTGCTGGTCGCGATGACCTATATCAACGCCATGGAGGAGCGTCGGGTATTTGATGCGCTGCGTTCCTGGCTGGTGCGTAAAGGTTTCAGCTACCGCACGCTATTCTGGATTACCGGTGTGATGGCCTTCGGTATTTCGGCGATCGCCAACAATATGACCACCGCCATGCTGATGTGTGCTGTGGTACTCAAAGTGGCCGAAGGTGACAATAAGTTTATCGGCCTTTGCTGCGTGAACGTGGTGGTCGCCTCTAACGCGGGTGGTGCCTTCAGTCCGTTTGGCGATATCACCACATTAATGGTGTGGCAGGCAGGGCAAGTGCCGTTCGAAGGTTTCTTCGCGCTGCTGCTTCCTGCAGTGGTTAATTTTATGGTGCCTGCGGTCATCATGAACTTCTTTATCGTCAATCGTCAGCCTGCCTCGCTTAAAGAGAATGTCTGGCTCAAGCGTGGCGCGCGGCGCATTATCGTGCTGTTTTTAATCACCGTGGCCATCTCGGTACTGTGTCACTCAGTTCTCTATTTACCGCCTGCCATGGGCATGATGTTTGGTTTGGGCCTGTTGCAGTTCTTTGGCTACTACCTGCGCCGCAGCCTGCCACGTTCGCTTGAACGCAAGCGCGAGCGCTACTCCCGCCGGGGTGACTGGAAGAAGCTGGAGCAGCTTGGCAGCGTCGTTCCCTTTGATATTTTTAGCCGTATCGCGCGCTCCGAGTGGGACACGCTGCTGTTCTTCTATGGGGTAGTCATGTGCGTAGGTGGCCTTGGCTTTATGGGCTATCTCAGCCTGCTTTCCGAAACGCTCTACGGCAGTTGGAACCCGGTGTGGGCGAACGTGGTACTGGGGCTTATCTCGGCCGTCGTCGATAACATCCCGGTGATGTTTGCGGTGCTTTCTATGGCCCCGGATATGAGCGAGGGGAACTGGCTGTTGATTACCCTTACCGCCGGTGTGGGGGGTAGTTTGCTTTCCATGGGCTCCGCTGCGGGGGTTGCCCTTATGGGCCAGGCACGCGGCATCTATACCTTTGCCGTTCACCTGCGCTGGGTGCCGGCCATTTTGTTGGGCTATGCTGCCAGCATTGCGACGCATCTTTGGATTAACGCCGGTTTATTCTAGACAGCGTTAGGTGCGTTAAAACCTAAAACGCCCTTCACCGAGGAATCGGTGAAGGGCGTTTTGCTTTATGCATCCGGCAGTTAAAGGCGATTAACTTAAAACGGTCAGCGATGAAGTGTTATAGGTCGTGGCCGGTAATGACCTGGCAAATCTCCGCGAAGCTCTTCGCTCTGGGCACTGGGTTAATCTCTTTATCCACTGCACTCTGTATATCGCTGGCCGAAATAATGCCGCGAATTCTAAGTTCATGGTGATCATTTTGCTCGGTGATTAACAGGTGTTGCTCGGTAAACGCTTCCATCGACATCACCAAGTCCTCAATTGTCAGCGAGGCCAGTTGGGCGACGGGCATGGCGCTGAGCTTGTGCCACGGGGTCATAATCATTTCCGCCGTTATATCTTCACGCGAGAGATTGCGCTGCTGCATGGCTAAATTAATACGCCGGGTGCCAATCATCTCTTTTGAGGTAATAATGCCGACACAGTGCGCTTGGTGATCCATGACGAATAGCAGTCTAACACCGCTATAACGCATCTTATGATGAGCCTCATCGATAGGGGTATCGGCATCAACCGATTGAGGCGCTACTTGGGAAAAATCGGTCAGCACGGTCATGGCAGGGCTGGTGGGCAGTAGCCGACGCGCTGCTGGGATAGCGAGTAGTGGCGCTGAGTTCAGTTGAATTAAGGGTTTATGTGAAAAGGTGACTTGGTTCATCAGGGGAACCTCCATGTGGAGAAAAGGGCGAGCCGTTGGTATCTGGCTCACCATGCATCTCCACAGTTGCACGCAATTCTTATCGCAATCTTAAGAGAGTCATAAAACGCCGCTTAGTACACAAAGAAAGTGTTATTCCTCTTTCGGGCGCTGCAGAGAAATACGTACGCGCAATCCCCCGCGAGGAGCGTCATCAAGCTGTAGGGATCCGCCGTGACGCGTGACCAGTCGCTCAACAATGGAAAGTCCTAACCCTGATCCTGCGCTGGGGCCAGCACGCTGAAAACGCTCAACCACTTTTTTGCGTTCATTGATCGGTATGCCTGGGCCCTGGTCATCCACCATTAACTGGAAGCCTTGTGATGTCATCGCTAGAGAGATGCTGATCTCACTTTGATTAGGCGAGTGCTGGATGGCATTACCGACCAAATTCTGTACTAGAGTTTCAATGGCGCCCGGTTCTTCTAGCATTAACCAATCCGCCTGTTCATCCGCGTTTATCAACAGCTGCTGCTCGCGTTCAGCGGCCAGTGGCGAAAGTTTGGCCAAGGTTTCTCGCACTTCACTAAGCAAGTGGCTAGTACGGTACTCGGGCTGGGACTCCTCTTCAGGCTCCAGGCGAGCCAGCGTTAATAGCTGGGTGACCAAACGCGTGGCTCGTGCAACGCCTCCGCGCAGGTGGTTGAGTGCCTCTTGGCGATCTTCGAGGTTATCGGCAGTCAAGGCGTTCTGAGCGTGTAGATCAAGAACCGCTAAGGGCGTGCGTAGCTCATGGGCGGCATCGGCAATAAAGCGCTTTTCGCGCACACGCATTATGCGGATTCGCTTTAACAGCCGATTAAGCGCTCCGGCGATAGTGTCTAACTCATGAGGCAGGGGGCTAAGCGTTAAGGGCTGCAAATTATGCGGATCACGGCTGCGAATTTGCTCAGCCATGCGCGATAGCGGTGCTAATCCCCAGCCGATAGACCACCACAGCAGAGCGGTCAGTAGTGGCAGGCCAATGAGGTCGGGCATCAATGTGCGTAGTGCAACCGCTCTTATGATATCGCCGCGAACGTCCTCACGCTCGCTAACGACAATTCGCTGAGTGGAATGGGTGACTTCAAGTACATAAATGCGCCATTCGACTTCATCAATAGAGCGACTAATGAAGCCTGAGGGGAGACTCTCCAGAGGTGGTTCGGGGGCATTGGCCGAGCGTAGCAGGAGGTGGCCCTCTTCCCAGAGTTGGAAGCCCAACTGACTATCCGCACGGTATCCCGCAAAGCGGCGATCAGACCTCGCCGTACCCCCAAGGGCATTTTCCAGACTACTGAGCAGCACGCCGCGTGTCTCATCCGGCAGAGGGGCTTGCAGTAGGCCTGCTAATAAACGCGCGTCTTGCTCAAGACTGGCATCGTACAACGCTTCAATTTCATGGGCAGCGTAGCGATAGCTGATAAAGCCAATCACCAGCATGCTAATGCCAAACACCAGCAGCGCTAGCCCAAGTGTGCGTTGGCGAATAGAGGTCATGGGTGCTGATCCTTATCCGCTTTATCCATTACGTAACCAATGCCGCGCAGCGTGCGAATCAGGTGAGGAAAAAATTTGCGCCGTAGGTGGTGCACATGGACTTCAATGGCATTGCTTTCTACGTCTTCATCCCAGCCATAGACCAAGCGCGTTAGCGTATCGCGGGTGAATACTCGCCCAGGGTGGCTCATAAACTCTTGCAGCAGGGTGAGCTCGCGGCGTGATAATGCCACGAGTTTCCCCTGATAACTCACCTGCATGGTCAAAGGGTCAAGGCGGATTCCACGGCACTCCAAGGCACTGTTGACTTGATCACTACTACGCCGCAACAAGGCACGGAGGCGGGCTTTTAATTCAGCGACTTCAAACGGCTTGGTTAAATAATCATCGGCACCCGCATCTAACCCCGCGATGCGTTCGTCAACAGCATCCCGGGCGGTTAACACCAAAATAGGCACGCGATTGCCTTGCCGCCGAACGGCTTCGAGTACCTGCATGCCATCCATGCGTGGCAGCCCCAGGTCGAGAATGACTACGTCAAAGGGTTCGCCTTCCTTTAATGCAGCCAGAGCGGTAATACCATCGCTAAGGTGATCCACCGTGAAGTGCTCGGGCTTTAACGCCAAGCGAATGCCCGAGGCTAAACTTGGGTCGTCTTCTACCAACAATATACGCATGGCGGGTTGATTACTCCTTCAGAACGATTCCTTCAAAACAATTCCTTCAAAACGATTTCTTCAAGACGATTTCTTCAAGATAATCGCCATCATGAAAACATGAAATAAGCCCTGATAAGGGTGGCGTATAAAGGCTTAGGAAGTCAGGATAAGGCTATAAATTGTAGGCTAATAACGTAGCACGCTTTATTACTCCTTCGGAGCTCTACATTTGATTGATCAGCCATGACGTCTCAGCATCCTTCAAGCACCCCAAAGGTAATGCCTTGCCCACCCGATAAGCGACGCGAGGCGCTGCTGCAGCTTGCTGCCGCCCATAACCCTAAGCTTCAAGCCGCTCTGAGCGCTGCAGTAAAGGCAATGTACAATCAGCCAGATGCCGAGTGGGAAGGGCTATGGGTAACGCTTGAGGCGGGCCAGCTAACGGCTGCTATCTGGGTGCAACGCCTGCCCATGAACATGGCGCAGCTGTGGCTGCCAAAGACGGGGTTACCAAAGACAGGGTTACCAAAGACAGAGTTACCGAAAGCTGGTGTGTCGAGAGCAGGGGGAGAGGCCGCCGATTTGTTGTTAGATAGGGCTCGTCAGTGGGTGAAAACGCAGAATATTCGCCTGTGTCACCTGGAGCTTTCTTGCGAAGACGCCGACACGGAAGGGTTGTTGCTTAAACACGCTATGCAGCGGTTAGTCTGCTTGGCGTATTTAACCGGTAGCAGTGACCGCCGCTTAGCGATGAATGAAGCGGTGCCGCTGTCACTGCAGCCATTTGGCGGGCTTTCTCAAGCGGATCAGCTGAGCCTATTGGCCGCAGTAGGGCAGGATTCGCTGGATAGCCGTCCTCTGCGCGACGTACTCTCGGTTAAAGAGTTGTTAGCTGGGTTTTATCAGCAGGTTCCCCAAGCGCCTCAGCACTGGTACGCCGTTGGTTATCAAGGTGCCGTTGTAGGCGTGTTACTGCTTGCGCCGCGCCCGGCGCTTGGCCGCTGGGAGCTAATGTTAATGGGACTTACACCGGATTGGCGCGGCAGAGGCTTGGGTCGTTCGCTGTTAAATAAAGCCCTGGAGCTTGCCCAACAGGCCGGCGTTCAGGAAATGGTGCTGGGCGTTGATGAGGTTAACTTACCGGCTAAGCGGCTCTACCAGCAGGCCGGTTTTGTGCGCTATGCACAGCAACGTTTATTAGCGTGGAAAGGTGGTGGTGAGAAGGACGAAGCGCCAAAATAAGGCGTAGATAGTACCTATGGATCACGTAAGCGCGCTTAGTAGCATTTTCTTGTGCTTTGCGTTGCCGTTATACTGGTTCTATAAGCGTGTCTTGGCGTCTCGGCGATGCATCGTGGATTTTAGCGCTGCCGCGCATAGGGTTTGAGGCAACGGTTAAGACAGAGGTTGAGAACAAACGTTTGATGACAATACTCAAGAGGTGGTGAGAGTGAAAGCTAAGCTGATCATGAGCGGGCTGGCGGCCCTCGGCTTCATGGCGGGCACATCCAGTGTTTATGCCCAAGATGATGCCGCACGTGATGCGATTGCCGAGCGTTTGGCGCCGGTAGGGCAACTCTGTTTACAAGGCCAAGACTGTGGCACCGCGGCGGCACCGGCGGCAGCCGCTAGCAGCGGCGGTGATATCGACGGAGAGGGCATTTACGGCAATGTGTGTAGCGCCTGCCACGAATCCGGTGCTGCGGGTGCCCCTATCCGTGGCGATGAAGCGGCCTGGGCCGAGCGTACTGAGCAAGGCTTTGCCACGTTGCTAGAGCACTCGATTAACGGTATTGGCGCAATGCCCGCTCGTGGTGGCAATCCCAACCTTTCTGATGAAGAGATGGAAGCAGCCACTGCCTACATGGTTGAGCCGGTCATGGAAGTACCTGAATTAGGCGGTGGCGAAGAAGCGGCTGCTGACGAAGGTGCAGTGGAAGAAACCGCCGCTGCGGAAGATGAAGCAGTAACTGAAGAAACAGCGGTAGCCAGCGACGACGCGGCGAGTGAAGAAGACGCGGCAGCATCAGAAGAAGCGAGCGGTGGTAGCGGCTTAGACGGTGAAGCGCTGTACGCAAGCTCTGGCTGTGTAGCGTGCCACGCATCCGGTGTAGCGGGTTCGCCTATGCTGGGCGATTCTGAAGCTTGGGCAGCGCGTTTAGAAAAAGGTGCTGATGAGCTCTACGCCAGCGCCATCAACGGCATTGGTGCAATGCCAGCCAAAGGCGGTAACCCAAATCTGTCTGATGAAGAAGTGATGGCGATTGTCGATTACATGGTGGCTGAAGTTGAGTAATCGCTGGTAAGCATGCCACTTAAGTAGCGTATCTATCTTATCCACAGGGTGTTTTTTCGTCGCCCTGTGGATTGTTTTTCCTTGTTATTATCCAAGCAGCGAACGCAGCCCCGCAATGGCGTCTTTGCCACGGGCCTGTTTTTTCTCGGGATCCTCTTTATCTGCACGACCTTCCCACTCTAAATCCTCCCCAGGCAGCTCGTCTAAAAAGCGGCTCGGTTGGCAGTCCATCAGTTCACCGTAGGCTTTACGCTGGCGCGCAAGCGTCAAGGTTAGCGTGCGCCGTGCCCGGGTGATGCCCACATAGGCCAAGCGCCTCTCCTCTTCTACGGTGCCAACCTCAATGGCGTTGCGGTGGGGTAGCAAATCTTCCTCAAGCCCCATTAAATAAACGTGGGGGAACTCGAGGCCTTTTGAGGCGTGCATAGTGAGCAGTTGAACGCGATCGGAGTCATCCTCTTCCGCCTGCTGCTCCAGAATATCGCGCAGCACCAAGCGTGAAATCGCTGCTTCCACACCATCGGTTTCCGTATCGGTGGAGTCAGTATCCTCTTCCGGTTCGCGGTTAAGCGATTTTTCCAACTGATCAATGAGAATCCACACATTGGCCATACGTCGTTCAGCAACGGTGGGCGCGCTGGCGTTTTGGTATAGCCAGGCCTCGTAATCCATATCCCGCAGCATGTCGCGAATGGCGGCAATCGCATCACCTTGATCCATACGCTTACGCACACCATCGATGAAATGGGTAAAGCGGCTTAAGCGCTCCGTAGCTCGTGTCGGCAATACCTGCTCTAACCCAAGCTCATGGCAGGCAGCGAACAGCGAAATGGAGCGCTCTGTAGCGTAGTTGGCGAGTTTCTCTACCGTTCCAGGGCCCACTTCACGGCGCGGCACGTTCACAATACGTAAAAAAGCGTTATCGTCAGCGGGGTTAATCAACAGGCGCAGGTAGGCCATGGCGTCTTTAATCTCGTTGCGCGAGAAAAATGACGTGCCGCCGGAGAGCTTGTAAGGAATCTGGTAGTGCTGCAGCTTAAGCTCCAACAAACGGGCCTGGAAGTTACCGCGATACAGCACCGCAAAGTCGCGCCACTCGGCTTTTTCCTTGATGCGCCGGGTAAGCATTTCGCTGGCAACCCGCTCGGACTCCGCCTCTTCATGGCGATTCACAATTACCCGAATCGGCGCGCCGTCGCCCATATCAGACCAAAGCGTTTTGTCATAAATATGAGGGTTATTGGCGATGAGCGTATTTGCCGCGCGCAAAATCGTACCGGTCGAGCGGTAGTTCTGCTCCAGTTTGATCACTTTCAGGCGCGGGAAATCTTCACCCAGGGTAATCAGGTTTTCAGGCCGGGCGCCGCGCCAGGAATAAATCGATTGGTCATCGTCGCCTACCACGGTAAAGGTGGAGCGCTCTGCCATGAGCAGTTTCACCAGCAGGTACTGGGAGACGTTGGTGTCTTGGTACTCATCCACCAGCATATAGTGAATTTTGCGCCGCCAGCGCTCCAGCGCTTCAGGGTCGCGCTGTAGCAGTACCACCGGGAGCAGAATCAGATCATCAAAATCCACCGCATTGTAGGCTTTTAAGTGGCGTACATAGGCTTCATACACCCGGGCGGCAAAGTGCTCATCGTCATCGGCGGCAAACGACAGCGCGTCGCTGGGCAGCACTAAATCATTCTTCCAGGTGGAAATTTTGCTCTGCACGGCGCTGATTTGCTCGGCATCTACCTGGGCGTCTTTGTTCATCAAATCGCGCAGCAGCGCTTTGGCGTCTTCCGGGTCAAACAGCGAAAAGCCCGGCTTGTAACCCAGAGTTTTCAGCTCGCCGCGAATAATATTCAGCCCTAGGGTGTGGAAGGTGGAGACCGTTAGCCCGTGACCCTCTTTGCCGTGAAGCATCTGGCCCACGCGCTCTTTCATCTCCCGGGCGGCTTTATTGGTAAACGTTACCGCAGCGATCTTACGCGCGCTCATCCCACATTCTTGAACTAAATAGGCAATTTTGGTGGTGATTACGCTGGTTTTGCCGGAGCCTGCGCCCGCCAGCACCAGGCAGGGGCCATCGATATAACGCACCGCTTCCTGCTGGCGCGGGTTTAGCCCTTTAATACGGCTAAGAATGCTTTTTGGCGTTGCAGGCGTCATGGCGTCAGTGATCCTCTGCGAGAGTTGCTAGGCGATTTCGATTACAATCGGCGGCGCTTAGTAAAAGCATAATGGGCGAACAATAGGCAGGTGGCGATGTTTGAAGTAGCGCTTTTTGAACCGCGCATGGCGCCCAATACGGGCAATATTATGCGCTTGGTGGCCAATAATGGCTGCCGGTTACACCTGATTGAGCCGCTGGGCTTTGACCTGGAAGAGAAAAAGCTGCGCCGCGCCGGGCTGGATTATCGTGATCTTGATAACGTCACTCGCCACGCCAATTTTAGCGCCTTTCAAGCGGCGATGCAGGGGCGGCGCATCTGGGCGATCACCACCAAGGGTACGCGCAGCTACAGCGATGCCGACTTTGCCCCCGGCGATGTGCTGCTGTTCGGTTCGGAAACTGCCGGGCTTTCACCCCAGGTGCATGAAGCGCTCCCTGCCGAGCACAAACTGCGCCTGCCCATGCAGCCCAATAACCGTAGTCTGAACCTCTCCAACGCCGTGGCTATTGTGAGTTACGAGGCGTGGCGCCAGCAAGGTTTCGCTGGCGCAGGTTCGGTCTAATCAGTTAGCAATGCCGTAGCGATCACGATACGCCCTGATCGCTTCGGCATAGGCAAGCATTTCGCTACCGGCATGCTCTTCAAGGTAAGTGAGCACTTGCTCTAAGGTGACGATACTGACCACCGGCATACCGTACTGGGCCTGCACTTCCTGAATGGCGCTCTGCTCGCCCTGACCGCGCTCCTGGCGATCTAGGGCGATAATTACGCCCGCGGCGCGGGCACCGTTCTGCTCAATTAACGTCATCACTTCGCGAATCGCGGTGCCTGCGGTAATCACATCATCAATGATCAAAATATCGCCCGCGAGTGGTGCACCGACGATGTTGCCGCCTTCGCCGTGAGTCTTGGCCTCTTTGCGATTGAAGGAGTAAGGCATATCCCGGTCATGATGGTCGGCCAAAGCCGCCGCCGTGACTGCGGCCAGGGGAATGCCCTTATACGCTGGGCCAAACAGTACATCGGCGTTTAAATCGCTATCGACAATCGCCTGGGCGTAAAAGCGCCCAAGCTTGGCCAGCGCTCGCCCGGTTTGAAACAGCCCGGCGTTGAAAAAGTAGGGGCTAACGCGACCAGATTTCAGGGTAAACTCGCCAAACTTAAGCACGCCTTGCTCAATGGCAAAGGCAATGAAATCGCGCTGGTAGGGTTGTAGAGTGGTGGCCACGGTATTCCTCACTAGGCGGTAGGAAGCCTCTGATTAACTATTACGCTTGGCCATACGGCGTTAAAAATCGCCTCAAAATGCTCATTTACACCCCGTAAACTCCGCTTTTTCGTTGATTTTTGCCTTGTCTGGCCTGCGCTCATTACATTAATCAGAGGCTCCTTAGGTTTAAATCGGCACGAAAGCAACAATAAAAGTAGGGTAAATGGCAAGTTTTAGCTGCTGCCTTTACCCAAACGTCTAAACGTCGGGTATCATACAGCAGCGACGCAAAAGGGACGATTTATGAAAATTGCCAGCATCAATGTCAATGGTATTCGTGATGCCGTCGATCGTGGCTTCCTGGACTGGCTGGCTCAGCAGGATGTCGACGTGGTCTGCGTGCAGAACATCAAGGCAAAAAGTTTTGAACTGGGTGATCACATTCTCTATCCGGAAGGCTATGAAGGCTATTTCCTGGATGCCGAAGAGGATGGTTTCTCCGGTGTGGCACTCTATTGCCGCAAAATCCCCAAGGCGATTATGTATGGCCTAGGGTTTCCTCAGTGTGATCATGAAGGACGTTTTCTGCAGGCGGATTATGAACGCTTCAGTATCGTCTCCTTCCTGATGCCTGATGGAAGTGACCAAAAAGCCAAACAGGCGTTTATGGAGCAGTATCAAGAGTACCTGACGAAGATGTCGCGCAAACGCCGCGAATACATCCTCTGCGGAACTTGGCATATTGCCCATAAAACCGTTGATTTGGCTAACTGGTCCGACAACCAGCTCACTTCGGGCTTCCGCCCGGAAGAGCGCGCCTGGATGGATCAGGTGCTTGGCCCCACCGGCTTTATTGACACCTTCCGCGAAATTAATCGCGATGCAGGTGAATATACCTGGTGGCCAAAGCTTGACCAAGACGTGCCTCGTGAGCGGCAGGAAGGCTGGCGGATCGACTATCAATTAGTCGGCCCCAACTTCCGCCGCCACGTGGTCGACGCGTGGATTGATTACGATGCGACTTTCTCCGAATTCGCGCCGCTAATCATTGAGTACGACCTAGCGCTTTAAGCGTTAGACAACGCACTTTTCCCGCGTCGCAGTCTGTCAGCAGTGGTAATAAGCAACAAGCCGACCCTTGGGTCGGCTTGTTGCGTTGCGGTGCTCGCTCGCGTTTAGCCTCGAATTCCCAGCGCTTCGCGCTGCTTCTCGCGCAGCTCATCACCGGCTTTTTCGGCCAGATCAAGCATCGCGTTCAACTCGGCGCGGGTAAACGCACCTGCCTCGGCGGTACCCTGTACTTCGATCAGCTCGCCGCTTTCGGTCATCACCACGTTTAGATCGGTATCGGCTTTGCTGTCTTCCGGGTAGTCCAGATCCAGCACCGGCACGCCTTTATAAATGCCTACAGAAATGGCGCTGACCAGCTGCTTAAAAGGATCGCTTTTGATTTTCTTTTCGCGCTGTAAATAGCGGATGGCATCCATCAACGCCACGCAGCCACCGGTAATCGCAGCTGTTCGCGTACCGCCATCGGCCTGGATCACATCGCAATCCACGGTAATGGTGAACTCACCGAGCTTTTTCAAATTCACCGCTGCGCGCAGGCTGCGGCCAATCAAACGCTGAATTTCCAGCGTGCGGCCACCCTGTTTGCCCTGGGTCGCTTCGCGGTTGCTACGCGAGTGCGTCGCCCGGGGCAGCATGCCGTACTCAGCGGTTACCCAGCCCTGATTTTTGCCACGCAGCCAACGCGGTACCGTGGCTTCTACGCTGGCATTACACAGCACCTTGGTATCGCCAAACTCCACCAGTACCGAGCCTTCCGCATGGCGGGTGTAATCGCGGGTTATGCGAATATCACGCAACTGATCGGCCTCGCGACCGCTGGGACGCACAACATCAGGACGCTTAGCACTGCTCACAAATAGTACCTCTCAATAAACACGTAACTAGGAAAAGCCCTCCATTGTACACGTCTGGGCGTGCGCTGATTGGCCTATCGGGTAGACTGGACGCAATGCTATATGAACTGCTATTTACTTTATTAGGATAAATCATGGCCGCTTCCAGCCGCGTACACAGCATGACCGCCTTTGCCCGCACCGAGCAGGCCGCCCCTTTCGGCACTCTGCAGGTGGAAATCCGCTCGGTGAACCAGCGCTATTTAGAGCCGCATTTTCGCCTTCATGAAAGCTTGCGTGACTTAGAGCCGATCTTGCGTGAAGCCCTGCGAGCCCGTTTAGCGCGGGGAAAAGTCGAATGCAGCGTGCGCTTTGAGAGCGCCGAGAGCGCCGAAACCGCCCAAGCTCCCGCGGTTAATAGCACCCGCCTAGCCGCCATTGCGGATGCGCTAAGCGCCATACAGCAGCAGGTGCCCAGCGCTGTGCCGCCCACCACGCTTGCGCTACTCAATCAGCCTGGGGTGATGGAAACCCAACACCTTGACCAAGAGGCCATTAAAGCCGCGGCCAAGGGACTGTTTGACCAAGCGCTGAATGAGCTGATAGACGCCCGCGCTCGTGAAGGCGAAAAGCTCGCCGAGATGATCACTACCCGACTAACGGCCGTAAGCGAGCAGGTGACCACCGTGCGCAGCCTGCTGCCGCAGATTTTAGAGCGCCAGCGCGCTCAACTGCTGGAGCGTTTAGAAATCGCCAAAACCGAACTCGATCCGCAACGCCTGGAAGCCGAGCTGGTATTGGTCGCGCAAAAAGCCGACGTGGACGAAGAGCTGGATCGCTTAACAGCGCATATCGAAGAAGTTAGCCACCAGCTCGCTCAAAAAGGCCCCAAAGGTCGCCGTTTGGACTTTCTAATGCAGGAGCTTAATAGGGAAGCCAATACGCTGTCGTCAAAATCTGTGGTGGCTGAAACGACCCGCTGCGCGGTGGAGCTTAAGGTGCTGATCGAACAGATGAGGGAGCAGATTCAGAATATTGAGTGATAGAAGCTGAAACTATATTTTCTAAATATGCTATTTTTTGCATATATAGTTTCAAATAATCGCGGATGCAATTAGCTGCTGCTCTTGCCGATGGATACCTATTTCATTGGCATAGTGATGCCAACGGCGTGTTACTTTTTGGAGTTGATCAAGAATTAGCCGTGCCTCTCTTGGTGAGAGCTGAAAATAGGGTGAAACTTCCAGCGCTAACGCTAAATCCAGCGCATTGGAGTGTTCATCAATATTTAAATGCAGCCCTGCAGCCCCCAAGGAGATATTGATATCGTAGGCGGGCGACAGTCGCCAGCCGCTATTATTTTCTGCCAACAAGAAACCATGGTTGCGCAGATGATCATCAGCATTTGAGACAAGTATATTGAATACCATTCTGCGCCAAAGTTGGTGCAGATCATGCTCAGTATTGGCGCCTTGCTCGATAAGAAACTGGGCGAGCTCAAGATAGCTCGCGCCTGCATCGCCATCGTAATAACCCAGCTGAGTCATCGCTGAACTAAAGTGCCGACGTAAGCTACCAACACGGTCAAAGCGTTGGGTTAGAAAGGTGTGGTGGGAACTATTGAACCGCTGAAGTCGGCAAGGCGCCATTTCAACGCCCGCATCTACTGCCATGCGATAAAGCAAGTATTCCCATGCGGCTATATCGTAATCGTCATACCGGCTGGGAAATTTAGCTAGCCAAAGATCATCGCCATCCATGACACAGGCTTTTGGTCTCGCCCCACCTAACGATGAGCCGGGTGAAATCAGCATATACAACCACTTTAGATAGTCAGGACTATCCAAGTCGGGCTGTAGCTCTATCTGGCTAACCGCAAACTCCAATTCTCTCAGGCTGGATAATGGCGGAGCAGCTAACTGCTGGTTGTCATCGAGAAAAGGGCCGTCTTCTTGCAACTTAAAACGCAGCCCACCCATTCGAAACGTATCGTGTACTCCCAAGAGATAGTCGGATTCGTTGAGGTTTACTAAACGCCTACCCTCTTGCCTAGCCACAACCGCTTCACGCCGCTGCATGAGCAGGCGACCCCATCTATCTGGGCAGGAATCAAGAAACACACGGAAGTTGCGCGCGTCATTATTGAACTGATCCCCCGCAAACAGCTGCAACTCAGGGTCAATCTGCACCGCAAGCGGAGAGTCGAGCCATGTCTTTGCGTAGGCGAAGCGGTAGACTTCGCTGCCCCGAACAAGGTCGACTTCTAGCCTTCCAACTAGCTCAGGTGGCTGCGTAGCAAGCCAATCAGCATAGACCCATATTGATTTACTCATGATCAACGCCTGCCTTCAGTGGAAGGGCGATAAACCACAGAGCTAGCGTTTTTCGACTTAATAGAGGCCTTGTGAGACGTTTTTAGTAGCTCGATATCTTGCAGTTTACGTCCAAACTCATCATCTAATGCTACTTTCGCTAAATCGCTAGCAAGGCCAAGCGACGATAACACCACTAGGTAATGGCCCATTGAGACGCTGGGCTCACCACGCAGAATATTGCGCAGCGTCGGCATAGAAAGCCCTGTGCGCTCTGATAGCTGGGTTTGAGTGATTTTACGGCGCTTCATGGCTAGCAAGATGTTTTCGCCCAGCGTTTTTAACACCTTGAGATCCTTAGGGAACACAACCGCTGAACGAGATGGCATAAAGCTATACCTTCATTAATACGTAAATTTTGAAATTATAGTTTCAATTTATTCAGTTGCCTAGGTGCCTTACGGCAGAATAGCGCAACTTACTTTTGTAACAACCGAAGATTTTTCGGTTCCGGCTCTGCCGAAAATATAGGGCTGCGTGGATAACAGGAAAATATGGGTCTATAATCCGCTTTACCGGATCGCCATCCTGCCCAGGAGTCGCTCGTGAACCAAGCAGAACTTAATAGAGAAGAGCTGAACAAAGAAGAGCTGTGCCGCTTTATTTGCCAGGAACTACCTAGCCATCGCTTACAACAAATGCTCGAAAGTATAGAGGCGGCTTTTCAGAAGAGCGATAACCACCTCAAAGAGACTTATAGGCATGTGCCGCTAGCGGGGCCAGGGCCGCAGTCCCATCACTTCACCGTGCAGGAAGCACTGCTGAGCCTGCCAAAAGATGAAAAGTTCGAAGCGAGTAACCAAGCGACTAAGCCCGCGGGTGGCTATTACGCACTTATTCGTGCCGGTACCATGCAAATCACTACTAGTGTTATTACGATGGGTAGGGCACCCCCTATTCGAGATGCTAAATTCCGGCGCGATCTTAGTAGGGAAAACGAAAGGCTGGAGAACCAACATCCTGATCTTTTTAAGGCTTCCGCCTCCCCTTTAGGGCCCAGCCAAGAGGCTCTTCATGCGTTATTGCTGCCTCATACAACAAAGTGGTCAGAAAGTGATCACAGTAGCCCAATCTTTGTGACTCTCGCGGTGCCCTACAGTGATCCTAGTGCAGGGTTTCATTTGTATATGGATGTAGGTCAATTGTGGCAGTACTACAGTGAAGCAGGTGATGAAGTAGAGGATATTGCCTATCCAACCCTGCGTGATAGGATGCGTCGCGCAGAGAAGCGAGATCAAAGCGAAGGTGGAAACGAGTGACATGAGAACAGGGGTTGATGGCTTTCAAGGCCAGCGGTTGAACCAACTGCGTATGGCTCAAAATTTGACCCTCGCAGAATTGGGAGAGCAAGTAGGACGCTCTTCCAGTACGGTTTCGGCTTGGGAAAAAGGCACCCAGCTACCTGAGGTCGAGTCATTTGATCGCCTTTGCCACGTGTTTCACGTTTCGCGTATGTGGTTTTTGAAGCCTGTTCCTCCCGTTGTTCAGGAAAGCCAACGACCTTATTTTTTCCGTTCACAAGCCTCTGTTCACAAGCAGGCACGTGAAAGATCACAGCTCTATTTAGCATGGCTCCAAGAGGTTTCTGACTTCTTTCAAGATGCGATGGAGTGGCCAGAAGTCAATGTGCCTATGCTGGATGCAGACGACTGCCGCTTGATCAGCGACGAGGAAATTGAAGACATCGCCAGAGAGTGCCGAGAGGCTTGGAAGTTGGGTTCTGCCCCAATCCCCAACGTGATTCAAGTAATGGAAAATGCGGGAATTATCTGCACTCGCGCTACCCTGGGGCACGTCAAAATGGACGGTGTTTCCCATGTCTCCGTTTTGGATGGCCGTCCCTACGTGTTGATCGCTGAAGACAAAGCGAATGCAATTCGTAACCGCTTTGACGCCGCGCACGAACTTGGGCATATAGTGCTGCACTCCAAAATCCCGGCTGCGCAATACGCTAAAAAAGAGCTTTATGACCTGTTAGAAGGGCAGGCACACCGCTTTGCCAGCGCATTCTTAATGCCGCCCGAGAGCTTTGCGCAAGAGGTGGTATGGCCAACGCTGGATAACCTGCTGTCGCTTAAGTCACGCTGGAAAGTCTCAGTGGCATCAATGATTGTGCGCTGCCGTGATTTATCGCTGCTGACTGAACAGTTAGAGCTAAGGCTGTGGAAAGGGCGCTCGGCACGTAAATGGACGAAAGGCGAGCCAGGCGATGATGCCTTGGCTTTCGAGCAACCCAAGCTGATGATGCGCGGCGCCCACCTTCTGGTAGATAACGACATCTTTGAGCGTACTGAGTTAGTGCATCAGATTGGCTTGCCGCCAGAGACGATTGAGATGCTGTGTAATTTACGTCCGGGTTATCTGAGTGTACACCTTGAGGCTGATAATAATGTGGTACCTATTAAGCTAAAGAGTCGTCCAGTGAAGCCTAAGCGCACAACCTGTGCGGAGATATTGCCTTTTGAGAAATAACATGGTCTATATAAATGTCTTATATGATTACTATAGTGGTTGGATATAAAATAAACAGCACCAGCCAACTTGCTATAAAGAAACATCTAAGTTGGCTGGTGATCAAGTTCTAGAGCTTAATTAAGTGTTAATTAAACGTTTCCGATAATAAGTTAATATTACCCTTTACCATGGTTTTATAGTAATCTATTTTTCAAATTCACTATCAGAAAGACCAACTGCAACGCCTCTAAAAGCTATTAGAGCAGCTTCTAAATGGTCTATGATTTCTTGTTGCAAAATATCTGGCGCAGGTAAATTATCCAGATTGTCCAAGCTGTCATCCTTTAGCCAGAAAACATCAAGGCTAGCTTTATCACGATTAATTAAATTATCATAGCTATAGTACTTGAAGTACTCGGTTTCTGTGCGTTCATGACGGTTTTCAGGATTGTAGCACTGAATAAAATCTTTGAGATCGCTCAACATCATAGGGCGTTGCTTTAGCGTAAAGTGCTTGTTGGTTCTTAAATCGTAAAACCAGATTCCTTTGGTATGCACTTTTTCATCACGAGGCGCGTTATCAAAAAACACCACGTTCGCTTTTACACCATTGGCATAAAAAATCCCTGTTGGTAAGCGTAAAATAGTGTGCACATCGCAGTTGTTTAACCACTTGCGGCGAATTCGCTCACCCGCACCGCCTTCAAACAGTACATTATCAGGTAATACGACTGCGGCTTTGCCTGTATCTTTTAAGCTGGCGACAATATGCTGCAAAAAGTTAAGCTGTTTATTCGTGGTGGTGGCCCAAAAATCTTGACGCTCATAGGTTAGCGCCTCTTTGTCTTCGCCACCTTCCGCATTGGTAATAGTCATGCTGCTTTTTTTACCAAAAGGCGGATTTGCTAATATGTAATCGACTTTGTCTTCACCCTTGATTGCCGTAAGCAAGGCATCGGCGCGTTTAACTTTGGGTTCGCCATCAATACTACCTATATTGTGCAAAAACAAGTTCATTAAACACATGCGGCGAGTTGATGGCACGATTTCATTACCGAAGAAAGTGTCATCACGTAAAAATTTTAATTGGGCTTTATTGAGTTTGGGTTTGGCAACCGTACTGCTATTATCTTTAGATGGGTTCCAGTGGCTCATGCCTTTTTCAATCCACTGTGCATCACCATACGTGATCCAGTCACTGGCACTTAAAAAGAAACCGCCCGTACCACATGCTGGGTCCATAATGGTCTTTTTAGCTTCGGGTCGCACACAAGCCAGTATGGCATCAATGAGTGGGCGTGGAGTAAAGTACTGGCCTGCACCACTTTTGGTATCCTCGGCATTTTTTTGTAACAAGCCTTCGTAAAGATCGCCTTTGGCATCGGCGTCTAGGCTGATCCAGCTCTCTTCATCAATCATTTTGACAATGCGCGACAATTTAGCAGGATCAGGAATTTTGTTTTCAGACTTATAAAAAATAGCACCTAGCATGCCCGGGGCATCCGCAAGTTTTTTTAATACTCGACGGTACTGGTTTTCTAATGCCTCACCTGTTAAGCCTGTTAATGAATCCCAGCTGTAGTCGCTCGGTACTTTGGTATCGCGCAAGTAAGGAGGCTGCGAGAATTCATAGGCCATTTTTAAGAACAATAGGTAAGTTAATTGCTCTAAGTAGTCACCATAGCCAACACCGTCATCACGCAAGGTATGACAATAATTCCAAACTTTTTGTACTAAAGCAGGGGCATTCATTTTAATTTCCAAACTATGATTAATTTCGTGAAATATTACTAATATCTAAAAGATGAAGGATTATACCAATATTGAAAAAAATATTCTCATCTTTTAACTCTGGAACAAGAGTTATTACTTCGAAGACATCAAAAAAATGGCTGCGAGCTTATTTTGCTCATCCTATCGTTCTAATAAACTCGCCTATCCAAGGATGAAGATCATCTTTATCTTTATCTTGTTCAAGCTGATAAACAAGAAATCCTAGGTAAGTGTTTTTACTTTTAGGGTGAAACCATTGTCCTATTTTTTTAAGCTCTTTCTCAAAGCAAGCATCGGCACCCTGGTCGTTATGAAGTTTTTTTAAATACCATTTTTTTGCTTCTTTTACCAATGGTTGTAAAAGTTTCCATTGTGCAATACGCCCTTCATTTAATTTTTGTTGATCAAGATGATATAGTCGAATTGAGAGCTTAACTTTAATATCTTCTGGCGATCCCACTTCACATCGAGAAAACGGCACACCTGCTTTGTCATAGGAGAGTAACCGCCACTCCAATCTTTTACATGGATCAAGTAAGACAGGCACTTCATTGTCTTCATGTAACTCTTCATAGGCACGTTGTGGCTCACTTACCAAGGGAAAGTAATTCCATTTACCACCTGCTGTGCCTTGGAGGTCTTTTCTGTACTCATTGCAGTGTTGGCATGAAAAACGAAGGTTTTCAGGTTTAAATGCTGCCCATTTATAGCCAGAATGTTCAGGCTCAATGTCATATCGGGTTAAGGATTTACCATCAGCAGTTAACGCAACACCTTGAACCTTGCCTTTTGGACGATAATGGTCGACAGCATTATCGGCTCTCGGGATATTTGTTTCGCAATACCAGCATCTCCCATTTGATAGGATTTCTAGATTTTCTTTTAAGTCTTTCCAAATGGCACTACGATCATCAGCAACAATTTCACCGGCCAATAACGCATTTGTGGCAGCCTCCGCTCTATCTTCCCAATTGTCAGGCAAATCGATAAAAGTATTATCAACAAATCTCATCACTGATCCTCTTGCAGCAATTTTGTAATTGCTTGCTTCGCAATTTCATCTCTTTTTTCTTGCGATAAACTTAAAGCAAAATTTACTAGTTGCTGGTAATCATCAGTTCCAGATCGCTCTTTCAAAATTGAATTCCTGATTTTGATATAGCGCTCATAATCATCATCACGCTGAGACATGCTAAATCGATCATTGTCTAGCCATTCAGAAATGATTTGAAAACGAAGTGTTTCAAACGTGGTTTTATTATCGATGCTTGCTAGCGCTCGATATGTTTCAAGCCGTTTTTGAGTTCGTTTATCAAGACTTGAGCCTAAACCAAACATATCACTGGTGATGATACCTGCGTATCCCATACCTTGAGGGTCATACTTTGGCTTATGCGATTCAATAGTGCGAGTTTCATCATCACGGCTTAGGATTTGCACTTGGTCACGGGTTAATTCGGCGATAGCAATCGGGTTATGGGTGGTTAACACGATATGGCTGTTATTGTTACCTGTAGAGCCAGATGTGACAAATTTGTTTAAATAATCAATGTAATCCACGCTCCACTTAGGATTTAAGTGAGTGTCGGGTTCGTCCAGTAAAAACAAGCTTTCTTCTTCTGCGGTAAATCGCAGTAAACCTAACACGGTTAATAGATGCTGTTCGCCTTCACTCAGCTCGCGAAAGGTTACACTACCATCATTTTTTTTGAGCTTTACTCGAATCCGCACTTCGCGAATAAGTTCAGAAACATAAGTACTTTCAAGATCCCGAAAAAACTGCCTTGGCTCTTGGTCGCCAACTAATTCAGTCAGTTTCTGAATATCCTTTATAAACATATAAAGATATTCACGACTCTTTTCGTTCCATAATGTCGTATCACCTTTTCGGCTAATTTTAATTGGGGCTGTGGCAACTTTATGAACTCGATTTAAAAAATCACGCACCACACCTTCGGCACCCCAGAAAATATCCGGATTATCTTTATATGCACCATAAAAGCCTTTTGGATTCTTATTCTTATTTAAATTCCACGGAGGCTCGTTAAGCTCTAATAATACTGAGTCAATACTTTCGGCATTTTCATCGGTTTCTAAACCTAATTGGGTATCTAAAAAATGCCTTACTAAATCATCTTGGTTTAGGACAAACGCTAAAAGCACAAATTGGCTATGTACAGGCAAGGCGTAAAACAGGCGTCTTAAGCCAGGATCTTCGGATTTTGCATTACGTAACTTTTTATCGTATTGCTTAAGGTAGGGACGAAAGACTGATTGCATTCGGTCGCTATGACCTGAGTAGTAGCCAAACACGTATTTCGGTAAAAACTCATCTTGACGTTTTTTAAATTCATTAAACTTAATTTCTGATAACGCTGGTTTATCGGTTAGAGCGCTTAAGAGATCTACTGGTAACGTAGTGGAGCCTTTACTCGCACTTAAATCACGATAACTAACCAAATAGGTATCTTTAGCGCGTTCAGGGTCGGCGCTGATTTCTATTTCTTTGTGATGGCAAAAGTATCTGAGGGTATACGCAAAAGAGGATTTATCTTTTTCCCCCTTGTCATTTTTACCCATGATTAAGTCACGAAAAAGTACCGCCAACGCCTCAAGTACGTTTGATTTACCGGTGCCATTCCTGCCGATGACTAGGGTGATCCATTCTTGTTCTTCAAAGTCGATGGTGACGTTTTTGAGGTTTTTAAACCTTTGACGCTTCCCTTCGCGCTCTGAACCTAGGGTAAAGGAGGCTAAGCGCATTAATTTTCCTCAACGTTTTGCGTAATCAATTTTAGTTGATCGTAGTCACCGCATCGTTGAATGTTAATTTTTCTTGATTTTTCTAATTTGCGCAGTTCTGAATAGATCTCTTCGATACGATCCGTTGAGGTTTCATCAACGATGCCACATTTTTTAAAGGCTTCTTGGGCATCAACCCAGTCGTCTTCTGCGGTTAAAACTTCGAGTAAGGTATCCATCATATCAACTCTTTTTTTAGGTTTATTCGGTATGCTAGGTTTAGGGATTTTTGCTAATGCCTCACGTTCCGCTTTTATTTTTTCAAGCAATACCGAAGCTGACTCATCATTAGGGTTTTGTGGCACCAGTTGACCAGAAAAAGCTGACTTTAAAATATTTTTCCGCTGAGCATCGGATTGTTTTAAGCCAAGGACGGTTGCTTCTATTTGTTGGTCAATCAAATAAAATTCATTTTTTATTTCTTTTATCAATACAAGCTGTTCAGCAACAGGAGGTAAAGGAATTGCTAGACTCCCTAACTTAGTACCATTAACGTTTGCTTGGCCTGCTGTTTGGGTCATTACTTCAGCTAACCACTTTTTACCCAGAACAGAGTTTATATAGTGAGCTGCCATTTCTGGTAAAAAATATTCCGTAAATGTCACTGATATAAGATATGATGCATAGGAAACAGGCTTACCAATATCTCTGTAAACCGCTGTCTTCCCGACTAACTCAGCACTGTTGGTTCGATTAAATAGTAAATCGCCATCATTGAGTAATAAGTCCGGAAACTCTTTATGATCATTAGGCAAATATTTTAGATTACTGTAATCGAGCTTTCCATCCTGGATATTACCCATGCGCAGTACAGGCACACCTGAACTATCATCATTTGTTTTAGATGATGAACCATAACGCTTATTTACAGCTAATTGATCAATACTCGCCCAAATCCAACCTTCAGGCAGTTCGGATAAGCCAGTGGTATCGGGTTGAGCGGGTTCAGGATATTTATCTTTCCAGCCTTTGGGTGGTATTTTGTCTTTCTCGGTAAATTCGGCTAATTTTTGTTGCAGCCACTGTTCTTTGCGTTGCTTTAAAATTCGCGCCAATAGATGCTCGCCGGTTTCTTTTCTTATGTCTTTTTTGGCTTCTCGCCAATTTTTTGTGAGGGAACCTTCCACGGCACTTTTTAATAGCGATTGACGGTACTGGCTAAGTTTTATTTGTGCTGATTTAAGTTCTTTAACCCCTTCGTCAAGCTCGGAGAAAAGCTCATCTATTTTATAAATCATGAGAATTTGTTCATTCTCAGGAGCAAGAAGTAGTGGGAACGAGTTGCCTAGAGTTCCTGTTGAGATACTTGCTTGATTTACATGATTGGTACAATGATGCTTAGTGTAACCACTCTGCCAAAGGAAATGTAAATAATAGGCAATATATTCTGAACTAATACATTTGGGTATCCTTAATCTAGTCATATGGTTTGAAAAAGCATAACCATTTTCAGAAGATGAAATTAGTGTAGTCTTACCAACCAATTCAGGGCTGTTAGTATTATTAAAAAGCACATCTCCAGTTTTTAAAGTTTTTTCTACTCTTGGTAAAACTCTTTTTATCTTTTCTAATTCAATCTTTCCATTTCGCCCTATATTCATTGGCCTTAAATGAGGAACACCTGTTTCATTTTGGTTTTGCTTCCCACTGGCAAATCCAGGTTCCATTTTCAATGACACAAGATCAAATTTTGTTACTATCCAACCATTCGGTTTTTCCGTTATGTTTAACGGGAAATGCTGAAGATCATGTTTTTCAAATATTTCACTCACGCAATTAATTCCTGATTCATTTCAGCTAATAGGCTATCTAATTCATTATCTTGGCTGCTTTTTGGGTTGCTAACAGCAAACAAGCTCCAGGCTCTTTGTAAACCACCATGGTCGGAAAAGGGGCTATAGTCAAAGTCATCCCTTTCGATGGTACAGCTGGCGGCAATATGATCTTTCATCAAACGTAGCCATTGAGTTTGCTGTTCCGTAAATGCCGTTGACCGCTGGGCATTATGGCGGAAAATCCATTTCTTAAACTTAGCATCAACTTGTTCGGCAAAGGGTTTTAGTTCGCTGTCTAAACCAATAGCAAACCTGATGAGAGAGATGATATCCGTCAGTTGCCTTTGGCTGTTCACTTGCTTGTTATTGTTTTTACCCGTTGCTTGCTGATTTCCTTGGTTGTTGTGATTGAGGCGCTCATAGGCGCTCCACAACTTTTCTGTCGAGAGTAGCAAGGGCGGTTTGCTTAACGCTTGGTGCAGTTCTTCCAACATGGCGAAGGTTAAACTCCGGCGCTGATACGGCTGCTGGTAAAAAAAGCTAAGGGCTTGAATATCGTCTTTATGTTGCTTGATAAAATCTTTAAAGCTTAGAATAACTTTGGCTGCATTATCGGCAGCTTGGGTGCTGTAGCCTGAATAGGTAACCGTATCTAAATTGATGTGATCGATAAGCTGCTCACGCTGCCTACGTGCAGATTCTATGCCTTCGCGTATGGCGGGGTTATCAAACGTTTTGCATGCTTTGTCAACCAACTGCTCTTTGGCGGCTTTACGTTCGCTGTCGGTTAACGACTCAGTGCTACGCGTAATGCCTGCGGCTTTCGCATCCGCAAGCGCTTGCTGGTTAATGGCGTCAGCGTCTAATGCGGTCAGTAGTTCTCTGGCCAGTTGCGGTAGTGGTCTACCCGTGAGTTTCTCGACCTCACCTAGTGTTCGCTTGTCCAGCTGTTTACTTAAACGTGTTAAACGATTCGCGAGGCTTTGAATGGTGTCGTCATCTCGATGCCCCATCGCAACGCCTTGCAGTAAGTCCTTTAGCTCCAGATTGGGTTTGCGCTCTAGCGGGCGGCTTTCGGTTTTTAGCGACTTTTCAACCCCGACAGCATCAATCAGCACAAAGCGGTCTTTGTCGCTGGTGGCACTTTTACTGATGTTGTGCAGGTCTTCGTAGCTTAAGCTGCGCACGCCACGGCCTTTCATTTGTTCGTAATAGCCTTTACTGCGCACATCACGCATAAAGAGCAGTATTTCCAATGGCTTTACGTCTGTACCCGTGGCAATCATATCGACGGTAACGGTAATGCGTGGGTTAAAGTCGTTTCGGAAATCATTCAAAATGCCATCCGGGTCTTTGGCGCTGTAAGTGACCTTTTTACAAAACTCGTTACCTTGGCCGTACTCTTCACGCACAATTTGAACAATGTCGTCAGCGTGGCTATCCGTTTTGGCGAAAATCAGCGTTTTGGGCACTTCTTTGCGATTTGGAAAGATGTCGGTTTCGACCGCTTTTTTCATCGCTCGAATGACTTGACGTATTTGGCTGGTATTAACTACAGAGCGGTCGAGCTCTTTACTGGTGTAACTATTGTCTTCTTCGGCTTGCGCCCAGCGCTTTTTGCGGGTGAGCTTATCACGGTGATCCAACCACTCTTTGGCTTTTAACTCTGCGCCTTTATTACCAATTTCTGTTTCAATTTCATAGACATCGTAACCAACGTTGACGCCATCGAGTACTGAGTCTTCGTAGCTGTATTCGGCAACGATGTTCTCATTAAAAAAGCCAAAAGTGCGTTTATCGGGTGTGGCGGTTAAGCCAATGGTAAAGGCATCAAAGTAATCGAGAACCTGCTTCCATAGGTTGTAAATAGAGCGGTGGCATTCGTCGACAATAATGAAATCAAAGGTTTCTACAGGCACAGCTGGGTTGTATTTCACCAGTTTGGCTTGCTGTTGACTCTGGTTAATTTCGTGTAGCGAGATATCTTCAGCGCTCTCATCAATTGGTTTGCCGCTTAAGATGGAGTACATGCGCTGAATGGTACAAATGCATACCTCTGCAGCGCTGTCGATTGTACTGCTCATCAAACGCTGAACGATGTGATTCTCATGGAAAAAGGTTTGTTTGCCTTGCGGTTTAAAAGCATGAAACTCTTGTTGTGCTTGTTTACCCAAATTGCGGGTATCGACCAAGAATAGAATGCGTTTTGCGCCGCCATGATTTAACAAGCGATACACGGCATTAATGGCGGTAAAGGTTTTACCTGCGCCTGTTGCCATGTGAATGAGTGAGCGCGGGCGATTTGCTGCTAATGATATTTCAAGCCCGGTAATGGCGCTAATTTGGCATTCGCGCAGGTTTGCCTTGGGCAATTCAGGCATTTTGTGTTTTAAGCGAGTGCGCAGTGAGCTTTTTTGTTTTATCCACTCTTGCAGGGTTTCTGGCTTGAAAAAGTGAAAAATCTCACGTGCTCGCGGAGCGGGGTCTCGCAGGTCAGTAAAATGAGTCACTTGGCTAGTGGCTTCAAAAAGAAAAGACAAAGGCGCAGAATCTTGACGAAACTTAATTTTGCTTGTGGCGTAACGAAGGGTTTGGTCTTCGACTTGTGACAAAATGCTGTCATCTTTTTTAGCTTCAATCACCCCGAACGCTTTACGATTTACAAACAGAATATAGTCAGCAGGGCCTGAATCGGTTGGGTATTCACGAATAGCCACCCCCAATCCTTCGCCTAGGTTAGCAGCGGGCCAAGTCTGTACTTTCCAGCCCGCAAGCTTGAGCTGTTCATCAATTGATAAACGGGCCTGCGCTTCTGGTTTTAACCCCTTCATATCCATTCATCAGTCCAAATTTTTTTCTAGTTTTCGTCAGAATTTTTCATCAGTCTTTTTAATGTGTAAGCTCTGCTCGTTTCGGCTGTCGATATTGTAGCGCAAATGAGCTTAGCTAGATCGTATCCGCTAACTAATACAATTCTGGCATTCCGTGAAATGTCTACAAGTTGGCAGGCGGTTCTCTCTCTGACCTGCTGCTGATCAAACAAATGCCAAGCGGTCGCTTTTCAGGCTGTAAGCATTACCATTTTTTTGATAGCACCAATGACTTGCTCCTCGCTATATCGTCTTTTTCATAGCGAGATATTCGTTAATCAAAGTTATCTGGAAATATCAAACTCATTAGAGATTACCCCCCAACTTCGTGTGCCTATATCCTGTCTACACTGCATTATCAGCCGTTTCAACCGGGAATATTGGACTCACTTTCGCTATTGATCACTCATCGCCCAGCTCAAGCTGCTGAAGCTGTTCAACGGCCTGAGCCCGCTCCCGCTCTAGCTCGCGTTTGAGCTCATCCTCTGAGGGCAAATACGGCAGGTATTTCGCCGCAAACAGCTGTTTTTGCTCGGCCAGCACCGAATACTTCACCACGGCTTCGCTTTTTTCGCTGCACAGCACCAAGCCAATGGTTGGGTTATCGTCGCTGCCTTTGCGCTGCTCATCGTAGAGGCGCACGTAGGTATCCATCTGGCCAATATCCTGGTGCTTGAGCTTGCCGAGCTTTAGATCCACCAGCAAAAAGCACTTCAGTTTGAAGTTGTAGAACACCAGGTCTAGGTAGAAATCCTCGTCATCAAAACGGATACGTTGCTGGCGCTCCACAAAGGCAAAGCCTTTTCCCAGCTCCAGTAAAAACTGTTGCAGGTTGCTAATAATGGCCTGCTCAAGCTGGCTTTCCTGGTAGGTTTTATCCTGCAGGTTAAGGAAGTCCAGAATGTAGGGATCACGCAGGTAGTCTTTAGCGGTTTCCGCCAACGGCTGGGTGTTTTCTTTTGCTTCCTGTTCAACCGGAGTTTTGTCTTGGCTAGCCAGCAGGCGCTCGTAGTAGAGGGTGCTAATCTGGCGTTCTAGAGCGCGAACACTCCAGCTGTGCTGTTCCGCCTCTTGTTGATACCACGCTCGCGCACTGGAGTTTTCTACCTTGGCTAGAAGATTGTAGTGCGACCAACTCAATTCGAGAGACACTGTCTCCCGATTTGGAAAGGCTCGATAAAAGCGGCGCATATTGCGCAAGTTGGTAACATCAAAGCCCTTTCCCAGCCGCTCGGTAAGCTGTTGGGAGAGCTGCTGTAGCTGTTGCTTACCATACTCAGCACGTCTATTGCCTTGCTGCTCGTGCTCGACAATTAAACGGCCTATTTCCCAGTAGCTTTGTACCATGGCCGTATTCACGGCTTGGCGAACCTGCCCGCGGGCTTGCTCTATCTGTTGGGTAATCGCGCTAACAAGGCTGCTAAAGGCGATTGGGCTTTGCTCGGTCATAGGCTTAACCCTTGGCGTCATAGACTAATTACAGCTGGCTTAGGTTTAACAATATCAAATTTCGCCGATTTAAGGACGCTTCTCCATGCCCACCTTACGCCACCTCACCTTAACCCTACTGCTCAGTGTGTTGGTCATCCAGCCAACAAGCGCCCAGGCAAACGAGGCCACCTGGCAAGCGTTAAAAGAAGGCGGCTTGGTCATTCTAATGCGCCACTCCCTGGCCCCAGGTATTGGCGACCCGCCGGGTTTTGAACGTGGCCGCTGCGAGACTCAGCGCAATCTTTCTGCGGCTGGGCGTGCTCAGGCGGAAGCAGCCGGTCGCGTGTTGCGTGAGAGGGGTATTCCCATTGCCGCGGTGTATTCATCTAGCTGGTGTCGGGCACTGGATACCGCTGAGCTGATGGCTCTGGGCAGTGTTGAACCTGCGCCGTGGCTAGACTCTTTCTTTCGAGGGCGAGGGGATCGATCGTCAATCACCCAGGCCGCCCAAGAGCAGATCGCCGCGTGGCAGGGGCCGGGCAATTTGCTGCTGATCACTCATCAGGTAAATATCACGGCATTGGTGGGTAGCGGAGTGGGTTCGGGAGAAATGATTGTGGTGCGACCCACAGTTGATCCGTTTCAAGTAGTGGGGCGGTTAAACGTTAGCGGCAACTAATTCGCTTCTTATGCCCGGAGCAGTTATAAACGAAAAACAGCGATACAGTTTAGGAGACCTTGATGAAGGCCGTTGTTTTTGAGCAGTTTTCTGCCCCGCCGAGTATTCAGCAGTTGCCTGACCCAACACCTGAACCCCACGGCGTGGTGGTCAAAGTGATGGCGAATGGCGTTTGTCGCAGCGATTGGCATGGCTGGGTAGGGCACGATACCGATATCCAGCTTCCCCACGTGCCGGGGCATGAGTTGGCCGGCGTTGTGGAAGTCGTTGGCAAAGATGTAACGCAATGGCGCGTTGGCGACCGCGTCACGGTGCCGTTCGTGGGTGGCTGCGGCACTTGCCCTGAGTGCCACTCGGGCAACCATCAGGTGTGCGATAGTCAGTTTCAGCCCGGTTTTACCCACTGGGGATCCTTTGCCGAGTATGTAGGTATTCACTACGCGGATGTGAATTTGGTCGCGCTGCCGGAGACACTCGACTTCGCCACCGCGGCCAGCCTGGGCTGTCGGTTTGTCACGTCGTTTCGAGCGGTAGTCGATCAGGGCCAAACATCGGCCGGACAATGGGTGGCTGTTCACGGCTGCGGGGGAGTGGGTCTATCCGCCGTGATGATTGCCAGCGCCATCGGCGCTAACGTTGTCGCCATCGATATTTCGGAAGAGGCGCTTACTCTAGCCCGTCAATTGGGCGCTACCGCCACCGTGAATGCCGCCAAGGTGGCCAATGTGGTTGAAGCGGTGGCGGAAATCACCCGGGGAGGCGCCCACGTGTCGCTGGATGCGCTAGGGCACCCGATGACCTGCTTTAACTCCATCAGCAACCTGCGTAAACGCGGCAAGCATATTCAGGTCGGGCTGATGTTGGCCGAGAACAGCACACCGGCTATTCCCATGAGTAAGGTGATTGCCAACGAGCTGGAAATTCTGGGCAGCCATGGCATGCAGGCCCACCGTTATGACGCCATGCTGGCGATGATTCAGTCTGGCAAGCTGGCGCCTGAAAAGCTTATCGGCAAGCGGATCACTCTTGAGCAGTCGATTGGTGCGCTGATGAACATGGATAAGTTTGAAGGAGCGGGGGTGACGGTGGTGACGGAGTTCTAAACAGGGTATAGCGGCGGCGGCACGTAACAATTTCCTGCAATGAAACGGGGCAAATTATTCGCTCCTCATCCGCCGCTGCAGGTTTTACGCTGGGCGGTATAGATAAGGAGTACGTTATGTCATCAGACACTACCCAATCCGTGCGCCGCGTCATCGCCCAGCACCCCGCCCAGCGCGATGATATTGGTGATTTGGTCACCCGGCGGCCACTGCCGGGGCCTGGTTTGGATCAGCTTGATCCGTTTCTGTTTTTGAACCACCACGGCCCGCAGACCTATCCGGCCAATAACCGTGGGCTGCCGTTTGGCCCTCATCCACATCGCGGCTTTGAAACGGTGACGTTTATTCTGGAAGGCTCGCTTGCCCACGCGGACAGCGCCAGCCATCAAAGCGTCATCCACAAAGGGGGCGTGCAGTGGATGACTGCGGGCAGTGGCATTGTGCATGCGGAAATTTCACCGCCCGAGTTTCTGCGCGACGGCGGTCCGTTGGAGATTCTACAGCTGTGGGTCAATCTGCCGGCGCGTTTGAAGATGAGCGAACCACGCTACGTTGGGCTGCAGCAGGAGTCAATTCCCGCCATTGCGCTGCCGTGCGGCGGTGAACTCAACCTGATTGCCGGGCAGTGGCAGGAAAGCGTTGGCCCTATAGAGACCTTAACCGGTGTCTTTATGTCGACCCTACGGCTGCCTGCGGGGGCGCACGAACTGTTCCCCGTGTTACCTGGGCGGCAGGTGTTTCTCTACGTGGTGGAGGGAAACGTTGAGGTAGGCGGCGAACCCGTTCAGCCTCACCATCTGATCGAGATAGACCGCGATGGCGAGCGCCTCGACATCGAAGCCAGCAGCGATGCACGTCTGCTGTTTGGCCACGGGGAAGTGATAGACGAACCTGTCTACTCCCATGGCCCCTTTGTGATGAATACCCGCGAAGAGATTGTTCAGGCGGTTGATGATTATCAGAACGGCAAATTTGGCGGGCTCGACGGCTAAGATTATTTAAAGACAGGGGGATTGGGTAAATAGAGTCGCTATAACGGCTCGCCGCGGTAGTAGTGCCACAGAAACAGCGACCCCACGCTGCGCCAGGGCGTCCAGTGTTCGACTAGCTGGCGGGCTTGCTTCGGCGCGGGTTTGTCGTCCATACCCTTAAGGCGTCCAAGCGCTACTCGCAGGGCAAGATCATCGGCGGGGAAAATGTCCGGGCGCTTCAGCGAGAACATCAGGTAGATCTCCGCACTCCAGCGGCCAAAGCCGCGTAGCTCGGTAATGGCGGCAATGGCCTCGTCGTCGCTTAACTGCTCAAGCCCATCGACGCTAAACGTCCCCGCCAGTTCCGCTTCTGCCAGCCCCTTGGCGTACTCGATCTTACGCCAGGAGAGCCCGGCATCGCGCAGTGCCTGGCCCTCTACCTCCATAACCGCTTTAGCATGCAGTTCAGGCAGCAGCGTATTGACGCGCGCCATAATCGCACGAGCGGCTTCGGTGGAGAGTTGCTGGCTAACGATGGTACTGAAAAATGTCGCAAAACCCTGGTCGCGCTGGCGTGGGGCCGGTGCTCCTACCAAGGGATAGGCGCGAGCGATATCCAGGTCACATTCAGCGAGGGCTTGCATGGCTTGCTCGATTGTTTCGGGCGTCATTATTGCCTCACGCGTCGAAGTTAAAGCTTCACACTAGCAAAATGAGGGTGAAAGCGTGAAACCTTGGCGTCTTTTTTCTCGACTACTTTCTCAGCTACTTTCTCAATTATTTTCTCAATTACCTTCTCGATTATCTTATTCGCTCGCTAACTTTTTTAAACGCAGTGTATTTCTACTTTCGTCTAATCCTGCGATCATTTGCGCCATCGTGATACCAACTAGGCGGTATCCCAAGGAGATAAGCATGCAGGATTCGACAACATCGTTATCTCAAGATCAGGCGTCGTCTCAAGGGCTGGCGCGCAACCCGCGTTTGGCTGAATTTGTGTTGGCGCTGGGTGGCTTTGGGATCGGCACCAGCGAGTTTGTCATTATGGGTTTGATGAACCGCGTGGCGGGTGATTTAGCGGTGACAGTGCCTCAAGTGGGCTATGCGATTAGCAGCTACGCCCTAGGTGTGGTGGTCGGCGCGCCGCTAATTTCGGCGCTGGCCGCGCGAGCACCAAGACGAATGCTATTGATTATTTTGATGCTGGTGTTTGCAGTAGGCAATATCGCCAGTGCCATGGCGCCAGGGTTCTGGTCATTCGTCGGCCTGCGTTTTCTGGCTGGCTTGCCCCACGGTGCTTATTTTGGCATCGCCGCACTGGTAGCAGCGGGCGCAGTGCCGATAGATCAACGGGCGCGGGCTATCTCCCGGGTGATGATGGGCTTAACGGTGGCGATTTTGATTGGGGCGCCGTTAGGCACCTGGACGGGCAATTTGTTTGGCTGGCAAATCGCCTTTGCGGGTGTCGGCGGTATTGCGCTGCTCACTGCCCTGTTGATTCGGCTTTATGTCCCGGTGCAGCCCGTTGATACCCTGGCAAGCCCGGTGCGTGAGCTTTCAGCGCTGCTTAAACAGCGGGTGTTGGTCACCTTGGCGCTTGCCTGCATCGGCTGCGGCGGTATGTTCGCTATTTTTAGCTATGTGATGCCGACATTGACCCAGCAAGCTGGTATGAGTGAAGCACTGGGGCCGCTGGTGTTGGTGATTTTCGGGCTGGGCTCGATTGCTGGCAATTTAATCGGCGGGCGCATGGCAGATAAAAACTTGATGCGCGCCATACCGGCTATTTTGCTCTGGTGTGGGGTGATCCAGGGGCTGTTTTACTTTGCCGCTAATAATGTCTGGACGGGGCTGCTGTTCGTTGGCCTCGTCGGCACCAGCATGGCGTTGGCGCCTTCGCTGCAAACCCGCTTGATGGATGTGGCCGAAGATGCCCAGACCATGGCAGCCTCCCTCAACCACGCGGCCTTTAACGGTGCTAATGCGTTAGGCGCATGGTTGGCGGGATTGGCAATTAGTGCAGGCTTTAGCTGGTCAAGTACGGGTCTAGTAGGCGCTGTTTTGGCGCTCTGCGGCTTGGTGATTTTTGCCGCTGGGCGCTGGCTGGAGAAGCGCACCTATGACGTCGTGGCCCAGCGTGCATAGCTTTGCCTGACGACGTTGCCTAGTTATTGACCAGTTACATAGTTATCGAACAGTGATAATTAATATGGCTAAAACGTTGAATCCTTTCTAATGTGTAAGAGCAGGAACCCATAAGGAGATGAACATGCACATTCAGGTATTGAATTCGACGCGTATTGTGACCCTTGGCGCCGTAATGGCGTTAACCATTGGCTTGGCAGGCTGCGGAACCTCCACCGGAGAGCGCGCCACTAGTGGCGCCGGTATCGGTGCTGCCGTTGGCGCGGGTGCCGCAGCCGTAACGGGTGGTAGCGTCGTCCAAGGTGCTGTTATTGGTGGTGGCGTTGGTGCTGCTACCGGTGCCGCCACGGACGAAGATGATATCAACCTCGAGTAAGTAGTGGCAGTAAGTAGTGGCTGATCCACTAGCGACATAGCCGAAACCCGCGCATGCCCATATGAAAGTGATCGGCATGCGCGGCGTTGTAGTCAGGCCCTAGCACGTTGCCAAAGGTATTGCAGGCGCCATCCCGTGCGGCGCGTAGAAACTCCCCCACATCACCTTCATCATCCCAGTGATTGATCAATGTGATGCGCTGGCCGTTCTCAAACTGAAAACCCACTACATCCAGCGCTTCGGCGGTGGCGTGTTCGCTGCGCCTGCCGGTTTCGCGGCCATACACGTTGCGGCAGGCAAAGCTACCCACATGGTTAACCTGGCTCACCCGGCTGCCCATAATCTCCTCGGCGGCAGGCTGTAACGCATGCCGCTCATACATGACCCAGGCCAGTGCCATGGGGCAGGAGGCCACAAAGCTCTGATTGAACGCGACGCCGCTTGACTGCATGCGCACGACATTGGAAAGCGGGCAGCTCGCTTTAGGGCTGTAATCGGCTAGCGGCGTGTAGCGTAATTCGCTTTCGGGAACAGTGTCTAGCGCGGCTAAGCAGCCTGCGCGGTCATCCGCCAAGCGGCTTAGCTTAAGCTGCGTGACCAGCGTGATGGGGTCATCAATATGCAGCGGTGCCCAAGGCGCCCAGTGGCGGGGAATGTCTATCAGGCCTTTTTGCAGCGCCACGCCCAGTGCAATGAGACCTAAAATTAATAGCGTACTGCGCATGCCTACCTCCCTGTATGTCACCACCAACGCTACAGTCGTCGCGCTGGGTGTGCGATACTGCGCAGCCTCGCTGCTCTGCTGCAGTCGCGCTAGTTGTTTTGCTACTTTATCCGCTACTTATTTTTCGCTAACTGAAGGGAAAGTACTTCATGTCCCAAGGTACGCTGTTTATCGTTTCTGCCCCCTCAGGTGCTGGCAAGACTAGCTTGGTGCGCGAGCTAATCGAAAGCCTGGATGGGATTCAAGTGTCGGTGTCGCACACTACGCGTGCCAAGCGCGAGGGTGAGGTGGATGGTGTGAACTATCATTTCACCGATGTGGCAGAATTTGAAGCGATGATCGCGCGCGGTGATTTCTTTGAGTATGCCAAAGTATTCGATAATTACTACGGCACCTCGCGCCAGGCGGTAGAGGTATTGCTGGCGGCAGGACAGGACGTGATTCTGGAAATCGACTGGCAGGGCGCTAACCAGGTGCGCGAGCAAATGCCAGACGCGGTATCGATTTTTATTCTACCGCCCTCGCGCAACGAGCTCGAGCGACGCCTTGCTAGCCGCGGCACCGATGAGCATGCAGTGATTGCTCGTCGCATGCGCGATGCCGTTAGTGAAATGTCCCATTATCACGAATATGATTACCTTGTTGTTAACGATGACTTCACCACGGCGCTGCAGGAGTTACAGTCATTGGTGATCAGCCGTCGCTTAAGCCGCCCAGTAATGAGCGAGCGCCACGGGCCGCTGTTGGCTGCACTCTTGTCACAAGCGCCTACGGTCGAGTAATCTATCTGGTTCTACTACTTTTTATTGCGTTGCACGATTTTTTATCGCATCACTTTTTTCGCTGGGTCGGCGCCGTTGGCTTTTATAATGGCGTCGGCCCGGTTCCGTCATAACAGGAAGGCTCCCATGGCTCGCGTCACCGTTGAAGATTGTCTTGAAAATGTTGAAAACCGTTTCAAGCTGGTAATGATTTCCACCCAGCGTGCTCGCCAGCTAGCGCGTGGCTCTCGCGATGCCCTGCTACCTTGGGAAAACGATAAACCCACGGTGATGGCGCTGCGTGAAATTGCCGCAGGCCTGGTCGATCACACTGTACTCGACGAGCCCGTTGAAGCCGCTGTTCGTCCGCGCCCGGCGATGGCGCCTACTCATATCGACGACTAACGTTTTCAACGACACCGATAGAGGCGCGGTAGATGTTTACCATTGATGACCTGGCCGATCGACTCGGCGGCTATTTACCCTCGGATGAAATCCAGCAGGTCAAACGCGCCTTTTACTACGCTGAGCAGGCCCATGATGGCCAGCGGCGGCGTTCCGGTGAGCCTTACGTTACCCATCCGCTCGCGGTGGCGAATATTCTTGCCAATATGCACATGGATCATCAAAGCTTGATGGCCGCCATGCTGCACGACGTGATTGAAGACACCGGCGTTTCCAAAAAAGCCCTGGAAGCACAGTTTGGTAAACCGGTGGCCGAGCTGGTAGACGGAGTCTCCAAGCTTACCCAGATCACCTTTGAAGACAAAGCCGTCGCCCAAGCGGAAAACTTTCAGAAGATGGTGCTGGCGATGTCGCGGGATATTCGCGTCATCATCGTTAAGCTGGCCGACCGGCTGCATAATATGCGCACTCTTGGCGCTTTGCGCCCTGATAAGAAGCGCCGCATCGCCCGCGAAACCCTGGAAATTTACGCACGCATTGCCGGGCGTCTGGGTATCAATACGATTCGTATCGAGCTTGAGGATCTCTCCTTTCAAGCGATTCACCCCATGCGCGCGGAGCGTATCAAACGCGCTGTTGCCAGTGCACGGGGACATCGGCGCAGCGCCATGCGCGAAATACAGTCGTCGCTGCAAAAAAGCCTGGATGACGACGCGCTTAACGGCACGGTGGTTGGACGCCAAAAGCATCTGCTGTCGATCTATAAAAAGATGCGCGACCAGCGTAAGCCCTTTGCCGAAATTATGGATGTGTTTGGTTTTCGCATCATTACCGAAGATGTGGCCAGCTGCTACCGTATTCTAGGCGTGGTGCACAACCTCTATAAGCCAGTGCCTGGGCGCTTTAAAGACTATATTGCGATTCCCAAAGCCAACGGCTACCAGAGCCTGCATACCACCCTGTTTGGCTCTCGCGGTATGCCGATAGAAGTGCAGATACGCACCCGCGAAATGGAAGCGATGGCTAATAACGGCATTGCCGCCCACTGGCTTTATAAGGCGGGCCAGACCTCGCACCCGATTGCCGAAGGCAGCCATGCCCGCGCCCGTGCATGGGTAAAAGGTCTGCTCGAAATGCAGCGTCACGCCGGCGACTCGTTAGAATTTATCGAACACGTTAAAAACGATCTTTTCCCCGACGATATCTACGTGTTCACGCCTAAAGGCGACATTATGGAGTTGCCCCAGGGCGCGACCGTGATCGACTTCGCCTACACAGTGCATACCGATATCGGCAATAACTGCATCGCCTGCCGTATTGATCGCCATTTGGCACCGCTTTCGACGCGCTTAGAGAGCGGCCAGACGCTGGAAATAATTACCGCCCCCGGTGCCAAGCCCAATCTTGCCTGGCTAAATTTTGTCACCACGGCAAAGGCGCGTTCGGCTATTCGCCACGCGCTTAAATATCAGCAGCACACAGAAGCAATAATGCTGGGCCGGCGATTACTCAATAAAGCGCTGGCGCCTTTCGATACCAGCCTGGAAGAGCTGGATGAGAGTGTCCTCAAGCGAGCCTTCAAAGAGCTGGATGTGACGTCCGAAGAGTCGCTATTGGAGTCGTTAGGGTTAGGTAACCGCATGACCCATGTGGTGGCGCGGCGGCTAGTGGATGCAGCCCACGGTGATGATACCTATGAGCATCCTGCAGGCGTTGAAGTCAGCAAAGCCGTGATGATCAACGGCAGCGAAGGCATGGTGATTAACTTTGCACGCTGCTGCCATCCGCTGCCGGGCGATCCAGTGGTCGGTCATCTTTCCACTGGCAAAGGCTTGGTGGTGCATCGCGCCGAATGTAAAAACGTGATTGATAAGAACTTCGCCGATAAAAATGATCCGGATAAGCTGTTCGCGTTGGAGTGGTCAGACACTATTGATGAAGACTTCCCGGTTGCGCTACGTATTGAAATTGAGAGCCGTCGTGGGCTGGTCGCAGAGCTTGCCGGGCTGGTCACCGATGCGGATGCCAACATTGAGCGGATTGGCATTGAAGAGCGTGATGCCCACCTTTCCACCGTCAATCTAACCCTGTCGGTGAAAGGCCGCGTGCATCTGGCGCGGATTATCAAACGTATTCGTAATCTTCCCAACGTTGGCAGAATTACCCGACTCGCTAACTAACACCGGATATAACAATAGGCTGATTAAAATCGGCAGCGATCGCTATTTTTTAGTATCAAATAATTAGCTATTACCCATTACAGGAGCGAAACAACGTATGAGCAATAAAGCTGTTATCAACACTAGCAAGGCCCCTGCGGCTATTGGCCCATACTCCCAGGCCATTAAAGCGGGTAACACGGTGTATCTTTCCGGCCAGATCCCGCTGGATCCCGCGACCATGGCGATTGTGTCCGAGGATTTTGAAGCCCAGGCGCGCCAAGTGTTCACCAACCTGCAAGCGGTATGTGAAGAAGCCGCGGGCTCGCTCAGCGATATCGTAAAATTGAATCTCTATCTGGTGGACTTGGATAACTTTGCGATTGTTAACCAAGTCATGGAAGAGTTCTTCACCGCTCCTTTCCCCGCCCGGGCCGCCGTTGGCGTGAAAGCGCTGCCCAAAGGCAGCCAGGTGGAAGCAGACGCGGTCATGATCATCGGTGATTAAACAGGTGTTGCTTAAACCTTATTAACCTCTAGAAAGCCGCCCTCTTTTAGTACCTGTGCATAACCTTCGCGGTAGCTAGGGAAGCGGAACTGATAGCCAGTGCTTAATAGGCGCTGGTTATCGCAGCGTTTGCTGGTTCGCCGACGTAAAGGGGACTGCATGGTCTCGGTGGCTTCGACGTTAAGCTGCTCGGCCAGCCACATCATGACGTTATGCATGGTGACCGGTTCGCAATCGCTGCCTAGGTAAATATCTGCCAGCGTCTCACCACTTTCTTGGTAGCGAATCAGGTGGGCAAGAATGCCGGTACAATCGTCGCGATGGATGCGGTTGGAGTAAACCACAGGCGTGATTGCGGCCACACGGCCTTCAGCCACCTGATGAATCAGCCGGTCGCGGCCTGGGCCGTAAATGCCGGAAAAGCGCACCACTGTGCCGGGTAGCGCATGATTGATCAGCGCCTGTTCGGCTTCGCACATTAGCGTGCCAGAGAAGCTGGTCGAATCGGGCGGGGTCTCTTCGTTGACCACTTCGCCTTCCTGCTGGCCGTGTACGCTGGTTGATGAGACAAAAAATACCCGACGCGGCGGCGTTTTGTGCTGCTCCATCACGCTCAACACGCGCTTTAAGCCGTCAGGATAAGCACTTTGATAGGCACTCTCTTCGAAACGGTCAGCGCTGACGGTATACACCACATAGTCAGCTTGGGGCAGGCTTTTGGCATCGGCCTCTTCAAGGCTATCCAAGTCTAACGCTAGCGGTTTAATACCGGTGCCTTTTAAGGCTTCCACGTTGCGACGTAAGCCAATCACCTGGTGTCCTTCCTCAAGCAGTTCGCGCCCAAGGTTGATCCCAATATCGCCACAGCCGATAATCAGTACGGTTAGCTTCACCGTGCTTACTCCTCTTGATTAATATTCCCTATTAGATGCAAAGTCTCTACCAAATATGCGATTGTCGGATGAGAAGACCGACGGCAGAGCTTGCTTGTCCTTTTCCATCCCGCTGACTGTCACTATGTTAGTCACACGCTGCTACGAGAGGATGCCACTGGCACCGCTATGACTTTAACAGAACTTCGCTACATCGTAACCCTTGCCCAAGAGCGTCACTTTGGCCGCGCGGCAGAACGCTGCCACGTTTCGCAGCCCACGCTCTCGGTGGCGGTGAAAAAGCTGGAGGAAGAGCTCGAAACGCCGCTATTTGAGCGCTCCAAGTCCACCGTGCAGGTTACCCCGCTGGGTGAAAAAATCGTTGCCCAGGCCCAGCGTGTGCTGGAGCAGAGCAGCCTTATTTTTGAGCTCGCCAGCGCGGGTAAGGATCAGCTGGCCAATCCACTGCGCATTGGCGCGATCTATACCATCGGGCCCTATCTGTTTCCCCATCTGGTGCCAGCCCTGGCTAACGCGGCACCGCAAATGCCGCTGTATATTGAAGAGGGTATGACCGGCACGCTGCGCGCCAAGCTGAGAAGCGGTGAGCTGGATGTGATTATTGTCGCGTTGCCGTTTACCGAAACCGATGTGGTGACTAAGCCGATCTACGACGAAGCCTTTGAAGTACTCATTCCCGCCAATCATCCATGGGTTGAGCGGGAAGCGATCAATAAAGAGGACTTACTCGAAGAGCGCCTGTTGCTGCTTGGCGAAGGTCACTGCTTCCGTGATCAAATTTTGGAAGCCTGCCCGGCGATTACCCAAAAGCTCAACAGCCCCAACAATACGCTGATCGCCGAAGGCGGGTCGCTGGAAACCATACGCCATATGGTGGCTTCCCGGTTAGGCATCACGGTGCTGCCGCAGTCGGCGCTGGGCACCGACCAGTATGAAAATGCCATGCTGGTTAGTCGGCCGTTTGTTGATCCAGCGCCCTCGCGCACCGTGGCGATTGCCTGGCGGGCGAGCTTTCCCCGGCCCAAAGCCATTGAGGCGCTGATTCAGGCGATCAGCCATTGCCGTCAACCTGCCAAAGCCGTGAAAAGCGCCCCATGAGCGACCTCTCCGCGCCGATAACCGCGCTGAAGGGCGTGGGCGAAGCGCTGGCGCTAAAACTTGGCCGGTTGGGGATCGAGCGGGTCAGCGATCTGCTGTTTCATCTGCCGTTGCGCTATCAGGATCGCACGCGGCTGACACCGATTGGCCTGCTACGGGCAGGCCAAGAGGCGGTGATAGAGGGCGAAGTGACCGCCTGCGACGTGGTCAAAGGGCGCCGCCGCAGCCTGCTGGTGCGCCTGCGTGATGCCAGCGGTATTTTGAGCCTGCGCTTTTTTCACTTCTCTCCGGCCCAGCAACAGCAGATGCGCCCCGGCGCTACGGTGAGGGCGTTTGGTGAAGCGCGGGCCGGGGCGACCGGTTTAGAGATCTACCACCCCGAGTATCGCCTGAGTGGCAGTGAAACCCCGGTAGACGAGTATTTCACGCCTATTTACCCCACCACCGAAGGTCTTAATCAGCCGCGGCTGCGTGCATTGGCGCAACAGGCGCTTGGGCTGCTGGATGACGCCCCCGAAGCCTTGCCGGACGTGATCCCCGATACGCTTCTCCAGCGCTTTCAGCTACCGGGGCTCCATGCCAGCCTGCATTTGCTACACCAGCCTCCGCCCGATGTGAATATTGAACAGTTAACTTTCGGTCAGCACCCGGCCACGCGCAGGCTGGCGCTGGAAGAGCTGCTAGCCCACCAATTAAGCTTGCGCGAAGTGCGGCTGCGTATTCAGGCGGATGGCGCGCCGACGCTACCCTCCGGGCGCAGCCTGCAGGCGCGCTTTTTGGCCCAACTGCCGTTTGCCTTAACCGGCGCCCAGCGCCGCGTGCTGGAAGAGATCGGCCACGATTTAAGCCGCCCAGCGCCGATGCTACGGTTGATTCAAGGCGATGTCGGCTCGGGGAAAACCGTTGTCGCTGCTATGGCCGCGTTGAGCGCCCTGGCGGGCAACTGCCAAGCGGCGATCATGGCGCCGACGGAAATCCTCGCCGAGCAGCACTTCCGCTCGTTTAAAGCCTGGTTTGAGCCGCTGGGGATCGAAGTGGCGTGGTTGGCGGGCAAGCTCAAAGGCAAGGCGCGGCTGGATGCCAAGGCGGCGATTGCCGACGGCCGAGCGCGTATGGTGGTGGGCACCCATGCGCTGTTTCAGGATGACGTCCACTTCCAATGTTTAGGGCTGGCGATCATTGACGAGCAGCACCGCTTTGGCGTGCATCAACGCCTGGCGCTACGTGAGAAGGGCGAGGCGGGCGGGCTAACGCCGCACCAACTGATCATGACCGCCACGCCTATTCCCCGCACCCTGGCCATGAGCGCCTACGCGGATCTGGATGTTTCAGTAATCGACGAGCTGCCCCCCGGCCGTACGCCGGTGAAAACGGTGGTAGTGCCCGACGAGCGCCGCCCTGAAGTGGTTGAGCGTATTCGACTAGCCTGCAGCGAAGGCCGCCAGGCGTACTGGGTGTGCACGCTGATCGATGAATCCGAGGTATTGCAGTGCCAGGCCGCCGAAGTCACCCGCGATGAGCTAACCGTAGCCCTGCCTGAACTTGCCGTTGGGTTGGTTCACGGGCGCATGAAATCGAGCGAGAAAGCCGAAGTAATGACCGCCTTCAAAGCGGGAGAACTGGATCTGCTGGTCGCCACCACGGTGATCGAAGTAGGGGTGGATGTTCCCAACGCCAGCCTGATGATTATCGAAAACCCCGAGCGCCTAGGGCTTTCCCAGCTTCACCAGCTTCGCGGCCGCGTGGGCCGTGGCAGCACAGAAAGCTTCTGCGTGCTGCTCTACCATCCGCCGCTATCGAAAAGCTCCCGCCAGCGCTTGGCAGTGATGCGCGAAACCACCGATGGCTTCCGCATCGCCGAAAAAGACCTGGAAATCCGCGGCCCCGGTGAAGTCCTCGGCACCCGCCAAACCGGCCTGGCGCAGATGAAAATTGCCGATCTGGAGCGCGATGCCGACCTGCTAGAGCGAGTAACGGCCATGGCCCAAACACTGCAAGGCAACCCCGGCATCACCGCCGTGCTGGTGCGCCGCTGGCTGGGGGAGGCTGCGGGGCGGTATGGGCAGGTGTAGATGATGTTAGGCTTGCTACCATTGGCCTCAATGTTTCAGTCGTGCTGTTGGTGTGACGCCCTTACCGATCCGGCGACCCTGACCGTCGGATCGGTAAGTGATTTCATGGGTATGTAGCCCTTGCTACTGTTGTGCCTGTCCAGGAGAGTGGTAAAATGCGCTGACTGTGTTGCTCTCACTGGTTGAATTCAGAGACTCTTAAAACGCGCATATTTCATCGTCGTAGTTCCATTTTCCGCCTCTATCCAGACATTTGTCCACTTCCCAAAATTCGCAGCCAGAAAGAAGTGGTAGTATTAGAATCACAGCGATTATTTTATTCATAATTACCTCAATATTCAGATGGTAGTCCATTAGGTCTAAATGACTCGCATGTTTGACTGTAATCCTAGGGCGAATTTGCAGTCCCAGCACTTCGGCCATGATGGTTAGCCACTTAATCATCTTTGGAAGATGATGCTGAGACGCCTCACGGTGGAAATACTTGTCGCCGCCAATGGTATTGGCTTCCCGCATATCGAGATAGCTTCTCCCCAAAATTATTGAACCGCTAACCAAACCATTCATATAATCAGCTGTTTTAGTTATACTTAATTTTGGTATGGGGGATCTGGTATTAGCAGCGTTTTCAGCCTATTCCACAGATCTGGAAATGTGATTTGACGGTGAATACGGGCTACCGCCTAGCACATCGCTCACCCCCAGCGGATCCTGACTTATATACTGCCGGGTCGTAGTAACGGTGAAGATTGTAGTAAAGCCCGCTCTCTTCGTCGTGGCCTTGGAAGCGGAGCGGTTGGGTGAGGTTGCGCACGGCGCGTCTGTTGCTTCCCGCGCGATACGATCATCGTCCCAGCCGTAGTGGATGTTAGTGTCCGGGCTGCGCAGGGTCTCCCGGTGCAGGGGTATCGGGTTTGAGGGCGATTTCCAGATCAAGGCCGGGGCACTCATGTCGTGCAGATGGCCGCTGCCGTAGGTGTGCCTAAGTTTGATGTAGGTCATGGTAAAAGGTGCTTACTGGCACGCGACCACCAAGGAAAACAGTACATGCCTTACTTGGTGGTGGTTGGTGGATTTATTGCTTCGCGAATTCAGAAAAAGATGGTTCAAGTCTTATTGGCAGGCTGGACTGTGACATCTCCTGAAGTCCAACGAACATAACCTTTCACGCCATTGTGAAGTTGAACCTTGTAGTACATAGAGTCTTTTGCATATTCAGGGTAGAGTATCTGTGCCGCCTCACCCTTGCTCATCATACCAATGACCTGTACTTGTTCGCTAGGAGGACCACTAGCTGGAAAATCTTCATAAACCTCGATAGGAACTTCAGCTATCAAAATAAATTCTGATTTACTCTTCATAAAAAAATTCAATGCGTATAAGGCAGCGAAAGCTGCCAAACCTGCCAAAATAACATACAGAATTATTTTGCCCATGGTGCGGTGCTTTCCTCAAAAGGCCATATAACATTGCTTTTCTCAGCTGGATGATAAAACTCAGATCCTGAAAACAATTCAGAGTCCAGTAGGGAGAAACCAAGAGATACCGGAAGTATATTCCAGTCTAAATCATAACCAAGTTGCTTTAAGCAGTCTTGAATGGGGGGGGCACAATTGTTTGTTAATATACTGTATGACGAATTGTAATTGCTCATACAATTTTGTAGTAGCTCCTCCTCTTCTTCGGTCAGATCTAGATGTATTCCTCTTCCGAGGCGAAAGTCGGTATTGTCCGAGATATACTCACTCGTCGGCACTACAGACATACCCCCCCCCCCCGGGCCTTAAGTATACGTTGTATCATTAATGCTTGTCGAAACATGACCAAAGGACGAAGCTCCCCGCCCTACTGGTCTCCATATTGTTACAGTTGTTTCCAACCCCAACGGATCCACCATCCCCGTCGGGTTCGTCACATACCCATACAGATTCGTACCACCCCTTAACCCAATCGGATCCTGGCTAATATACCTCCCTTGCTGCGGGTCATAATAGCGGTGACGGTTGTAGTAAAGCCCGCTCTCTTCATCGTGCCACTGGCCCTGGAACCGGATCGGTTGGGTAACGTTGCGCACGGCGCGCTGGTTTTTGACTGCGGCCCAGTCGTCGGGTTCGGCGAGCCAACGGGGTTGGCCGTTGGGGGTGACCAGTTGCATCGGTGTGCCGAGGGCGTCGGTGATATAGGCGCTGACTAACTGGCCTTGTTGAGTATCATCGATTCTGAGCATGGGCACAAAACTGCCCGGTTCGTAGACCACGGTAGTGCGCTGGTTCTCGGTTTCTTCCCGCACGATGCGATCACCGTCCCAGCCGTAGTGGGTGGTGGCAGTAGTGCCGTTGGTGTGGCGCACGGTTTTGCTGATGCGTCTTCCCAGGCCATCGTAGCGGTAGGTGGCTTCGCGGGTCGCTCCTAGCTCGCTGGCGTGGATCAGGTGGACTAAGCGGTTGGCGCCGTCGTAGCCCAGGGTTAAGCGTTCGCCGTTGGGCTGTTGACGTTCGATCAGGTTGCCTGCGCCGTCGTAGCGGTAGCGGGTACCGTTGAGTTGGCCGAGGCGGTTATCAGACAGGGCCTGTTGGCCTTCTAACCGATTACCTGCCGCGTCCACGCTGTAGCGGTGGGCGTGGTCGCTGCCGATCAAGCGCCCGGCTGCGTCGTAACTGTAAGCAATCACCTTAGAGGCCGGATCACCTTCCAGGCTGCGGAAGCTCATCCGGCCCAGGGCGTCGTATTGATAGCTTTGCTGGCTGGTGGTGTCCGGGCTGCGCAGGGTCTCCCGGTGCAGGGCATCGGGTTCCAGGGCGATTTCCAGATCCAGGCCGGGGACGCTGATGCCGTGCAGGTGGCCGCTGCCGCAGGTGTGCCTAAGTTTGATATGATTCATGATGAAAGGCGCATATTGCCATGCTACCGCCGCCGCCAGGGAACGCAGCAACCTTCTTCTGTTGGGAAGATTCGGTCTCTTCCAGCGCCGTAGAGCAAATGAACCATACCTTCAGAATTACTCATATTGTAGTTAGGTAGTCCTAATTCATTTAAGTAATCGTTGAAGTCAAGATAAGAGTCGATAAGTGTTACCGAGTTGTTTTCAGTATTTATTAAAAAATAAATGTCACGGTCATCCATAGCAATGCCATAGAGGGTGTTGTCTTTAACAATCCATTCCGAAGCGTCTTGGACGAGGACTTTGTTGTTAGTGCAATTGATTAGATCATATTCATCTTTCATAAATACTTGATCAATGCAGATGTCTTCAACTATTCGTGTGCTGAAGTTGTACACATGCTGGAAAACAAAAAATACTATAACCAATATGACGAAAAAGATAACGCCAGTGAAAAATATAAGAATTTTTCTCATCGACATATTCCTCCTCCCTGATAGGTTTTAGACCACTGGTCAGAGATGTTATATGGCGTTCCGTCTGGATTCCAATCACGTTCAAAAACATTAAAGGTGTCATAAGGGTCTGTGAATTCGTCATAGAAGTTTATTTCAGTATCACCTGAATATGCGTATGCGCCGTTTGAATCAATATCAATGGTGCCATTAAAATCTCCAGATAATGTAGCGCTTCCAATAAAAAACTTATCGTTATAGAAGCTGTAACTTCTATGAAATTTTTGGTTTATATCAAACGTTCCTGGGCCATTTGATGCACATATGGCCGTGGCAGTCTCATTTATCTGATTGCCAAACCTAGATAGGACTCCTTGAGTCGTAGCAGAGTTTTGTATGGTTGATAAATGACCTATTTCCCTAAGGGTGACATCAGGCCCATCATTTCTATAATGGCTCAATGAGTCTAAGTTAGACCAACGGCTGCCAATGTTTTCTGTGGATCTTCTTATCATGTTGGATTGGCTGTTAAGGCTTCCCAATCCATAAGGACCTCTTCTATTTCTCAACCCTAACGGATCCACCATCCCCGTCGGGTTGGTCACGTAGCCATACAGGTTAGTGCCGCCGTTAAGACCAATCGGATCCTGACTGATATACCGCCCCTGCTGCGGGTCGTAATAACGGTGGCGGTTGTAGTAAAGCCCCGATTCTTCGTCGTGCCATTGGCCCTGGAACCGGATGGGTTGTATAACGTTGCGCACGGCGCGTTGGTTTTTGACGGCTGCCCAGTCGTCGGGTTCGGCGAGCCAGCGGGGTTGGCCGTTGGGGGTAACCAACTGCATGGGCGTGCCCAGGGCGTCGGTTATATAGGCGCTGAGCACTTGGCCTTGCTGGGTATCATCGATCCGAAGCATGGGTACAAAACTCCCAGGCTCATACACCACGGTAGTGCGCTGGTTGTCGGTTTCTTCCTGTACGATGCGGTCACCGTCCCAGCCGTAGTGGGTGGTGGCGGTGGTGCCGTTGGGGTGGCGTACGGTTTTGCTGATGCGTCTTCCCAGGCCGTCGTAGCGGTAGATGGCTTCGCGGGTGTAGCCCAGCTCACTGGCATGAGTGAGATGCACCAAGCGGTTGGCACCGTCGTAGCCCAGGGTTAAACGTTCGCCGTTGGGCTGCTGCCGTTCGATCAGGTTGCCTGCGCCGTCGTAGCGGTAACGCGCCCCGTTGAGTTGGGTGAGGCGGTTATCCGTCAGCCCTTGCTGCTTGTCTTGTTGCGGCTCTAACCGATTACCCGCCGCGTCCACTGCGTAGCGGTGGGCATGATCGCCGTGCTGGCTGCCGATCAAGCGCCCGGCGGCGTCGTAGCTGTAGGCGATCACCTTAGAGGCGGGGTCACCTTCGAGGCTACGGAAGCTCATCCGGCCCAGGGCGTCGTATTGATAGCTTTGCTGGCTGGTGGCGTCCGGGCTGCGCAGGGTGAGGTGATCCAGCTGGCCGAGGTTGGTGTAGCCCCGCTCCAACATTAATGGTTGGTTGTGCGCATTGGCGCTGGTACTAAGACGGCGCTGGGACTCCCGGTGCAGGGCATCGGGTTCCAGGGCGATTTCCAGATCCAGGCCGGGGGCACTCATGCCGTGCAGGTGGCCGCTGCCGTAGGTGTGCCAATTAAGCGCGGGTAGGTCACCGAACTGACTGGCTTCGGGGGCGCCGGTGGCGGTGAGGCTGTGCTGGTGTTGCCACTGCCAGCCACTCTCGCCTGCTAGGCCCGCATGTTGCTGCTGTTCGCCGATTAAGCGTTGGGCTGCGTCGTAGCGGAAGGTCACTTCGCCATGATCGTTGGTGACGCTGAGGAGTTGGCCATTGGCGCCCCACTGGTACTGCTCCGTGCTGGCCGGGGCGTGTTCCGTAGCGGGCAGGTGGCGCGCAGTCAGGCGACCAACTTCGTCATAGTCGTACCGGGTGACCAGCGGCTGGCCGTCGGGGCCTGTTCGGTTGGTCTCAATACGTTCGATCAGTTGCCCAGCATCATCGTAGCGGTACTGCTGCTCGCGGCCATCGGGGCCAGTCTCGCTGGCTAAGCGATCCATGTCGTCATAAGCAAAACGGTAGACGGCGCCGTTGCCCAGGGTCAGCTCGCTCAAGCGGCCAATGTCGTCGTAAGCGGTAAACTGTTGGCTACCATCGGCCTCGATGCGCTGCACCGGGCGGCCGTGGTCATCAAAGAAGAACTGCTGCCGAAACCCTTGCGGGCCTTCCAGCTCTACCAAGCGTCCTAGGGAATCCACATGGTGGTGCCAATAGAGCCCGTCAGGAAGCTGGGTGGCGATGCGCCGCCCCATCTTGTCGTGCTGGGTGCGGGTAGTTTCCCCGAGGGCATTGGTGATGCTGGCTAGATAGCCGTGGCGGTCATAGCTATAAGTTGTACGCTGCTGGGAGCAGTCGATCTGGGCGGTCATCTGACCCAGGGCGTTCCACTCGCGCTGGTGGGTGGCGCCACCTGCATCGGTAATGGTCGTGGGGCGGTCGGGCAGGTCAGTATTGTCATAGGCAAAAGCGGTGGTGCCTTCCGGCCCGGTGACTTCCAACGGATGACCGAGGTCGTTGCGTGTGATCTGCCAGCGCTGATTTTCGGGGCCTTCGATATTCACCGGCTGCCCGAGAGCATCGCGCTCAATCGCCCAGCGCGTGCCGTCCGGGCCGGTCTGGGCAATGACTTGGCCGTGATCGTCGCGCTCGATCAGCGTCTCGTGCCCCAGGGGATCCACAGTGGCTACCTTAAGACCGGCCCGGTCGTAGCGGAACTCGATCCGCGAACCGTCGGCGCGGGTATGAGCCGTCCAGCGGCGGCCGGGGCCGCTGCCCACAAAGTGGTAGCGCTCCTCCCGGCCCAGGCTGTCGGTGACCAGGGTATGGTCTACATGATAGGTATAAGAGCGCGCCAGGCCACCGGCTTCCTGCTGACCCACCACGCGGCCATCTGGGGCGTGGCGATCCCAAGTGTAGTGGGCTTCCATGCCACCGGGTACCCGGTGAGCGGTGAGCATATGATCCTGCCACTCAAACTCGCGCACCACCTCGCCGTGACGGTGGCGCACCGCGATCAAATCCCCAGCGGAACTAAACGAGTAGCGCACCAACCACTCGTCCGCCGATTTACCGTCGTGCTCCTGCACCAGCTTGACGCCGGTCAAGCGCTGCCCACTATCGCCCTGCATGGCGGGCAACAGGCCATCATAGACCAACTGGTAGTGGCGCTGGGCGCTGTCGATCACCCGCACCAACTGATTACCTTCCCAGCGGTACTGGGTGGTATAGCCATTGCGGTCGCGCTCTTCGATCAAGGGCCAGCGAGCAGCGCTATTTTCTGGACTATCACCGGAAGGTGCACCCGTGGTGGTGGCCGCGTCTGCTGGATGGGCAGAGGCTGGGCTGACAAACACAGAGTAAAGCCCACTGGCATTGCTTAACACGATACGCTCAGGATCACTACGCAGCGTCTCGTCCAGGGCTTGCCAGCGGATATCGTCGCCCGGAGTACTATCTTGTTCAGAGGTGCTGGCGCTCGCGTTGCCCCCACGACGAATCCACAGCTGCTCGGTGGGCGAGAAGCGCGCCTGGCCGGGGGCCAGTGAACCAAAGGTAATCGCTCGACCCTGGGCATCATGAACAATACAGGCGTCGTCGTTGAGGGTAATGGCCAGGGACACGCCGGGGAGTGACCAGCCCTGACCCAGAGCACCTATTTGTTCGTTGCTGGAGAGATAGCCGCGGCTAAACACAAACGGCCGGGGCGCGGGGAGTGCAAAGTCGGTCTCCGCAGGCAGCAGCTTGGCGCCCAAGAGCGGGTTCACCGGGCTGCCCACGGCGGGTTGGCAGGCGCTGCAGTCGTCGGCCAGGCCATCGGTAATATCGATATCGTCCAGCGCCAACGGGGTAGCGGCGGTGATATCGCTGCTGAGTAGCGGGGTCTGGTGCGGGTCGAGGGTGACGTCCTCGCTCTCCTCGGGCTCGGCCTCAAAGGGTAAGCGGGGCAGTACAATGGCGTGGCCCTGGCCGCGCCCAGGGCTACCGCCGGAGTTGATCTTGACCTGAGGCCCCACAATGGTCACCCCGCCGGGGTCGAGCTTAATAAAGCTGCCGCCGGCTTTGAGGGTGATCTCGCTGCCTGCTTCCAACACAATTTGGCTGCCCGCCTTGTGGTGCAGCTCGCGGCCGGTCTCCACCAATTGGGACTCGCCGTACACCTCATGGCGGGTTTGATCGATCTGAAGGTGGTCATCGCCCTTGATCTGGGTGTAGCGTTTCCCGTGCACGGTAAGGTGATCGTCGTTATGGATCTCGCTCAAGCGGTTGCGATGCAGCTTGAGGTGGCTGTCCCGGCGGATCTCCTCGGTGCGGTCGTTAAGTGTTAGCAACTCCAGGTCTTTCTGGGCATGCAGCCAGATCTGCTCTTCACCGGTGGCGTCTTCAAAACGCAGTTCGTTAAAG
>NZ_JAGGRO010000027.1:0-6949 GCF_018612805.1 Halomonas sp. ISL-56 | reverse complement strand
CCCCCACGACAGATCCACAGCTGCTCGGTGGGCGAGAAGCGCGCCTGACCCGGAGCCAGTGAACCAAAGGTAATCTCACGGCCCTGGGCATCATGAACAATGCAGGCGTCGTCGTTGAGGGTAATGGCCAGGGACTCACCCGGGAGCGACCAGCCCTGTCCAAGAGCACCTACCTCGCCGTTACTGGAGAGGTAGCCACGGCTAAACACAAACGGCCGGGGCGCGGGGAGCGCAAAGTCGGTCTCCGCAGGCAGCAGCTTGGCGCCCAAGAGCGGGTTAACCGGGCTGCCCACGGCGGGTTGGCAGGCGCTGCAGTCGTCGGCCAGGCCATCGGTAATATCGATGTCATCCAGCGCTAACGGGGTGGCGGCGGTGATATCGCTGCTGAGTAGCGGGGTCTGGTGCGGGTCGAGGGTGACGTCCTCGCTCTCCTCAGGCTCGGCTTCCCCGGGTAAGCGGGGCAACACAATGGCGTGGCCCTGGCCACGCCCAGGGCTACCGCCGGAGTTGATCTTGACCTGAGGCCCCACAATGGTCACCCCGCCGGGGTCGAGCTTGATAAAGCTGCCGCCGGCTTTGAGGGTGATCTCGCTGCCCGCTTCCAACACGATCTGGCTGCCCGCCTTGTGGTGCAGCTCGCGGCCGGTCTCCACCAACTGAGACTCGCCGTAGACTTCATGGCGGGTTTGATCCACCTGGAGGTGGTCATCGCCCTTGATCTGGGTGTAGCGCTTACCGTGCACGGTCAGGTGATCGTCGTTATGGATCTCACTGAGCCGGTTACGATGCAGCTTAAGGTGACTGTCCCGGCGGATCTCCTCGGTGCGGTCGTTAAGCGTTAGCAACTCCAGGTCTTTCTGGGCATGCAGCCAGATTTGCTCCTCACCGGTGGCGTCCTCAAAGCGCAGTTCGTTAAAGCCGACGGACTTATGGCTCTGGGTACGGATCACCGTGCGCGTCTTGTGTTCCGGCAGCGGGTAGGGCGAGGTATTCACCGCGTGGTAGGTACGCCCGGTAATTAGCGGCTGATCCGGGTCAGCCTCCAAATGTGAGATTATAACCTCATGGCCGATCCGCGGGATCGCCATGCTGCCGTAGCCACCGCCTGCCCAGCCCTGGGCCACTCGCACCCAACAGCTCGCCGTCTCGTTGGGTTCGGCGTAGCGATCCCAGGGGAACTGCACCTTTACCCGGCCATACTCGTCGCAGTAAATCTCTTCGCCTTCCGGCCCGACCACAAAGGCCACCTGGGGGCCGTCGACGCGCGGTTTGGGGTTGGGCACCGGGCGAAAGGTTTGATCCCTGGGCATGATGACCAGCTCGTTATGGTAGCGGGTCATCTGCTTGCCACATTCATGAAGGCGGCTTTTTTGGAGGCCATACCTTGGCTTAAAGTAGTGGGAAAATGATAATCTTAATGATGATGAGCCAGCGTTTTACGGCTCCTTGATTGAATATACGGCCCCTTCAAACGTGCCAAATAAAAGGCCGTTTGACGACGAAACGATGGGCGTAAAGACGGCCCCTTCAATATCAAATGACCATGCTAATTGGCCATCTCCTTTATGTATAGCAACAACCCCATCACCAACATGTGAAAAATATACACGGCCACCGTGGATCAAAGGTGTCAGGCGTACAAACCCATCATTATCACGGCTCCATATAGATTTTCCCGAATTTACATCCAGAGCATGAAAACTTGTCTCGTAGCCATTTTCAGTACCCAGAAAAATACAGCACTCATCCACTACGACAGAAGACAGAGAGATGCCATCTAGCGGCGTTTCCCAGTTTTTTGTTCCGTCAATATGATAGGAGTAGAGAAAGGGTTCTTCCCGGCTGCCAGAGGTAAAAATCAAATTGTCTTCATGAAGTGCTATAGCCGCGCCACGAGGGTTATAGTCAGCCTCAATGTCGCTCTTGTGTGAAAAAACAACTTCTCCTGACTCCGCATCTAAGGCGTAGACATCGGTGTTACGCTCTTGGAAATAAACTAAACCATCTTTAGAGGAAAGCCCGCCCCAAAAATCGACAGGAGAAAATTGCCAACGCTCCTCCCCTGACAAGGCGTCAAAGGCGTAAATTTCATTCCCAGTTGAAAAAATAACGTTGCTAGCATGTGTTGTGATGCCCCATATCCCAGAGAAATCATCTGCTGTAAATGACCAAACCTCCTCTCCAGTGTGCTTATTTAGAGCAGCGATTTTGCTTCCATATGGTCGAGATGAATCAGTTACTACGCCCTCCCCAAAAAAAACCAGGTTTTCATACAGCGCTATGTTCCGACCAGTTTCGTCAAAAATGTCCGACGACCATTTTAGTGAACCATCATGCTCATCAACGGCATACAGTGTCCCTTCATATGTCGAGAAAAAGACCATGCCATCGGACACTATCATAGGAGACTGTATAGGGTTGCCATCGCCACTGAGACCTACACTTAAAAACTCGTCTTTTGTATAGGTCGACGGGGCCTCAAACACCCAGTTGATGCTGGGTTCTTTGCGTTGGTTTTCAACCCCCGATGCCAATAAAGGCCAGCAGAAAAAAGTAGCCATCAAAGCTGTATAAGTATTTTTTTTAAACATAATTAATGTGGCCTTCTTCCGTTCCAAGGAGGTATCGGTGGGAAGTCGCAATGCTGAAATAGTGTTTGCATCACTCTCGTTGTTGGTTCGTTAGCTTCATTAATACCTCGTATTTCTTCTGTGATTTCCAGGCTTCTGCGGTTTTCTTCGCGTGGAGCATCATTCATGCAACTATTAACTCTTTGGCTGATTTCTTCACTAGAAGCGGGCGTCATAGCGCCAAGATTTTGTTCTAGCTGACCGCAATAACGTTCATGGTTTTGTCTGTTTTGCTCGTTTACTGCTCTCCAATCATCGTCGATCTCGCCTACTTGTTCCTCCATAGCATCCCGAGTCGTTGTTCCGACATAACAAACACCTTGCTCGACTACCCAGACTTTAGAGAATATCGGTTTCAACCCCATCGGATCCACCATCCCCGTCGGATTGGTCACATAACCATACAAGTTCGTCCCGCCCCTCAACCCAATCGGATCTTGGCTGATATACCGACCCTGCTGCGGGTCGTAGTAGCGGTGGCGATTGTAGTAAAGCCCTGATTCTTCATCGTGCCATTGCCCCTGGAACCGTATCGGTTGGGTGAGGTTGCGTACGGCGCGTTGGTTTTTCACCGCGGCCCAGTCGTCGGGTTCGGCGAGCCAGCGGGGTTGGCCGTTGGGGGTGACCAACTGCATGGGCGTGCCCAGGGCATCGGTGATGTAGGCGCTGAGGATTTGGCCTTGCTGGGTGTCGTCGATTCTGAACATAGGCACAAAACTCCCCGGTTCGTAGACGACGGTAGTGCGCTGGTCGTCCGTTTCTTCCCGCACGATGCGGTCGCCGTCCCAGCCGTAGTGGGTGGTGGCGGTGGTGCCTTTGGGGTGGCGCACGGTTTTGCTGATGCGTCTTCCCAGGCCGTCGTAGCGGTAAGTGGCCTCGCGGGTCGCCCCTAGCTCGCTGGCGTGAATGAGGTGCACTAAACGGTTCGCGCCGTCGTAGCCCAGCGTCAGTCGTTCGCCGTTGGGCTGTTGGCGTTCGATCAAGTTACCGGCGCCGTCGTAGCGGTAGCGCGCCCCATTAAGCTGGGTGAGGCGGTTATCAGGCAGGGCCTGCTGGTTGTCAGAACGTTGCTCTAAGCGATTACCCGCCGCGTCTACGCTATAGCGGTGGGCATGGTCGCCATGCTGGCTGCCGATCAAACGTCCGGCGGCGTCGTAACTGTAAGCAATCACCTTAGAGGCCGGATCACCTTCCAGGCTGCGGAAGCTCATCCGGCCCAGGGCATCGTATTGATAACTCTGTTGGCTGGTGGTGTCCGGGCTGCGTAGGGTGAGGTGATCTAGCTGGCCGAGGTTGGTGTAGCCCCGTTCCAGCATTAATGGTTGGTTGTGCGCATTGGCGCTGGTACTAAGGCGACGCTGGGTCTCCCGGTGCAGGGCATCGGGTTCCAGGGCGATTTCCAGATCCAGGCCGGGGGCGCTCATGCCGTGCAGATGGCCGCTGCCGTAGGTGTGCCAGTTGAGCGCCGGTAGGTCGCCGAACTGACTGGCCTGGGGCGCGCCGGTGGCGGTGAGTCTATGCTGGTGTTGCCACTGCCAGCCACTCTCACCTGCTAGGCCCGCATGTTGCTGCTGTTCGCCGATTAAACGCTGGGCTTCGTTGTAGCGGAAGGTCACTTCGCCATGATCGTTGGTGACACTAATGAGTTGCCCATTCGTCCCCCACTGGTACTGCTCCGTGTTGGCCGGGGCGTGATCCGTGGCAGGCAAATGCCGGGCCGTCAGACGACCAGCTTCATCATAGTCGTACCGGGTGACCAGCGGCTGGCCGTCAGGGCCTGTGCGGTTGGCTTCGATACGTTCAATCAGTCGTCCGGCATCATCGTAGCGGTACTGCTGCTCGCGGCCGTCGGGGCCGGTCTCGCGGGCTAAGCGATCCATGTCATCATAAGCAAAGCGATACACCGCGCCGTTGCCCAGGGTGAGTTCGCTCAAGCGGCCAATGTCATCGTAGGCGGTAAACTGCTGGCTGCCGTCGGCCTCGATGCGCTGCACCGGGCGGCCGTGGTCATCAAAGAAGAACTGTTGCCTAAACCCTTGCGGGCCTTCCAGCTCCACCAAGCGACCAAGGGAGTCCACATGGTGGTGCCAGTAGAGCCCGTCGGGGAGCTGGGTGGCGATACGGCGGCCCATCTCGTCGTGCTGGGTGCGGGTGGTTTCACCCAGGGCATTGGTGACGCTGGCCAAGTAGCCGTTTCGGTCGTAGGCGTACTCGGTACGCTGCTGAGAGCAGTCGATTTGGGCGGTGGCTTGCCCCAGGGCGTTCCACTCGCGCTGATGGGTAGCACCCGCGGCATCGGTGACGGTGGTAGGGCGGTCAGGTAACTGCTCATTGTCATAGGCAAAAGCGGTGGTGCCTTCGGGCCCAGTGACCTCCAGCGGGTGGCCGCGCTCGTTACGGGTGATCTGCCAGCGCTGATTCTCGGGGCCTTCGATGCTCACCGGCTGCCCCAAAGCATCGCGCTCCATCGCCCAGCGCGTACCGTCTGGGCCGGTTTGAGCAATCACTTGGCCGTGGTCATCGCGCTCGATCAGCGTCTCGTGACCCAGGGGGTCCACGGTGGCTACCTTGAGACCGGCACGGTCGTAACGAAACTCAATGCGCGAGCCGTCGGCGCGGGTGTGGGCCGTCCATCGACGGCCGGGGCCGCTGCCCACAAAGTGGTAGCGCTCCTCCCGGCCCAGGCTGTCGGTGACCAGGGTGTGATCCACCTGATAACTGTAAGAGCGAGCCAGGCCACCAGCTTCTTGCTGGCCCACCACGCGGCCATCTGGGGCGTGGCGATCCCAAGTGTAGTGGGCTTCCATGCCCCCGGGTACCCGGTGGGCGGTGAGCATATTATCCTGCCATTCGAACTCGCGCACCACCTCGCCGTGGCGGTGGCGCACCGCAATCAGGTCGCCGGCGGAACTAAACGAATAGCGTACCAACCATTCGTCCGCTGTCTCACCATCGTGTGCCTGCACCAGCTTGACGCCGGTTAAGCGCTGCCCGTTATCGCCTTGCATAGCAGGAAGCAGGCTATCGTAGACCAGCTGGTAGTGACGCTGGGCGCTGTCGATCACTCCCACCAACAGATCCCCTTCCCAGCGGTACTGGGTGGTATAGCCGTTGCGGTCACGCTCTTCGATTAAGGGCCAGCGGGCGCTATCGTCTGAAGAACTAAATACATAGTAAAGCCCGCTGGCATCGCTCAGGGCGATACGCTCGGGATCACTACGCAACGTCTCGTCCAGGGCTTGCCAGCGGGGCGCGTTACTCGCTTCATCGCCTGAGGCACCGCCACGACGAATCCACAGTTGCTCGGTGGGCGAGAAGCGCGCCTGACCCGGAGCCAGTGAACCAAAGGTAATCGCTCGGCCCTGAGCATCATGAACAATACAGGCGTCGTCGTTAAGGCTGATGGCCAGAGACTCACCGGGAAGCGACCAACCTTGCCCCAGAGCACCTATTTGTTCGTTGCTGGAGAGATAGCCGCGGCTAAACACAAACGGCCGGGGCGCGGGGAGTGCAAAGTCGGTCTCCGCAGGCAGCAGCTTGGCGCCCAAGAGCGGGTTCACCGGGCTGCCCACGGCGGGTTGGCAGGCGCTGCAGTCGTCGGCCAGGCCATCGGTAATAGCGATATCGTCCAGCGCCAACGGGGTAGCGGCGGTGATATCGCTGCTGAGTAGCGGGGTCTGGTGCGGGTCGAGGGTGACGTCCTCGCTCTCCTCGGGCTCGGCTTCCCCGGGTAAGCGGGGCAGCACAATGGCGTGGCCCTGGCCGCGCCCGGGGCTGCCGCCGGAGTTGATCTTGACCTGAGGCCCGACAATGGTCACCCCGCCCGGGTCGAGCTTGATAAAGCTGCCGCCGGCTTTGAGGGTGATCTCGCTGCCTGCTTCCAACACAATTTGGCTGCCCGCCTTGTGGTGCAGCTCGCGGCCGGTCTCCACCAACTGCGCCTCGCCGTAGACTTCATGGCGTGTCTGATCCACCTGGAGGTGGTCATCGCCCTTGATCTGGGTGTAGCGCTTGCCGTGCACGGTGAGGTGATCGTCGTTATGAATCTCACTGAGTCGGTTGCGATGCAGCTTGAGGTGGCTGTCCCGGCGGATCTCCTCGGTGCGGTCATTGAGTGTTAGCAACTCCAGGTCTTTCTGGGCATGCAGCCAGATCTGCTCTTCACCGGTGGCGTCCTCAAAACGCAGTTCGTTAAAGCCGACGGACTTATGGCTCTGGGTGCGGATCACCGTGCGGGTCTTGTGTTCCGGTAGCGGGTAGGGCGGAGTATTTACCGCGTGGTAGGTACGCCCGGTAATTAGCGGCTGATCCGGATCAGC
>NZ_JAGGRO010000026.1:0-19002 GCF_018612805.1 Halomonas sp. ISL-56 | reverse complement strand
AGGCGAAAAGCTCTACCTGTCGCCCGTGATGGATCTCTACAATGGGGAAATCGTGTCCTACTCAATGCAGAAACGGCCGGCGTTCTCGTTAGTCGGGGGAATGCTGAAAAAAGCCTTGGCCAAGCTGGCCGATCAAGACGCGCCGCTACTGCATTCCGATCAAGGCTGGCAATATCAGATGCCCGCTTACAGGCGCAAGCTCGCCGAGCAGGGCGTGACCCAGAGCATGTCACGCAAGGGGAATTGTCTAGATAATGCAGCGATGGAGAGCTTCTTTGGAACGCTGAAGTCAGAATATTTTTACCTGAACAGCTTTGACACCATTGAGCAATTACAGGCGGGCATCCGACACTACATCCATTACTATAACCACGAGCGCATCAAGTCCAAACTAAAAGGCCTGAGCCCGGTGCAGTACCGAGCTCAGGCCTTGTCCGCTTAGTGTTTTACTGTCCAAGTTTTTGGGGTCAGTTCAAAAGCGGGGTTTTTTGCGAGTTACGTTTACATTAGCAGTTACACTTATTCTGTTATTTACCAGTCGGTGCTATCGCCTTCATCCCGGGTCAAATCTTCGGGGCGGATATTGTCACTGCGGTGCTTCCTTTCCCCAATATCAGAAGAGCTGCTTGATGGCGAAAAATCTAAACTATCGCTTTCATCGCGGTTCAATTGATGAGCAGAAGCATTATCTGCATTCGACGTTGTATGCGACGTAGGTTTATCGATCACATTCTGACCAGCGGAACGATCTTTGTTCAATTCAATTGATGAGTTCGCCATTGCCAGCGGGCTCGCGATTAGACCAAAAGCGATAGCTACGATAGCGCCTTTTTTGCCCATTTCTTTCAATAACATGACGTTCTCCTCATTATTGCTGTATACCGTTCAATGGTAATAAGAACGGCTATTGCTCTCTTAATTAAGCATACCATATGCCAAAAACCATTATTAAATAAAAAATACAATAAAATCAAATTCTTATAGATAAAATATTGTGCGCCAAAAAAACTGACACAGGTTTATTTTGTCCAAAAAAATTGTGCAATAATTACACATGAGCGATTATATCTATACAAAAAGTGGCTAAGGACATCCACACGAGCAGACTGAGGCAACGCGATAAAGAAAAGGATTCAATAACGCCATTCCAAAACAGTCGGTGAAAACCGTACTTGAAAACAATACTTGAAACGAAGAAGAGGATAGCGAAGAGAGCGCTGAGCACCCAAAAAATCAGACCCCGCATCAGCAGGGTCTAAGGACACAATACGTTGACAATGACTAGCGCCAGCTTCCTCTCCTTTTGCGGGATTCCAACCTTGGAATTTAACCCTGACCAGCGCTCTGATTGTCGTGTGATTCATTCCATGAATCGATGCGCATCCCTATCGATGTGACACGCTTTTGCGTTTTTAGCTCACACCCTAATCGTAATGTATTTCTTCAGAATTGCAAACTTTTGTTACCAAACGTTTCCATCACCTTCATCGTGCGTTAAGTCTTTTGCGGTGTATTCTGCCTGAGCACTAGTGCGATGAGACTCTGCCTTAATGACATTAGGGCGATCGCCTTCGTCGTACATCAAATCAGATGGGCTAAAATCCGCTTGGCCGGATGTGTGATGAGACTGCGCCTGGATGGGCTCGTCATCAACCGTGAAGTCTTGATTAGCATCGATGGAGATATGGGCAAAAGCTAGCGGGCTTGCCAGCAAACCAAATGAAAGACCTACCACGGCTGCTTTTTTAACAAATGCGTTAAACATACTATTTACTCCTGGTGACTGTTTGAGACCGCTGAAGTGAAGTGAGAGGAGCACTGTGGCAAGCATCTCACTGCGTTTAGCTTCACTACCCCGATATTGCACACGCTGTGCCAATATCACCAATAAAATAATAAATCCATTAAAATCAAATGCTTAATATATATATGTTGTGCGCAATAATACGCCACTAAAAACAAAAGCACGCTAATTACATGTGCAGTAATGACACATGCGCAAAATAGTCTGTGTCTTTATGACACACTTAGTAAAGCAATCCAGGCACTACCCCAGGCACAATTGCGAATGGTCGCTATGGCGAAATTGAAAGGAAAATGAAAAAAACACTAGAAGGGAGTGGCAGCAAAGGCGAGCGAGGAGCAAAAAAAAGCAGACGACAAAAAATTAGGCCTCGCAATGCGAGGCCCGATATCAGAATTGATGATAGGTAATGACTAACGCTAGCTTCCACTCCTTGTGCGGGACTCCAACCTTGGAATTTACCCTGACTAACGTTTTGATTTCCTAATGATTCGTCCTTGAATCCGAAAGGCATCCTTGCCTGTATAACATCCTGTTAATCGCTTTTTCATCCTATGAAAAAGCATTCAGTGATATCTAAAAAACATCAATAATTAGCTACCGCTATTTTCTTCAACCAGTTCATCTGCATCATACTCAGCGTCATCTGAGTGACTGCTTGATTGAGGTTCCATGTCGCTGACACCATCGCCTTCGTCATGGGTTAAATCATTAGTCATATCTGTATCGCTACCGTTTGAGCTACCGGTTCCTTGGGGATCCATTGGCTGCTCGTCAGCCGTGATACCTTGGTTGTCATCAATCGCGGTGTTTTCATCTGTTTGTGCAAAGGCTAATGGGCTTGCCATCAGGCCAAAAGAAACACCTAAAATGCCAGCTTTCTTGAGAAAATCCTTGGACATCATATTCCACCTCTGATCGCTGTTTGTTACCGCTGGGTTAAGAAAGAAAGGCTAACAAGTAGCCAGCAATTCCTGCGGTCATCTTTCTTAACTAGTATGCTGCAGCAGTCATGCCAAAAAACCGAAATGTGAAATTTAAATCATATAAATCAATATTTTATTTAAAATTAAACATTGCATAACGGCCAATTATGAGCCATTACCCACGCTTTTTCCTGTGTAAAAATGGCACATGAGTAAGTTTCACCAGCCTTACATGTCAATATTGAACACTTCTACAAATATTGTGCAGGGCGCCTTGCTGGATTAAACCAACCGCGAGGGGGGGAAGGTACAGCGGAACAGTGCGCCTTTGCCGGGAAGGGACTCTATATGTAGTTGCGCATCGTGGCGTAACAGCACGTGCTTAACGATCGCCAAGCCTAAACCTGTGCCACCGGTCGCCGTGCTGCGCCCTTTATCTACACGATAAAAGCGTTCGGTTAAGCGGGGAATATGCACGGGATCAATCCCTTCGCCATTGTCTTCAACATCTATATAGCCACCGCCATTGGCGCTAGCTTTCCAGCGTAGTGTGATTTGGCTGCCTGCAGGCGTGTAACGAACCGCATTAAAGGCAAGATTTGAAACAGCACTACGAATTTCCTGTTCGCTACCTAACAACCGCGCATCACTCTCAAGCGCCACGGTGATGGTATGCCGCTGATGCGAGAGAGCAAGCGCGTCCTCGCAAACGCTGTTCAGTAAAGGCCCAAGTAGCAGCGGGTGATGATCTTTACCGCCCTGATCAATCTCTAGGCGCGAGAGCAGCAATAAATCATTGACCAAATTCTGCATCCGCTGGGTTTGTTCCTGCATTTGCTGAATACTACGGCCTAAACGCGGCGGCAGTTGATCGGCAATGTCGCTGTAGGTTTCCAGATAGCCTGAAAGAACGGTCAGAGGGGTACGTAGCTCGTGGGAGACGTTGGCAACAAAGTCGCGCCGCATCTGCTCAAGGCGATGCAAACGGGTAATATCCCTGGCCATGACCAAGCGCTCGTCGTCACCGTACAGGGTAATTTGATACTGCAGTATTCGCCGTTCATCAATCGGTGAGGTTAGCGTTAACGGCTCACTGTAATTACGCGCATTAAAGTAACTGATAAAGCTTGGTTCGCGAAGCAGGTTGGTAATGTGCTGGCCACGGTCATGGGCGGTTTGCAGCCCCAGCATGGCGGTGGCGGCGCTGTTCCACCACTCCAGGTCACCGTGACGGTCAAGCATGACCACGCTGTCGCGCATCGCTTCAGACGACTCTTGAATACGCGCCAAGGTAGCGCGCAGGCGGCTTTGGGTAATTCGCTGACTTTTTTGATAGCGGTACAAACGATCAAATAGCTCGCCCCACATTCCGCGGGCAGCAGGAGGCTCATCGTGAGGGTGAAAAGTGAGCCACTTATAGAGCTCGCGCAGCTGTCGTAAATGGTAAAACAGACATACCGCAAGCCCTGCCGAAAGTCCTAGCCCAGCCGAGCCCAATAGCCAACCTAAGCAAGTACCCAGCGTGGCCAGCCACGCTATTCGCCACAGCTCACGACTCCATAAACGCACATTTACACCCGTGCAGAGAAACGGTAACCGGTACCCCGAACCGTTTGAATCAGGTTTTGATGCACGTCGCCCAGCGCTTTGCGCAAGCGGCGAATATGCACATCGACCGTGCGTTCTTCGACGTAGACGTTGCCGCCCCACACTTGGTCAAGCAGTTGGCTGCGCGTGTAAGCGCGCTCTTGATGGGTCATAAAAAACTGCAGCAAACGGTACTCGGTAGGCCCCATTTCCAGCGCTTTACCGTGAGCGCTTACCCGATGGCTTACCGGATCAAGTAGCAGGCCGTTAATCTCTATCGGGTCTTCAACGCCACGCGGCGTGGCACGACGCAGCACCGCTTTTAGCCGTGCCACCAATTCCCGGGGCGAAAAAGGCTTGGTGATATAGTCATCGGCACCGGCTTCAAGCCCTTGAATCTTATTATCCTCTTCGCCTTTGGCGGTGAGCATAATAATGGGAATCTCAGCGGTAGTTTCTTCACGCTTTAAGCGTCTAGCCAGCTCAATCCCGCTAGTGCCGGGCATCATCCAGTCCAGTAGCAGTAGGTCGGGTTGGTGGTCGACCACCATGGCATGAGCATCCTGGGCGTTATCCGCTTCGAGCACGCGATAGTCAGCCATTTCCAGCGCTACCGCGATCATCTCGCGAATCGACGCTTCATCATCGACAATCAGAACGGTCTTGGCGGTCATACCAGAGCCTCACGGTGTTCAAAGAATAGCTCAAAGAGAACTAGCGCAAAGCAAGCTAGCTCAAAGAAAAACAGCTCAATGACGATAACACCATGGCTTGATGACAATTATATGACATTCAAAAAAATTAGCCCGCCGCAGGCCACCAACTTAGCGCGATACCGGCAAAAATCAGTAGCCCCGACCAGTGATTATTGAGAAACGCCTGAAAGCAGGCATCTCGCTCCTGATAGCGAATTAAGCGCTGCTGATGCAGGAAAGTCGCCGCCATTGCCGCAAGCCCTAACCAGAAGAATCCACCTAAACCGACCCGCCAACCTACCCATGCCAACAACCCCAGGGTGGCTAGCTGGAGTAGGCCGATAATCAAACGATCGGCATTTCCAAACAGCACCGCCGTCGATTTAATGCCAATTTTTAAATCATCGTCGCGATCGACCATGGCGTACTGGGTATCGTAGGCCACTGTCCACAGCACGTTGGCGCAGAATAGTAGCCATGCTTCCAGTGGCACGTAGCCAAGCACCCCACCAAAGGCCATCGGAATCGCCCAGGAAAACGCCGCCCCCAGCACTACCTGAGGAAAATGGGTATAGCGCTTCATAAACGGATAAATAATTGCCAGCAGCACCCCGCCTAGCGAGAGCAGCACCGTAAACCAGTTGGTCAGTAATACCAGAATAAACGCCGCGGCCACCAGGGCGATAAACAGCAACTGGGCTTCGGTTTCGCTGATCCGGCCCGTAGCTAATGGACGGTTTTTGGTACGTTTTACATGGCCGTCAAAGTGACGATCAGCATAATCGTTGACCACGCAGCCCGCGGCACGCATCACGTAAACACCTGCCACAAAAATCAGCAGCACATTTCGCCCGGGTACACCTTCCGCAGCGACCCAAAGAGCCCACAGCGTCGGCCACATCAACAGCCATGTGCCTATCGGCCGATTCAAACGCATCAGCTGTAAGAAATCTGCCACGCGAGCCCACCCCTTCGGCCGCAACAATGAACGATCCATGCTTACCTCACCAAGAATAAGATGCAGGCGCTAGCCTAGCGCGAAGGCAGGCCAAGATCATCAGCCATCGCACCCAAAAAATACTCTTGAACTAATAACGACAGACCGCCGTGCTGACAGCCGTGATAAAACACAGAGCGACGGCCCCAGGTAGCATCTCCCTGAATACCGCTCACGCTAGCAAAAGTGGGCGCTTGCCTCGTCGCTTCTAATGGCCCGCGGATTACGCCTGGCTGACGAAATAACCAACTGCCTAGGGAGCGTTCGCCCAGACGCTCCAAGCGCTGACCCTTTAGCTGCGTGAGCGGGGCGACCGAGCGTGCCACCACCCAGGGGGTCTCATCCAAGCACAGCGCCACTTCGCGCAGCCAGGCGTATCGCTTAGCACCAATGCCCAGCGCCTTAGCCTCATCCTGCCGCGGCCAACCGACCCCCTGGCGTAGCAGCCGTACGCGAAACGGCTTGTCTCCACCCGCAGCGATTAAGCGGGCGGTCAACGAGTCGGTGGAGGCAACCCACTGCCACCAGGTAGGGCTCATCGCTGGGCGTGCCGCATCAATGGGGCGCCAGCGCGAAAATAGCGGAATTTGCCGAAAAGCAGCAGGCGTCACCGAGTTCTCCAGGGCAATAAACGAGGCGGCTAGTGTAACATGGGGTACTAACAGGCTTTTGTTTCAGCGACCTTTTTAACGACTCTGTCTTAACAACTTTGTTTTAACGACTCTGTTTTAACAACCACATTTCAACAGCTATGTCTTAACAGCTATGCCTTAACAACTATGTCTTAACTACTATGTTGGTATCTGCATGCCCGCCACCCAAACACATAAAACGTCTACACACGCTGCACTGGTAATTATTGGCACCGGGATGGCAGGGGTTGGCCTTGCTCGTGCCTTGCGTCGCCTGGGCGACCAACGCTCAATCACGCTGGTCAGCGCCGACAGCGGCGATGACTACAGCAAGCCATTGCTTTCCACCGGCTTCGCCAAGGGCCTGAAGCCCAATCAATTAGCCCAGCGCAGCGCAGCGGAACTTGGCGATGAGCTCAACGCCAAGATGTTTATCCACACCCAGGTAAGCGCACTGGATGTGGATAACCAATTCGTGCTCCTCAAAGAAGGTCAGAGGATTGGCTATGACACGCTGGTATTAGCCACCGGCGCTGCGCCACGGGTGCCCTTCAACATTGCCTCCAGCGTGGCCCCTAGCTGTTTTACTATCAATGACCTAGACGACTACCGCCGCTTTCATACCGCGCTGGGTAATGGCCCTGCACGGGTAGCAATTGTTGGCGCGGGGCTGGTTGGCTGTGAATTTGCCAACGACCTTTACGCTGGCGGTCATCAAGTCAGCATTGTCGCCCCCGAGAGATCCCTGCTTCCTCGCTTGCTGCCACCGCCCCTAGGGAACGCTCTGGGCGATGCCTTTAGCGAAGCGGGTATCCATCTTCACCTTGACCGCTCACTTCATTCCATAGCGCTCAGCAGCGATGAAAACACGGTTCTGCAATTGGATAACGGCGACACCGTCGGCGCGGATCTCGTGTTGATGGCCACCGGCCTCGCGCCCCGCACAATGCTTGCCGAAGCCGCTGGTTTAAACGTGTTACCTAGCGGCATAGTGGTTGATCGTCAGTTGCAGACTTCGCATCCCAATATCTATGCCCTGGGGGATACAGCCTGCGTAGATGGCGTTAATGCCATGTACGTTCAGCCTCTGCAAGCCAGTGCTAAGGCACTGGCGGCAACCCTTTCGGGCACCCCCACGCCGGTTAGCTTTGGCGCTTGGCCGGTGGTGGTTAAAACACCGCTGCTGCCAGTGGTTGCCTACCCGCCTACGACCACACCTGAGTGCTGGCGAATTGAAGGTGAAGGCGGTGATATCAGTGCCTTGGCGGAAAATAAAGACGGACGTTTGATTGGTTTTGCGTTGACAGGCGGCTGCGTGAGAAGGAAAGTGGAGCTTTCCAGAGCAGCGCCTGCGCTGCTAGGCTGATTTTCGCCGCGTTCACGACTAGGCTAGAGAAGCTAACCTAATCGGCTACGCACCCAACAACATTCATTTGTTTGATGTTTGATTTCTATTCAAAAGGGGAGATTCCTTATGCGCAAACCTGAACTCGCTGCAGCCATCGCTGAAAGTGCCGACCTGTCCAAAGATAAAGCAGGCCAAGTGCTGAACGTCATTCTGGATGAGATCACCAACAGTTGTGCCAAGGGCGAAGATGTCGCGCTGATTGGTTTTGGCACCTTCACCGTACGTGAGCGCGCAGCGCGTACCGGTAAAAACCCGCAAACCGGCGCCCCGCTGCAAATTCCAGCCAGCAAAAACGTGGCCTTTAAGCCAGGCAAAGGACTTAAGGACGCCGTTTCCTAATGAAGCTCAAGCTGACGCTGTGGCTGCTGGGCGTACTGCTCAAACGCGCCCTGCGCCGCAAGCCGCGCTTTCGTGAGCAGTTAGAACGTATGCGCGGCCTGGACTGGGGAATTGCCACGGAAGATCTAAGCATTGCCCGTCACTACCGGATGACGCCGAAAAGTGTCAGTACTGCTAAAGGGCTGCCGGTCGACTTGGATCTTGAGCTACGCTTCCGTGATCAGGATACCGCCTTGAAAGTGCTCAAAAAGCCGACCCAGCAGGCCTTTCTCGACGGCATGATGAACGGCAGCGTGCGTTTGGTGGGGGACTCCGCCGATATGAATAAGCTGCAAAAACTACTCAAGTATTTGTAGCGCCTCACTATCGATGGACATACCTCATCAACGCTTAGTGTACTTCCGCGTTACCCTGGAGTCTGGCTCAGTGCGCCGCGCAGCGGCGCGCTTGGACATTGCTCCCTCGGCAGTTAGCAGGCAAATTGCGCTGCTGGAAGAAGCCTTGGGAGCCTCTCTGATGGAGCGTCAGCGCGATGGCATTTCGCCTACACCGGTAGGTGAAATGCTGCTTGAGTACTGCGAACGGCGCGGTGCCCTCGATGAAGGTTTTATTGCCTCGCTTGAATCCTACCAACGCCTGGAAACTGGCAGAATATCGCTCACCGTAGGCGAAGGGTTTGTCAGCGATTTAGTGGCTTCCCCGCTGCACGAATTTACCCAACTTTATGCGGGTATCCAGCTCGATATTCATATCGCCGGTACCTCGGGCATTATTGAAGCCGTGGTTGATGACCACAGCCATATCGGCTTAATGTTCCACGAAAGAACCCATCCTCAACTGCGTTTTTGGGCATCTAGCCCCCAGCCATTAATGGCCATCCTGCCACCGCAACACCCCTTGGCCAACCAGCCTGCGCCGCTCTCTCTGGAGCAACTTAGCGCTGAACCCATGGCTATGTGGGATGCTAGCCACGGAGTGCGTCAGATGGTCGATCAAGCATTTCAACAGGCGCGGATCGCCCCACGTCTGGCCATGAACACTAACTCCATGGTGGTACTGGCACAGTACGTACGCAGCGGTATGGGTATCACGCTGCTACCCGCCTTTGCCGTTGCGCATGATTTAGAGGTCGGTACGCTAGTGGCGCGGCCGGTAGATAATCCGCTCTTTCAGCGCTCCCATGCCCACATGGTCACCCGCGTGGGCCGCCAGCAGCCCAAGGCCTGCATACTATTGCTACGCCATTTGCAGCGCTGGATGCAGGCCTTCCGAGAGCCCAGTCCGGTAAGCGATCAACCAACACCGCTACCGTAACCAAACGCGACGCTGGCTTCTGGCGCGGTTTCCACCCATACGCTTTGCGGCACCGTGTATTCACGTAGGCCATCCAGGCCGCTGGAACGGCCAAAGCCGCTCTCGCCAAAGCCTCCAAACGGCGACATCACGCTAATCGCTTTATAGCTATTAATCCACACGGTACCCGCCCGCAGCTGCCCGGCAACACGGTGGGCTCGCGCTACATCCTGGCTCCACACCGCACCCGCCAAGCCAAACCGCGTCTCATTGGCAAGTTGAACGGCCTGGTTTTCATCGTCAAAGGCCATGGCGACCAGCACCGGGCCAAAGACTTCTTGCTGGGCGATCTCCATATCCGGTGTGACATCGACCAGCAAGGTAGGGGCGATAAAGTAGCCCTGGGCTTCATCTGGCAGCCCTGCCGGGCGCTTGCCACCCGTCAATAGCCGCGCACCCGCAGCGACGGCGGCGTCGATCATTCGCGTCACCTGCTCAAACTGACGGCGATTCTGCAGTGGGCCCATACGCGTTGCTTCATCGCTGGGCAGGCCCACCGCAATTTGTTCTGCTGCCCGCGCCAAACGGGTGGTGACCTGCTCAAACACCGAGCGCTCAATCAATAAGCGCGACCCTGCCACACAGCTCTGGCCTGCGGCGGCAAAAATGGCGGCTTGGGCACCCGCAACGGCCTCATCCAACTTGGCATCGGCAAACACAATATTGGCGGACTTGCCCCCCAGCTCTAACACGCTGGGCACCAACCGACGCGCCCCCGCCTCGGCAATCAGGCGACCACTTTGAGGCGAGCCGACAAATACCAGCTTGCTGATGATCGGGTGATCGGTGAGCGCCGCGCCCGTCGTTTTGCCCAGGCCGTTAACGATATTGATAAGCCCCTTCGGCAACCCGCCACTTTCAAGTAGCTTGGCAATCACCACCGATGAGAACGGCGTAAGCTCGGAGGGCTTCAATACCACCCCATTGCCCGCTGCTATCGCTGGCGCCAACTGCCAGGCGCAGGTGAACATCGGTGCGTTCCAGGGGGTAATCTGCCCCACCACGCCATAAGGCACGTGGCGCACATAGTTAAGATGCGAGGTGGGTACCGGTATCACTTCGCCATGCTGCTTATCGCACCAGCCTGCATAGTATTCGAACATCTCGCGCACTTTGCCGACTTCGGCCCGGCAGTCACGAATTGGCTTACCGGCAACGACACTTTCCAACTGCGCCAGCGACTCTTCATGGCCCTCCAGGCCACGTATTGCGGCATTCATGCGCCGTCCGCGCTCGCTGGCGGTGAGCGCCATCCATTCACGCTGACCACGCTCAGCGGCTTGGGTGGCACGATCAATCAGCGCGGCCCCCGCATCACGATAGCTCACCAGCGTTTCGCCGGTGGCCGGGTTGGTCAGGGTGATCACTTCCCCTTCTCCTGCCACTAAACCGCCATCAATCCAGTTGCTCAACAGCGTGGTGGCCGTTAATCCAAAACCTTCGAGCAGCGTGGCAAGGTGATCTTGAGCATGTTGGCTAAGTGCGTTCATGACTGCTCCTCCGCCTGGCTGGCACGCGCTAATATCGGCGTGGTGATATGGTTAAAGTCATCGCTATCGCTTGGTTGTTCGGGGTTCGCGTGCCAGGCATCGACCACGGCTTGTAACAGCGGCGAGGGGATATCCAGTTGCTCAGCGGCATCCCGGGCCAAACGTAAATCCTTACGCATCAAGCCGGTGGTAAAGCCAGAATCGAAACGCTCGCTCAGCACCCACTCGGGGAAGTTCACCTCACTGACCGCGCTGCGGCCCGAGCCACTGTTAAGGCCCGCCAAGCAGGCGGCGGGGTCAACGCCCGCTTTGGCTGCCATCGCCACGGCTTCGGCGGTGGTTAGCAAGTGCGCGGCACACAGGTAATTATTGGCAAGCTTGACCACATGGCCGCTGCCCGGGCCACCCACATGGGTGCGCTTGGCCGACATCGCTTCCAGCATCGGCAACACTCGCTCAACAGTGGCGACATCACCGCCCAACAGCATGCCAAGCTTGCCGCTGGCAGCCCCTTTCGGGCCCCCGCTGACCGGCGCGTCCAGCCACAGAAGGCCCGCAGCGGTTACTTTTTCGGCCAGTTCACGGCTGACGGCGGGGTCACTGGTGGAGGTATCAACAATCACGCTGCCTTTCGGCGCCAGCGTGAGCAAGCCTGGAGATTGCTCGATCACTTCGCGCACATGGGCAGAAGTCGGCAGCGACAGCAGGTAAACATCGCTTGCGGGTAGCGCATCGGGCGCCACAACGGTTAGCCCTTGCGCAGCAAGACGTGATCGCGCTGGTTCAAATACATCGCTGCCAGTTACCGCAAACCCTGCGGCTTGAAGGGTGAGGGCCATATTCCCGCCCATCTGCCCGAGGCCAATGACCACGATCGATAATGCTGTTGTTGAAGACATCGTAAGTGCTCCTTAAACGTCCTACTAAGTATGAAGACGCCATATTCGGGGTAGACGCTCCCCTACCCAGTGGGCATCAGAGAGCGAATAACGCTTATCGTTGAGACAAAGGTGGCGATTTAGACGAGCAGTGCCCTTACCAGCTCCACCCAGTAGCGTGCGCCCAGCGGCAATAGTGCATCGTTGAAGTCATAGCGCGGATTATGTAGCGAAGCGGACTCCTCGCCATTGCCCATCCAGATATAGGCACCTGGGCGTTCGACAAGCAGGAACGAGAAATCCTCAGAGGCCATGCTGGGCGGTGGGTTACGAATCACGTGCTCGCTACCCAGCAAGCTCTCCAGTACCGTGGCGCAGTGCTGGGCATGCTCCGGGGTATTGATAGTGGCGGGATAGCAGCGCTGGTAATCCAGCTCAACGGTTAGGCCGTGGAACTCAGCTAGGCTAGCAATCGCCTGTTTAAAGCGCTCTTCCAGATGCTCTTTATGCGCCATATCGAAACAGCGCAGCGTGCCACGCAGCGCCACCTGCTCGGGGATCACGTTGAAGGTGTCCCCCGCGTTAATACTGGTAATACTCAGCACCGCCGATTTATCTGGCGGCGTTTCGCGGCTCACCAGCCCTTGCAGCTGGCTGATTAATTGGCAGCTCGCCAATACCGTATCAGTCCCTAAGTGGGGCATCGCCGCGTGGCAGCCTTTGCCGGTTAGCGTCAGGCTAAAAATATCGAAAGCGGCCATGACGTCGGTATCGTGCACTGCGGCGACACCGACGGGCAGGCCGGGCCAGTTGTGCAGCCCGTACACCGCATCCATGGGGAAGCGTTCAAACAGGCCCTCTTCGACCATCACCCGTCCGCCGCCGGCGTTCTCTTCGGCGGGCTGAAAGATGAACACTACCCGGCCTTTGAAATCCGGCTGCTGCTTTAACGCCCAGGCAGCGCCCAACAGCATGGTGGTGTGACCATCGTGGCCGCAGGCGTGCATCTTGCCGGGGGTTTGCGAGGCGTAGTCAAGCTGGGTCTCTTCGCGAATATCCAGGGCGTCGATATCGGCCCGCAGACCGATGGTTTTGCCTTCACCCAAGCGACCATCCAGGGTCGCCACCACGCCCGTACCCGCAATCCCCGTCGTCACCTCAAAGCCCCACTCATTGAGCAGCGCGGCAATACGTGCACTGGTGCGGTGCTCCTCAAACGCGGTTTCCGGGTGTTGGTGAAAATCGCGTCGCCAGGCGGTAAGTTCGGCGCTATCCGGTAAATTAATGGGGGTAGTCATCGGCCTATCCTTACAGCATTACGTGAGCGACAACGGCAGAGCCGATAAAGGTACCAGTGAAGACCAGCAGGGCAACAATCACCAGCTTCCAGCCGGTTTGCTTGAACATGGCAAACTCACGCCCGGTAAGCGCTAGCCCTGCATAGGCCAACACGGGGGTTACCACTGCCAGGAAATCCACCTCGGCTAATCGCGCAATGATCCAGCCGTTGCCAGGAAAGAACGGCAGCGTTGCAATAATGCTGATCAATGACACCCAGGCCACGCTGGGTAAATAAAAGGGGCAAAAACGCCCGATCACCAAGCCAATGATGACCATCACATACAAAATCAGCATGCCGGGCAGTGCGTCTAGCAGCGGCGAGCCATTGACGATATTGCTAAACCACGCAGCGATACACACCGCTGCCAGAACTAAAGCCGTTTTACCGAGTTGGTTTTCCGGGCGTAGCTCTTTAAGCGCCTCAGCGTCAAACTGATCGACCGTGCTCTCATGAGTTTTCATGGCTAACCTCCTGACGTGAGCCTTTTAAGCGCTTGTACATCCACTCGGTGACCGGTAGCGCGATAAATAGCGAGATATACAGGCCGGTGGCGTAGGTAAGCAGGTTGCTAGCCCCAGCGAAGGCGAGCAGTTCATCTTTGGAAGCCGGTACCGCTTCGGCTAAGGCTGCCGAACACGCCGCCACCATACTGCCGCTGCCCACCCCGCAGGCCATGGCCAGAGCACGAATATCGAGAATATCCAGCGAGGCGATATAGCCCGCCATTAAGGCAAAGTAGAGCGTACCGAACATGGTGCCCACGACGTAAACGCCCATAATGCCGATACCTTCAGGGCTTCTGAGTCCATAACGGTCTGAAATAATGGCAATATTGGGTTCACGGGCGATAGAGTAGGTAGCGCCAATCGCTTCCCGGCCCATTTTGAGCACTAATACCGCAAAGGGCAGCGCTATCAGCATGGTGCCGAGATTACCCAGTTCCTGGAGTATCAGCGCTGGGCCTGCGGCGATAATCTGCTCGATCGCTGGGCCAATGGTGGAGCCAAACTTGGCAATAAACGGCAATATAGCGATCAGAATGATCGGCCCTGCGGCATTGCTGACCGGTTTGGGAATAACCTTGCCCATGGCCGAAAAAAGGTGGGGATTAAACAAAACGCCAATCACAAAGGCGTAGAGCAGCGGTAGTAACAGCAGTGTTCCGGGCCCGAGAGGGATGCGTACAATGCCGATCCACTCGGCAAACATTGACGTCGCAATCACCAAGAGGTGAAGACGCCAGTCCAGCAGCAGTTTGAGATCCATAGGAGTTCCCTGTTTTTTTTAGAGTCACTCCGAGTATCGAAAGGTTGGTGTTTCAATCATAGGGTTTTAGTGCGCTATTTTTTAGAACACTAAGCGCTGTGGGTTAAACGTTGATCGCTGAGGTAGCGACATCCAACGCCCACACCTTTATACTAAAGTCTAACAATCACCAATAAGAGCCTCTATGCCCATTACTTTGCCGCTACGGCGCCTTTGGACGCTGGATAAATTCGCCTACAGCCTGCGCGTTTTTATAGCGTTCAGCGGAGCGCTGCTGTTCAGCGGCGTGATGAGCGATGTAGCGCTAGTGATTCCGCTTTTCCTTGGCATTATCGCCTGCGCGCTGTCTGAAACCGACGACAGCTGGCAAGGCCGCTTGCAAGCCCTGCTGGTAACGCTGGTGTGTTTTACCTCGGCATCATTTATTGTCCAGTGGCTGTTTCCCTGGCCGTGGCTGTTTGTAGTCGGGCTGGGCCTTTCGACCTTTAGCCTGATTATGCTCGGCGCCATCGGCCAGCGGTACGCCACCATTGCCTCTGGCACGCTGATACTGTCGATCTACTCGATGATCAATATAGAGCAGCACGGCGGGGTCGATGAAGACGTGGCGACACGCCAACTGCTGCTGTTGGCGGGTGCGGTGTGGTACGGGTTAATTTCGGTAGTGTGGTGTGCGCTGTTCTCCCGCCAGCCGGTCAAGCAGAGCATGGCGCGGGTGTACAAAGCGCTGGGCGAGTTTTTGATACTCAAATCAGCGCTGTTTGAACCGGTACGCGGTGTGGATGTAGAAGCCCGCCGGGTGGCCCTGGCGCGCCAGAACGGCAAAGTCGTCGATGCGCTCAACCAAGCTAAAGAGATGATTTTCAGACGCTTAGAGGGCCAGCGCGGCGACCAAAAACTCAACCGCTACCTGCGTATCTACTTTATCGCCCAGGATATTCACGAACGCGCCAGTTCCACCCACTACCCCTACAGCGCGCTCAGCAAAGCATTCTTCCACCACGATGTGCTGTTTCGCTGTCAGCGGCTGCTGGATCAGCAGGGTCGCTCATGCCGCCAGTTGGCCAAATCGCTGCTACTCAATAGGCCGTTTGATCACCAGCAGAGTGAAGAGGCGCTGGCTGACTTACACGCTTCCATTGAGAACTTGCGCGACCGGGGCAGGCCCGAGTGGCGCCCGCTGCTGTACCCCCTAAGTGCCCTGGCTGACAACCTCGCCACTCTGGAAAACCAGCTCGCCAGCGCCCACAATCCTGGCGTCAGCGATGAGCGGCGCGACAGTTCGCTGTTTGATCGCTCGCCGTCGAGCTTGCTGGAAGCATGGAAGCGGGTGCGCTTGAATTTTACCCTTGGCTCGCCCACCTTTCGTCACGCGGTGCGGCTCTCCATCGCGCTAATGACCGGCTACGGGATCATGCAGTGGATCGACCCGGCGCAGGGTTTTTGGATTCTGCTTACCACGCTGTTTGTCTGTCGGCCCAACTTTGCGACCACGCGACGATTTTTGTCACAGCGGATTATCGGCACGGTATTAGGCCTGGTGGTGGGCTGGGCATCGATCAGTCTCTTTCCGCATCCGCTTGTGCAAAGTATCATCGCCGTGGCCGCTGGGGTTTCGTTTTTCGCTAACCGTGAAAAACACTATGTGATCGCCACTGCGTCCATCACCCTGCTTGTGCTGTGCAGCTTCAATCAGGTGGGCGACGGCTATAACCTAATCTTGCCGCGCCTACTCGATACCCTGCTTGGCTCGCTGATTGCGGGGTTAGCAGTGTTCTTTATTCTCCCCGATTGGCAGGGCCGCAGGCTTTATCGCGAGGCTGCCAACGCGCTAAACAACCATCGCCGCTACCTGGAGGAGATCATCCACCAGTACGAAGAGGGCAAGCAGGATGACCTGGCCTATCGCCTAGCGCGGCGCAATGCCCATAACGCCGACGCCGCACTCTCCACCCTGCTCACTAATATGCTCCACGAACCAGGGCATTACCGCAAACAGGATGCGGACAACGGCCTGCGCTTTCTGGTGCTTTCCAACACCCTGCTTAGCCACCTCTCCGCCCTTGGCGCACACCGCCACCAGCTGGCAGACGATGAAGACGACGCCACACTGGTGCCGGTAGCAAAACGCATTGGTGAGCTGTTGGGCCAGATTGCGGAACGATTACGCCAGCGCCAGCCGGTTGAGGCACTAACGGATCAAGTCGCCGAACTGTTAAGCCAGTTAGAAGGGCAGAGTGCCGCAGCAGACGAACAAGCGGTTACCCTCTACCGCCCTATCCAGAGCCAGCTGCGCCTTATTACCGAGCAACTGGCCCCGCTGGGCGAAGCGGCAAATCGGTTGGTCAACGTATCGCCAAGTTCAACATCTGCACCCGATGAGCATCAGCCCTCACTTTAGCCTGTAATACGCGCTTTTATTCACAGCACTTAGCACATCCGTTGCTTACACAAGCCGCCTTCTTGTAAGCCATGGATTAAAGTTTTGTAAGAGATCTCTTACGCGTGTAAGAGATCTCTGTCACTTGACCTCCAGGCCTTGCTCTCTGGCCCCCGCTCGCTATCCTAATCGTTTCTCATTTAGCAGATAACGATTCAAGGAGCGGAGCGATGGCGGATAAAACGGGCCTGCAATTTACCCTGACTCTACCCGGGGCCGATGACACCGCCGTCGTGCGCTTTACCCATCGTGAAGCCCTCTCTGAGCCGTTTACCCTCTCCGTGGACTTTGCCAGCCGCACCCATACCCTGTCGCCCAGCGACTGTTTGGATCAGGAAGCCACCCTGTCCATTTGGCAGGACGGCGAGCCGCTGCGCCGTGTGCATGGGGTGATAACAGAGCTGCATCGAGGCGATCGCGGCCATCGGCGCAGCTTTTATCGGGTCGAGATTCGCCCGGCCCTGTGGCGCCTATCGCTGCGCTACAACTCGCGCATCTTTCAAGACACCTCGCCGTACGATGCCATCACCACCTTAGCCAGCGAGCGCAGCCTCACCGACATCGGCTTTGCCACCACCCGCACGCCCCTGGATCGCGAGTATTTGGTGCAGTACCGGGAGACTGATCTGGCCTTTATCGAGCGCGTGGCCGCTGAAGAGGGCTGTTTCTATTTCCATGAGTTTGAAAATGCCGAGGGCGGTAAACACTCGCTGGTGTTTGCCGACGCCACGGTGGTATTGCCCAGTGTGGGCGAGCGCACCTACCACGGTCGCGCCGGGGGTACCCCGCCCCGACGCCATATACGCAAATTGCGTCAGGCCAGCCGGGTGCGTCCTGCCTCGGCGATGCTTAAAGACTACACCTTTAAGAACCCGCCCTACGCGCAGATCCACGAGCACCTCGCGCCAGGATTGGGGGAGCATGCCCAGCGAGAGGATTACGAACACTTCGATTACCCTGGGCGTTATAAAAAGGATGCCTCCGGCAAGCCCTTTACCCGCCACCGCTTAGAATCCCTGCGTGCCGACGCCCTCACCGCCGAAGCGGAAAGCGACCTGCCTGAACTCGCCCCCGGCATTTGTTTTACCCTCACCGACCACGATATCGATAGCCTCAACCAGGCGTGGCAGGTGGTCTCTGTAGTGCACCACGGCGAACAGCCTCAGGCCCTGGAAGAGGACGGTATGGCGCGGGGTGGCAATGGGGCTCTGCGTCGTGGGGCACTGTCGGATGCGTCAGACGAGCAGATGACCCGCTACCATAACGAGCTGGTCATCATGCCCAGGGAGCAGACCTTCCGCCCGGTGCCTAATCCTAAGCCGCGCGTCGATGGCCCCCAGGTGGCCTTTGTGGTCGGGCCGGAAGGCGAAGAGATCTACTGCGATGAACACGGCCGGGTCAAGGTGCAATTTCCCTGGGATCGCTACGCCGAACCCAACGAGACCGCCAGCTGTTGGGTGCGAGTGGCCCAGGGCTGGGCAGGCGGTGGCTACGGCAGCATGGCGATCCCGCGGATCGGCCATGAGGTTATAATCTCACATTTGGAGGCTGACCCGGATCAGCCGCTAATTACCGGGCGTACCTACCACGCGGTAAATACTCCGCCCTACCCGCTACCGGAACACAAGACCCGCACGGTGATCCGCACCCAGAGCCATAAGTCCGTCGGCTTTAACGAACTGCGTTTTGAAGACGCCACCGGTGAAGAGCAGATCTGGCTGCATGCCCAGAAAGACCTGGAGTTGCTAACACTTAACGACCGCACCGAGGAGATCCGCCGGGACAGCCACCTCAAGCTGCATCGCAACCGCTTGAGCGAGATCCATAACGACGATCACCTTACCG
>NZ_JAGGRO010000025.1:0-67768 GCF_018612805.1 Halomonas sp. ISL-56 | reverse complement strand
AAAACACCCCAATCGTTGGAGGAGTGTCCAACTTTTGGGGTGCAGTTCAGTGCACCGGGTTTCATTGGGGTTTGGCTCTCTAAAGCTTAAAAGCGATAGGTCAACTGCGCACCAAAACCGTGGGCTTCGTTTTTGTAGTCGGCTGAGTAGGAGGCGCCGCCTACCGGCTGGCCACCCGTGGCCTGGCTGGCCAGCAGGTCGCTACGCTCCTGATCAACAAAAGTCCCGCGTTCGGTGAGGTAGGAGTACGCCACGTCAATAGTCATATCAGGCGTTGGGCTCCACCCTGCCCCCAGCGAGAAAATCCGCCGATCATCGGAAGGAATACGAACGCTGCGGTCTTCATCATTGGTGGGTGTAAAGTCCAGCGTCACCCCAGCACGAAGCGCTAGTGTCTTCGTTAACTGATATTCGCCGCCAGTGGCAAATGCCCATGCGTTTGAGTAGTTTTGAAGTTCTTGAGTAATCGTATTGCCTTGGCTACCGGTAACCAGAATTTGATCAAAGTGGCTCCAACGCACCCAGGATGCCCCAAACATCAGCTTGAGACGATCGCTCATCTGTTGAGTTACTGAGAAGTTAACCGTCTCTGGGGTGGTTAAATCCAGGCTCGCGGTATCTGAGCGAAGGACATTACCCAGAGGGTCGGTAGCGCTAAAATCCCCTTCTAATGTGTAGTCCACTTTTGAACGGTAGGTTAGCCCCAAGGTGGTTTCGGGTACTGGGCGATAGATTACGCCTAGGTTGTAGCCCCACGCTTCGTCTTCACCGTCAACGCGCGAGTCGATGTCGTTCTCAGCATTAAAGGTTGGCTCAGAGGGAAGCTGGCGACGTAGCTCACCTTCTACTCGGTTGTAAGTAACGCCCGCACCTACTGACAACTGGTCATTAAAGCGGTAAGAAACTGTCGGCTGCGCACTAACCACCTTGACTTCGGTGTAGTCGCCAAAATAACGACCCTGGAAGTCATCTTCGTAATCGGTTTTTGAGCCAAAGGGTGCATACACCCCAAACCCGAACGCTAGCCGATCAGTCACTGGCTGCGCATAGAAAGCAAAGGGTACAGGCGTTCCTGGCACCATATCGCCGGCGTTCCCCCCTGGAATGCTACCGACGGGAATCTGATTACCATTTGGCGCACCACCAAGCGCGACCCCAGAGTCAATATAGCGAGAAGCCTCGACATTAGAGATGTCAGTATTCACATTTAGATACGTAGCACCAACGGTAACCTGGGCTCGGTCTAAAAACGACATGCCCGCCGGGTTACCGTACACAATGGTTGCATCATGAATATTAGAGCTGCGCCCGGCATGGCCGTAGCCCTGCCCACTCACGCTCTGCTCGTTGACCTGATATCCGCCCGCGTGGGCTTGGCTGGCGAAGGCAGTTGCTGTAATAGCAGCGGCCAGGGTGAGCTTATTAAATTTATTATTCATAGTGGGCCTCTCTTCCCGATGATCCAGTGGATACCGACAATCCACTCTCGTTATTTTTTACATGACTGTTTTCTCGCAACTGGGCCAAAGGTTCAAGGGCAAACGTTCGTTTTATTTTATTTTTGACTTATACATTAGTCGCACGGTCGTTTTAAATCAGTGTTTTAGTCATTTTAACGTCTTCCACAAAGGTGGCCTTGACCTATGGGTAACCCATAGGTTCTACACTTAACAGACACTATTTAACCGGTCGGGAGAACAGGCCATGAAAGTTAATGAGCTTGCCAAACGGGGCGGTGTTACCGCCGAGACCGTGCGCCACTACGCGCGTGAGCGGCTACTTGCCCCGCAGCGCCACCCGGATAATGGCTATCAGCTATTTTCAGATACCGACTTAGAGCGGCTGCGCTTTATTCAGCGCGCCCGCAAGCTCGGTTTTAGCGTGGCGGAGATCCGCGACATCCTGACCCACGCCGACCAAGGAGACTCCCCCTGCCCCTTAGTACGCGACTTACTCGCCAGCCGCCTGCCACAAATCCGCGCACGTATTGCTGAGCTTGAAGCGCTGGCAGAGCGAATGGAACAGGCTATGGACAGTTGGCAGCATATGCCCGACGGCTCGCCCAATGGACACAGCGTTTGCCGTTTAATTGAGAACTTCCCCGAGACAGCACCTGCTAAGGAAACGCCATGAGTGACTCTAGTAATGTCGTCACTATTCGCACCATCCCCGGCATGAACTGCCAAGGCTGCGTAAAGCGTATGCGCGAGGCAGTGCAAAACGGTGACCCTAGCGCCGACGTAACCGGCACGCCCAGCGAAAAACGCCTTGAGGTGGTTTCATCCTTAACTGACGCTGAGCTGGATCAGTACTTAACCGAGGCGGGTTATCCACCAACCGCAGCTCTGGACGCAACAGCCCAAGACACAGCTGATACGCAGCCAGATACCGCAGCAGCTTCTGATGCTGAAGCTACAAAAGCCGCAAATGCCCATGTCCAAGGACAAGGCAAAAAGCAGCGACTGGCGATTAGTGGGATGACCTGCGCCAGCTGCGTTAAGAGCGTGCAGAAAGCGCTTGAGCGCACGGAAGGGGTCGACACCGCCAGCGTCAATTTCGGCAGCCACTCTGCTCAGGTATTCGGCAGTGCAGAAACCCAGACACTGATCGCTGCCGTGGAGGCGGTGGGCTATGGAGCAGAGCCCATCGTGGATATGCGTGAGGCCGAGCGCACGCGTGCTGAACAGGACGCCAAGACCTACCAACGGCGACTGCGCGGCAGTGCGATCTCGTTGGCATTGGCGATTCCGCTAATGATGAGCATGTTGTTTTTCCACCCCCACCCGATGGGCATGGGGCGCCTCTACTGGCTGGTAATCGGCTTGTTAACCTTGGGTATTTTGGCCTTCCCAGGACGCCACTTTTTCGTCAACGCCTGGAAGCAGTTTAAGCATCATCAGGCCAATATGGATACCTTGGTCGCCATGGGCACTGGTGCCGCCTGGCTGTATTCCATGGCCGTTGTGCTATTTGCGCCATGGTTGCCCGAGGTTGCCCAGGGCATCTACTTTGAAGCCTCAGCGATGGTGATCGGACTAATACTTCTCGGCAATGCCATGGAGCTGCGCGCCCGGGGACGCACTAGCGACGCGCTAAAACGATTGCTTGACCTGCAGAGCCGAACGGCGCGGGTGATTCGCGACGGCCACGAGCAGGAGATTGAGATTGACGCGGTGCGTGCAGGCGACCAGATACGGGTGCGCCCCGGCGAGCGCTTGCCAGTAGATGGCGACGTCGTTGAAGGCCAAAGCAATATCGACGAGTCGATGCTCACCGGCGAGCCGCTGCCGATCGCCAAGCGCGTGGGAGATGAGGTCAGCGCGGGCACGGTGAATGGCAAAGGCAGCTTGATCTATCGCGCCACACGGGTGGGCGCGGATACCCGCTTGGGGCAAATTACCGAACAGGTAGCGAGTGCCCAAAACTCGCGCCCACCGATTGGCGAGCTGGCCGACCAGGTCTCCAGTGTATTTGTACCCTCAGTCATGATCATTGCCGTACTGACGGCGCTGATATGGTTCAACCTGGGCCCAGCGCCCCAAGTGATTCATATGCTGGTCACAGCGACCACCGTGCTGATCATTGCTTGCCCCTGCGCATTGGGCTTGGCGACGCCGATCTCTACCATGATCGGCGTCGGTAAAGCGGCAGAGCAAGGGGTACTGGTACGCAGCGGCGAGGCACTGCAAACCGCCAGCAAGCTGACCACGCTGGTAGTCGATAAGACCGGCACGCTTACCCAGGGCAAGCCTAGCGTGACCGATGCGCAGCTGTTTGGCGTCGAGCAATCCACTGCGTTGGGGTGGGTGCACGCGCTGGAGCGCGGCTCCGAGCACCCGCTGGCGGCGGCGCTCATGAGCTACGCGGATGAACAAAATGCTAAACCTGCTGAGATTCACGCTTTTGACAGCGTCACCGGAGGCGGGGTCAAAGCCCAAATGCCCGGCGGCAAAACACTACTACTGGGCAATGCGCGACTGCTTAAAGAAGCGGGGGTGGATCTTGCAGCAGGCGAAGAGCAGGCACGGTCGCTTGAGGAGCAGGCGCGCACGCTAGTGTACCTGGCGGTGGACGGCAAGCTGGCCGCCCTGTTTGGCATCAGCGACCCGCTTCGCCACGACACCGTGGCCGCGATCAAACGCCTGCAAAAAGATGGTTTAACCATCGTGATGTTAACCGGGGATAACGAGCACACCGCCAAAGCTATTGCCCAGGAAGTGGGTATTGACGAGTTCCGGGCAGGTTTGCTGCCTGAGGATAAACACGCTGAAATTGAGCGCCGTCAGCAAGCAGGTGAAATCGTTGGCATGGTCGGCGACGGTATCAACGACGCCCCCGCGCTAGCCAGGGCGAATGTCGGCTTTGCGATTGGCCAAGGCACCGATGTGGCGATTGAGAGCGCCGGTATCACGCTAATGCGCGGCTCGCTGCACGGTGTGGCGTCTGCGATCGAGATCAGCCGCGCCACGCTGCGCAATATCAAGCAAAACCTGGTGGGCGCGTTTGGTTATAACCTGCTGTGCATTCCCATCGCCGCGGGGGTGCTCTACCCGCTCACCGGCACGCTGCTCTCACCGATGATCGCGGGCGCTGCCATGTCGCTCTCTTCCATCACCGTGGTGAGTAACGCCAATCGATTACGACTCTGGAAATCGCCCAGCCAGGAGAACGCCGCATGAGCTTATTGATCAACTTGGCGGGGCTAGGGCTTATCGCCGCTATCGTATGGTGGTTCTGGCTCGCGTAGCCTTTCTAACTATCGTAGCCTTTCTAACTATCGCCAATATAGCGCCCTGGCTTATGGTTCAGGGCGATAATCAGATTGAGGGTCAACGCGCCCAGCACTGAATAGCCCACGCGATCAAGCGGTAGCTGCGTTAGCGCAATCAACAGAATAACGCCATCGATGGCCAGTTGAACGTAGCCTGCGCGCAGGCCGTGTTTATCCTGCAAATAGAGCGCGAGGATATTGATGCCGCCCAGGCTAGTACGGTGGCGAAATAGCATTAACATGCCAATGCCCATCAGCGCGCCGCCCATCAAAGCAGCATAGAGCGATGGCACGTTGGCAAACTGCACCCAGCCCTGGGTCAGCTCCGAAAATAGCGATACCAAGCCGATGGCGGCGAAGGTGCGCAGGGTAAAACTCCAGCCCATCCGCTTTACTGCCAAGTAGTAGAACGGTAGGTTAATGGCAAAAAAGTACACCCCAAAGCCCCAACCGGTAACGCTGCTGGTCATATAGCTCAACAGCAGCGCCAAGCCTGCCGTACTGCCGGTCAGTAGCACTGCATGGGTATAAAAGGTCACCCCCAGCGCGACGAAGAACGTCCCCAGCAGCATCGCCATGACATCTTCATAGGGGCGATGCTGATCCGTTGGTAAATCTTCCACGCGCATGGGGCGTCCTTACTTGGCTTATTGAGGTTATAACGTAATTAATTAAATGGCGCTGGCGTGCTCGACCATCAGTTGGAGGGTTTCACGGCCGCGCCAGCGATTGCGGTTGAGCTTATAAGCGCAGTGCAGCGTATCGCCAACGCTGAACCCAGGCAGCTCCCCCGGCGTTAGGGCGCGAAACCAGATCGCTTTGCAAGTTACCGGGCCGGTGGAGAGCTCCAGCATCAGGTGCGAGCCTTCAGCGCCCACCGGGCGCAGCGCCTCGACAATAAAGCGACCCTCAAACAATGGCGGGTCAAACTCCCGCCCATAGGGGCCAAGGGTTTCGATCTCTTGCAAGGTGGTCAGCGAAAGCTGCGCCGTGGAGAGTTCACCATCCGTCCAAAGTCGCGGGTAGAGCGTTCGCCCCTGCAACTGCTCGCCTACTGCCTGCAGGAAGGCCGTCTTAAAAGCCTCAAGCTGATCCCGTGGCACACCCACCCCTGCCGCGCCACTGTGGCCGCCAAAGCGTGGTAGCGCCTGGGGAGCAAGCTCATAGGTACGCTGAAGGGCATCGCGCAGGTGCAGCCCGTCAATCGAGCGGCCGGAACCGGTAAGCATGCCAGGTGCCGAGGCTTGGGTAAGCACCAGCGCCGGGCGCCCGTAAGCCTGCACCAAACGTGAGGCAACAATGCCCTGCACGCCTGGGTGGCCATCTTCCAGCAGCACCACCACGGCGGGTTCATCGGCGTTCAGAGCCACTGTGGCGAGCGTACGTGCCTCGGCGGCCATATCGGCCTCAATGGCTTTACGGGACTGATTATCCTGATCCAGCACGTCGAGCTGACGATTGGCGACGCCATCGTTTTCGGCGAGCATAAAGTGCAGCGCTGCGTAGGGGTCGTCCAGCCTCGAGCGGGCGTTGATACGCGGCCCCATCTGAAACGCTAGTGTCTCGGCGTTAAACGGCACGCTGTCGGCGCCTAAACGCGTGGCCATCGCCCGCCAGCAGGCCGCATCCATGCGATTGATAAGCTTTAAGCCTTGATTGACCACCGCGCGGTTTGCCGGGCTGCCGCCCAATGAAACACAATCGGCAACCGTACCCAAGGCCACGTAAGAGAGCCAGGGCGACAGCTTGGGCGTGGATTCAGACAGCGCCCCCCACTCGATCAGCACACCGCGAGCCAGTGACATCAATAGCCACGCCACCATACAGCCAGCGATGGTTTTGTCGGGATACTCGCAGTCATCACGGGTAGGATTAACACATGCAAATGCTGAGCTTGGCGGCCCCTCGATAGGCAGCGCATGGTGGTCACTCACCACCACATCGATACCTGCCGCTTTTAGGCGCGCGATACGCGGCTCATCGGAGCTGCCACAATCGGCGGTAATCACCAGGGTGGGAAACGGCTTTTGCGCCAGGGTGCGCTCTACCAGCGGCAGGCTAATCCCGTAGCCGTCGTGAATACGATGGCCAATCAAACTGTGCAGCTTGCCTTCCGGCACCCCAAACAATTCCACCAGCGTGCGCCGGATCACCACGTGAGAGGTGATGCCATCCACATCGTAGTCGGTGAGGATACCAATCGCTTCGCCTTCCGCTACCGCCTGGGCAATACGCTCGGCGGCACGACGGCCGTCGGCAAGTTTCTCCGGGTGGGCCAGATAGCGCAGGCTGGGCGCAATTAACGGCGCAAGCTCACCGCTGTAGCCCGGCAACCGCGAAGCTAGTAGGCGCGCCTGCAGCTCGCTTAAGCCTTCCGCCTGGGCACGGGCATAGAGCGCCTCGTCCACGGGACGAGGCTCTAAGCGTGGTCTGGTTGTGCTAGAAGAGAGCGTGCTTTGGGGTAAATCTGTCACTGCGGTCATCGATGTCTCAAAGGGTAGGTCTCAACGCCGATTTTCCACGACAAACTGCTGCACGGCGGCAAGTTCCGCAGGGAGCACGGTGTAGCGCTCTTCGCGCTCAATCAAGTCTTCCATATGCGGCGGCAGTGGCACACCGAGGAAGCCCGCTTTTACCACGGCTTCGGCAAATTTAGCCGGGTGTGCAGTAGCGAGGGTAATCATCGGCGTTGACTGGTCAGCACGGGCCCGCTCGGCGGCACGATAGCCGGTAGCGGTGTGCGGATCGAGCATTTCACCGGTGCGCTTATGGGCGTTGCGAATCACCTCAAGGATGGTCGCATCGTCCACGCTGTAGCTGGTGAACTTCTCACGCAGTTTCGCTAGCGGCGCATCGGCCAGGGCCGTGGGCTCATTCTGGAAGCGATCAAGCAGCTCGGATACAGCTAAACCGTCGCGGTCGTAAGCGTCAAACAGCAGACGCTCAAAGTTTGACGACACCACGATATCCATGGAAGGAGCCAGCGTTGCCGCCAATTCTTTTTTGGAAAAATCATTAGCGGCCAGCGTGCGGTGCAGAATGTCGTTGGCGTTAGTGGCAATGATGAACTGCTTCACCGGCAGGCCCATTTTGTAGGCCATATAGCCTGCAAACACATTGCCAAAGTTAGCCGACGGCACGCAGAAGCTCACTTCACGGTGCGGCGCTCCCAGAGCAACGCCTGAGGCGATGTAGTATACGATCTGCGCCATAATGCGCGCCCAGTTGATCGAGTTCACCGCCACCAAACGCGTACCTTTAAGGAACGTCTGGTCAGCAAAGCTCGCTTTAACCATTGCCTGGGCATCGTCGAAATTGCCTTCAATGGCAACATTGAAGACGTTATTTGCCAATACCGAGGTCATTTGACGACGTTGAACTTCCGAGACCCGGTTGTGTGGGTGCAGGATAAAGATGTCCAGATTGTCGCAGTGGCGGCAGCCTTCAATCGCTGCCGAACCGGTATCTCCGGAAGTCGCCCCCATGATCACCGCACGTTCGCCGCGCTTTTTCAAAAAGTGATCCAACAGGCGGCCGAGCAGCTGTAGCGCCACATCCTTAAATGCCAGGGTCGGGCCGTGGAACTGCTCAAGCAGAAAATGGTTAGCATCTAGCTGTTTGAGGGGCACGACTGCATCGTGATTAAAGGTCGCGTAGGCCTCGGTAACGATACTGCGGAAAGTCTCGTCGTCGATCTCACCGTTCACAAACGGCTTCATCACTCGGAAAGCAATCTCCGCGTAGGAGAGTCCGGCCATATTAGCCAGCTCTTCCTTAGAGAACTCAGGTAGGACTTCCGGCACATATAGCCCGCCGTCGCTGGCCATACCGGTGAGCACCACTTCCTCAAAGGAGAGCGCGGGCGCCTGCCCGCGCGTGCTGATATAGCGCATCTTGATCTACTCCCCTTCGTCCAGGCCTTCCACGCGGATGCGTGTAACAGGCCCGGCGATATCCGCCATGGATTCGATTTCACGGATCGCTGCGTTCATCTGCTTCTCTTTGGTGCGGTGAGTAAGCAGAATGATCGGCACTAATTCACCTTCGGTGGCCTCTTTCTGAATCAGCGCTTCGATAGAAATGCCCTGTTCGGCCAAGATAGTGGCCACCCGCGCCAGCACACCGGGACGATCCACCGCCAATAGACGCAGGTAGTAGGCGGTAATGATCTCTTCCATCGGCATGATGGGCAGTTGGCTGACGTCTTCGTCGATACCGCTAAACGCCAAGTAGGGAACCCGGTAGTGGTGATCAGTAGAGATATCGCGCGCCACGTCTAGCAAATCGGCAACCACCGCTGAAGCAGTCGGCTCGGCGCCCGCTCCGGCTCCGTAGTAGAGCGTCGGCCCAACGGCGTCGCCCATGACCGCAATGGCATTTTTGACGCCGTGCACATTGGCCAGCAGGCGCTCTTTAGGAATCAGCGTGGGGTGAACACGCAGCTCCAACCCTTGATCGGTGCGCTTGGAGATACCCAAGTGCTTGATCACGTAGCCCAGATTGTCTGCCTGTTCGACGTCTTCGGCGGTGATCCGCGAGATGCCTTCGGTGAAGGCTTTCTCGAACTGCAGCGGTACGCCGTAGGCAATCGAAGCGAGGATAGTGAGTTTGTGCGCCGCGTCGATACCTTCCACATCAAAGGTCGGGTCGGATTCGGCGTAACCCAGCGCCTGGGCTTCCGCGAGCACGTCTTCAAAGGCACGGCCTTCGTCGCGCATATGGGTAAGAATGTAGTTGCCGGTGCCGTTGATAATGCCCGCCACCCACTCGATACGGTTGGCACCCAGGCCTTCGCGTAGCGATTTAATCACCGGGATACCACCGGCCACCGCGGCTTCAAATGCCACGATCACGCCCTTCTCATGCGCGGCCTTAAAGATTTCGTTACCGTGCACCGCGATCAACGCTTTGTTGGCGGTGACCACGTGCTTGCCATTTTCAATCGCGGTGAGCACCAGCTCACGGGCGATATCGTAACCGCCAATCAGCTCCACCAGGACGTCTACGTTGGGGTTGGTCGCCACTTCAAATACATCAGAGGTGGCATTGATGCCGGTAATATCGCAGTCAGGATGAATACTGCGGTGAGCCACCTGTTCAATCACAATAGGGCGGCCAGCGCGACGCGCAATATCGTCGGCGTTGCGGGTCAATACGTTAAAGGTGCCGCCACCGACAGTGCCTAAACCACAGATACCTACTCTTACCGGTTTCAAAATACTTCCCCTTTCGTGTTGTGCACCTGGTGGTGCTGGCCTTAATTACGGTTTTGATGTCGATCTTAAAGACCGTGTCTCAACGTTTTATATTCACTTGCAATGTGAGGTTATTGATCATCCAAGCCTAACATGGCAGAGAGCCGCTCGGGGGGCACAAATCCCGGCACTAGCTGCCCATTGGGTAAAATAATTGCTGGTGTGCCCTTTACGCCCAATGCTTTGCCCAGATCATACTGCCCTGCTACGGGATTGTCGCAGTTCGCAGCGCTGGAAATAGTCTGGCCTTCCTTGGCTTGGGTCATCGCTTCGCTGCGGTTATCCGAGCACCACACTTGCTGCAGCGTTGTGGCAGCCTGGCTACTCATGCCCGCACGGGGAAACGCCATATAGTGAACGGCGATACCGCGTTCATTCAACTCCGGAATAGTGTCGTGTAACCGCGCACAATAGGGGCAAGTAGGGTCAGTAAACACCGTTATAGTGGCTTTGGGCTCATCGGCGCCACGAAAGATCACCAACTCACCGTCAGGCACGGCTGCCAGCGCATCGGCACGCGCCCGGTTTTGCTCTTGTTCGGTCAAATTGACCAGCCCTTGATCGCCATTTTCATACAGGTCGCCGACCAGGAAGTGGCTACCGTCAGCGTTAGAGTAAAAAGATTCACCGCTCTCCAGCCGCACATGATAAACGCCCTTCATAGGCGTTTCGGTGACCGCTTCCACGGGCATCGACTGGCCATTGACGCTCAGCGATCCAGCCAGTTGATCTGCCACGTTATCGGCCTGGGCAGCGGCAGGTAACAGGCTGACGGTTAACAAACACGCCAGCATTGAGAAAGGTGTCAGTAAAGGGTGTGCTACAAAACGGCGTTGACGCATTATCAATTCAACCTCGTGGGTGATGTTCTGCATGCAGGTTTTCCAAGCGCGCCTGGGCCACATGAGTATAAATTTGGGTCGTCGACAGATCGCTATGACCCAGCAGCAGCTGTACGACCCGCAAATTGGCCCCATGATTCAATAAATGGGTCGCAAAAGCATGGCGAAGCGTATGCGGTGACAGTGGCCGGGTGATGCCTGCCGTTATCGCATGCACCTTAATCCGGTGCCAAAAAGTTTGCCGGGTCATGGCTTTATCGCCCCGGCCGGGAAATAGCGCGGGGCGTGTTGGGTCGCTCATCAGCGAAAGCCGTGCGGTCTGCATATAGTGGGCCAGCCAATCCGCCGCCTCTTCACCCATGGGTACCAGACGGTCTTTATCGCCCTTACCGCGCACCCGCACCACGTTTTGACGCAGGTTGACCGCGTCGCCGGTGAGCCCTACCAGTTCAGAGACCCGCAAGCCACAGGCGTAAAGCAATTCCAGCATGGCGCGGTCACGAACGCCCAACGGCGTATCAGTATCGGGCGCTAATAGCAGGCGCTCCACCTCGTCCTCTTCCAAGGTATTCGGCAAACCGGGGATCACGCGGGGTAGCTTGATATCGGTGAGTGGGTCGGTTTCCACCTGGTTATTTAAACGCCCCCAGCGGTAGAAGCTGCGCAGCGTCGACAGCAGCCGGGCATTGCTACGCAGTTGATAGCCTTCCTCCCGGCGACTGACCAGCCACTCACTAAGACGCTCCGGCGGCGGCGCCAAGAGCGCATCGCCGTGGCTCTCCAAGTGGGCTTGCCAGGCGGTTAAATCGCGTCGATAGGCGGCTAACGTATGATCGCTGGCACCCTGCTCTAACCACAGGGCATCTAAAAATGCATCGATAACGCTCATACGTCAGCAGTCTCCAGCTGTTTGTTATCAAGCCGCTATATAAAACAAAACCCCGCCCCGCAAAGCGGTGACGGGGTTTTGGTATCCGGGCGCAACGCGTGCAAAAGAGCAGCGTGCGCCCGCGGAGCAGCGGCGTTTAAGCCAGCTTTTCCTTGATACGTGCAGAACGACCGCTGCGCTCGCGCAGGTAGTAAAGCTTGGCTTGACGCACGTCACCGCGACGCTTGACTTCGATCGAGTCAACCAGCGGGCTGTAGGTCTGGAAAGTACGCTCTACGCCAACGCCGTGAGAAATTTTACGCACGGTGAAAGCGGAGTTCAGGCCACGGTTACGCTTACCGATGACCACACCTTCAAACGCCTGCAGACGCTCGCGAGTACCTTCTTTTACTTTTACCTGAACGACAATAGTGTCGCCGGGAGAAAAGGCAGGAATTTCCTTGCCCATTTGCTCAGATTCGATCGCCTGGATCACTTTGCTTTTGCTGCTCATCATCATACTCCTGAATAACGTGTTGGCTTGACCGCTCAATCATGGGTGGCGGAAGCCGTGATCCCGGCGCTCGAAACGAGCTACGCGGGAGTCGTTATGGGTGACACAGGTGCGCTTTTTCGCCCTGCACCGCCGCTCTGTGCCAAGTAGTTGAAAAGCAACGTCGTTAAAAACAGCGTAGCTTAAAACCAACTACTCAGTGGACAGAGCGTGTTCCTCGATAAACTCGTTCAACAGCTTGCGCTGTTCGGCGTCTAATGTTCGCCCTTGCAAAAGATCGGGTCGACGTTGCCATGTACGGCCCAGTGACTGCTTTAACCGCCAGCGCTTGATGGCTGCATGATTTCCGCTTAGCAGCACATCCGGCACTTGGCGCCCGTCAATGACTTCTGGACGGGTATAGTGCGGGCAGTCTAACAGACCGTCATTAAACGAGTCTTCGACAGCGGAGTCCTGATGGCCCAGCACGCCGGGAATCAGCCTTGCCGCTGCGTCAATCAGCACCATTGCTGGCAACTCACCGCCGCTCAGCACATAGTCACCAATCGACCACTCTTCATCAATGTCACTCTCCACCACGCGTTCATCAATGCCTTCATAGCGCCCTGCCACGACCACTAAGGGCCCGGCGGAAGCCAGTGCTTGAACGCCCTGCTGATCCAACTTACGCCCCTGGGGCGAGAGGTAGATCACCGTCGGCACTAGACCGGTGGCTTGCTGCGCCCGTTCCCGGGCATCAAAGATCGCTGCGCGCAGGGTGTCGACTTTCATCAACATGCCTGGACCACCACCATAAGGGCGGTCATCGACGCTGCGGTGGCGATCAGTGGCGTAATCCCGCGGATTCCAAAATTCCAGTGCAATGCGCTGTTTCTCCACCGCTCTGCCGACCACGCCTTGTTGCGTTAGCGCGTCGAACATCTCGGGAAACAACGACACGACACCAATCCACATTGCAGGCGCTGCTGCTTTGCTCTCCGTTTCCGGCGCGCTGTCACTTTCAAACTCAGTTGAGTCAGTAGGTACATCACTACTCAAACTGCCCATGAGTTTGGTCAAAATTCCGGATCCCAATCAACGACCATACGGCCCTCTTGGGAACTGATTTCGATAATGACATCGTCTGGCAAAAATGGCAGCAGTCGCTCGCGTTTGTCGATTGACTCAGAATCGCCGCGAACCACCATGACATCGTTAGCGCCGGTTTCAAACAGGTAGCTCACCCGCCCTAGCCGTTCGCCGGCCTGAGTGAAGACCGCCATGCCTTCAAGCTCATGCCAATAATACTCATCGGCCGGTAGCTCAGGCAGTGCGTCCTTGGGCAGTACGATGTCCGTTTGGGCTAATGCTTCTGCCGCATCCCGGTCATCCACGCCTTTAAGCTGCACCACAAGCCCTTTGCCCTGCCGATGTCCCTGAACAATGGTCACAGGCATCAGGGTTTCCCCCTTGCGCACCCACCATTCGGGGTAGTCCAGAATGTTGTCCATGGGGCTGGTGTATGAGTACACCTTGAGCCAACCTTTTATCCCGTGAGGGCTAGTCAGTTTGCCTAACACCACATGCGTGTCGTCAGTATGGCTTGTTTCAAAACGCGTCATCGACGACCTCTACTTACAACATCAGACTCTACTTTAAACAGGCTTAGGCCTGTTTGCGTGCTTCTTTGACCAGCTCAGCAACGCGACCAGACAGCTGGGCGCCTTGGCTCTGCCAATGAGTAACACGGTCTAAATCAACACGCAGACGCTCTTCCTGACCACGGGCAACCGGGTTGAAGAAGCCAATACGCTCGATGAAGCGACCGTCGCGAGCGTTACGCGAGTCGGTAACGGTCAGGTGGTAAAAGGGACGCTTCTTGGCGCCACCACGGGCCAAACGAATGGTAACCATACGATAACTATCCTTCGGTTGAGGTTACGAGAGTGTGGTTATAGCGAAAATCGCTATCGGAACACTCGTCGTGCTGTTTTCTTGGTGCTAAGCATGCCCCATAAAGAAACTCGCTTAGTGCCATTAAGGCCTTCACTGAGCGCTGCTACCGCTACGTTTTGACGTATTTGGGCAACACCCACGCATGAAGAGGCCGCATTCTACGCAAATGCGCACGACTTGGAAAGCCTGACAGCCAGAAAACTCACAACGCGTCAACCACTGCATTAGCCACTGCTGCGCGGGACAAGGGTGACGCCAACCCTGATGACCTGGTTGTCGCAGGTTGGATCCTGAACCCTCGTTTCGAGCAGGCGCAGTGCCTCCAGCGCCGTCTCATTTACCGGATTACGCACTGTGGTCAATGGACAGCGCCCCCAGGCGGCGCCAGGTACATCGTCGAACCCAGTGATAGCCACATCGTCCGGCACCCGGATACCGCGTTGCGCTGCGGCTTCAACAACCCCCAGAGCCATGGCGTCGTTAGCACATATAATGGCATCAAGCGACAAACGGGAATCCAGTAGCGCCAGCCCTTCACTTACCCCGCTCGATAGTGAGAAATTTCCCCGGCGCTGCGCCTGTAGTGACAGGCCGTAATGTGCTAATGCCTCCTCAACGCCCTGACTGCGCTCTTGATCTGAGAAGGTATCTGCCGTGCCCCCCAACCAAGCAATGCGTTGCCGCCCCTATTTGACAAGGCGCTCCACCAGCTGCCACATGCCCTTTATATTGTCGCAACATACCGCATCAGCGCCGTTTTTTTCCAGCACTCGACCGATCAGCACCAGTGGGGCCCCCGATGCCTGGCAGCGATCAGCGATATCACGGCTGACCGATCCCGCGGCGACAATTGCTCCATCCACCTGGTAGGCCAGCGCATGATCAATCATCTCGGTCATGTTGGCGTCTCGAAACGCTGGCAAAAGCAACGGTTGATAACCATTAGTACTCAGCACTCGAACGAGATGTTCCAGCAACCAAGCCTCGTAGGGTCGCGATATTTCACCCGCCACTACGGCCACTAGGCCAGTACGCTGGCCTGTTAGCCCGCGGGCAATCAAATTAGGACGATAGCCCAGAGCCTTGGCAACGCGCAGTACGTGCTCGCGCTTCCGGACGGCTACCGACGCTCCTGGGGTAAACGCCCGCGACACCATTGCCCGGGATACACCGGCCGCTTTGGCGACATCATCTGCGGTTACACGCACCGAGATAACCGACCGTATTTAACAATTTCAAGCACGCTTTTACCGCTCTATCCATTAGATAACACGGGCCATTTTAACATTTTTGAGCCGTCTCTGGAGTGTTTTAAAAGCTACATCAAAACGTCACAGACGCGCGGTAATTTTGCTTTATTGAAATTTTGCACGCGCGTTCAAAAATCCCCAACGTTGCTTTTCAAAATCACTTGTTAACACTGGAGGCCGACCAATGCGCACCGAAGCACTTGCACTCAATGACGTAACGATTGACCTCAGACAACAGCGTATTCTGGAAAGCATCCATCTGGATGTGGAACCAGGCAGCTTCACCTGCTTGCTAGGCCCCTCCGGCTGCGGCAAGACAACGCTATTGCGTGCTATTGCTGGTTTTACGCCCCTGAGTCGCGGCGATATCCGTCTCGGTTCAAAGTCGATTGCCCATTTGCCGCCCGAAAAACGCCAGACCGCGATGGTATTTCAATCCTATGCGCTATGGCCCCACATGAGCGTCGGCGACAACCTGGGTTACCCACTAAAGCTGCGCGGAATATCCCGCGCGGAGCGCCAGCAGCGAGTGGCAAAGATATTAGCGAGGCTAGAATTAAGCGGCTTCGAAAACCGTGCGGTAACACAGCTTTCCGGCGGGCAGCGGCAACGTGTCGCCCTTGGTAGAGCGCTGATCATCGATCCACCGCTGCTGCTTCTTGACGAGCCGCTATCCAATCTGGATGCCGCCATCCGTCGCAACTTACGCGGCGAGTTACGTCGCCTGCAAAAGTCGCTAGGTATCACCACCATCATGGTGACTCACGATCAGGAGGAAGCCCTACAGATGGCTGACCAGATCGTGCTAATGCGAGCAGGTGAGATTGTCCAGGTTGCCTCGCCGCAACATCTCTACCATCACCCCGCCGACATCGCCGCCGCACGTTTTCTTGGCGTGGACAATACGGTTAGCTGCGAAGAGCATGATCCGCCCAGCGCCAGAGGCGCCACCAAGTTCGGCTTCCGAACCCAGGATGCGGTGATCAATATGCCGCTTAACGCGGCGGCCCTGACCCGTAAAGGCCGCGTGACCGACTGTCTATACACCGGCAATGGCTATCAGGTCTCACTGTCTACCGATGGCGAAGAGCTCTGCGCCACGACCGCTTCCCCTATTGCTTTAGGCACTTTCGCGACGCTTCAGGTGCCTGAGTCGGCTCTGATTTCTTTCGGGCCGGATGACCGGCATATGCCGCCACTTGATCGACATGAGGACATCGCATGAAACCCTTGACGCTTACGCTCGGCTTTTTAACCGCTACCCTTGCTGCCCCCGCCATGGCGGCTACAACGCTTAATGTGTTTACCGCGGGTGACGACAATATGGTTGAGTACATCAACGAGTATCTCTCCCCGCGATTCGAAGCCACGCACCCTGACGTTACGGTGCGCGCCCTAGGCACCGGCCCTGGCGATGCAGGCAGCCAAGCTATTTATGAAACCCTCAGCGCCCAGCGCAACCAAGCAACCTGGGGCGTCGACGTTGCAGTCGTGCACCAGCGTATGGCGGGGCAAATGGTTAAAGAAGATCTGCTCGCCGATTACGTTGACAGCATTTCCACTGGCGCTTTAGTCAGCGCCCAAAGCGCAAGCAATGCGCTGGGCGTCGATGTAGAAGGCTACGTGATGCCGATGTTCCAGAGCCAGATCGCCATCGCCTATAATCCTGATCTTCTAGCACAGCCGCCGGAAAGCTACGCCGCGCTTGCTGACTGGGTTGAGGAGCACCCAGGCGAATTCGGCTATAACGGCATCACCGGTGGCATGGCGGGGGTCGGCTTTGTGTTCGGCTGGATGTACGCCTTTACCGACATGGCTGGCACCCTGCAAAACGGTCCTTGGGAAGAGGATGCACCAGCTCGTTGGGAGTCAGCGCTTAACCAGCTGAGCACGTTCAATCAGCACGTCACCATGACACCAGGTAATGCGGGCACCCTGGACGCCATGAACCGCGGCGAAATCGCCATGGGGCCGGTGTGGATGGATATGTACTACACATGGAAAGCTGATGGTCGTCTCAACCCCAACTTTCGCTTGCTGCTGCTCGAACCCGGAATGCCCGGCCAACCGATGTACTACACCATCCCCGAACGCGCCGCTGAACCTGACCTAGCCGCCGAATTCATTGCCCTCGCGACCAGTCCGGAGATACAGGCCGAAGGCATTGTTGGCCAGTTCAACTGGTTCCCGGGCATTGACGCAAAGCATGTTCGCAGCGAGCTCAGCGACGCTCAATGGGAACAGCTCTATGCAGACGTGTCACCTGAGACCCTTGCCACCCGAGGCTTCTCGATGCCCCAGGCTGACTACTTTCGCGCCATTCTGGAAGCCTACGAAAGCCACGTTAGCCGCTAACGTTTTACTTGCCACCATAGGGGGGCGTTTGCCCCCTTCTTCGTAGAACGCTATATGACCACTTTATCCTCTAGGACATATCCACCCATTGCCGCGCGAAAACCTTTTATACAATCAGCGCTGGGCACGCTGCTCGTTTTGCCCGCACTGACGGCAATAGCGTTGCTTTATGCGCTGCCTTTAGCCCGTTCGCTCGTCACGGCATTTCGTGACAGTAACGGCGCCTGGACAACGGAGCATATTGCCCGAGCATTTTCGCTCTATGGCCGTGACATTCTGTTCTCCATCGGCGTTGTGTCGGCCTCCCTTGCGTTGATCACGGTGATATCCATCGCCATTGCGGGCTACCTAGTACTAGGTACTACGCCCTGGGCAGTACTTATGCTGCGTTGGCTCTATCGCTGGCCACTCTTTATTCCTTTCGTGGTGTCAGGTCAGTTAGCGCGATCTTTTCTGTCCACTAACGGCATGATGAACGGCGTACTGGTCGAAACGGGGTTGTTGACGGCAGCCAACGCCCAGAGCTTTTTGGACTGGCGAGGACTGGTGCTGACATTTGCCTGGAAGCAGATACCGTTCGTCACGCTACTACTCGCAGGCGCCATGGCGGCTATCGACCGCAGCCATATCGAAGCCGCCCGTAATATGGGCGCGGGCAGACTACGCTGCCTTTTCAATATTCTACTGCCCCAAGCAGCACCCACACTCTGGGTAGGGTTGATTCTCTCGCTGGTGGCAATGCTCTCGGTGCTATCCGTGCCGCTAATGCTGATAGCAGGCAACCCCACTATGATGACTTCGATGATGGCCCACCGGATTACTTACTACGGTGATTACGGCATTGCCAACGCCCTAGGGCTGTTCTCCTATGCACTGACCGCCTTTACCGCCTGGGTATATTTGCGCCTGACGCTACGCCGGGAAGCAACTGCATGACATTATCTAAACGACTTTCGCAGATCGGGCTTGGTTTGATGCTGGGCTTGGTGGCATTTATTGTCTTTGGCCCCCTACTGAACCTTGCCATGTGGGCATTTGCCGAGCAATGGTTTTACCCTAATCGTTTTCCTACCGATTGGGGCTTCGCTTTCTGGGAGCGCGTATTCCGACCTCGCGCAGGGGCCTGGGAATCGCTATTTAATACAGTGATTGTGGCACTGCTGGCGGTATTAGTTTCGATGTCGTTGGCGATACCTGCGGGTTATGCGTTGGCACGTCAGGCACTACCTATGCGCAACCTCATCATGCTGCTTTTCCTTTTGCCTCAGGCGTTTCCCAACTTACCAATCTTCGTCAACATCGCTGCCATTTTCTACCAGTGGGGGCTTAACGGCACGCTGGTCGGCGTGGTGCTGGTGCACTCACTGCCTGGACTGGTTTATGCCGTTTGGATTGCGACCGCTTCCTTTGCCACCGTGGATCGTTCGCTGGAGGAGGCCGCACGCAACCTCGGCGCCTCACCGCTGCGCTGTTTCAACGACATCACTTTGCCCCAAGCCCTACCTGGGTTGCTAGCAGCCTCAATCTTTGTATTTCTCGACAGTATCGATGAATTCACCGGTACGTTTTTTGTCGGTGCACCGGAGATCACCACACTACCGCTACTCATGTTCAACGCCTCTATGGGCGGCAACTATCAGGTGGCCGCCATTACCGCGCTAATACTGCTAATTCCCTCTGTCGGCTTCATGCTGGTTATCGAGCGTTTTTTGAAAGCCGATGTATTGGCCCGCATTGGCCGCTAGCCGTTGACGATCTGTTAACGAACTTTTCTGAACAAACTTTTTGCTAGGTTTCACCTAAATGTTGATTGCCCACTTATCTGATTTACATCTTTTCACTGAGCGCTCCGAAACGGGTGAAGCCCGCGCCGACATCGCTCAGGTTGTCGAAAGCATCATCGCGGACCTGCTCACACTGAACCCCTTACCGGATATTGTGGCTATCAGTGGCGATTTGGCCGACGGCGGCAGTGAGGAAGACTATCATTTGATACGCCACCTGCTTGCGCCACTCCCCATGCCCATTCTGGCAGTGCCTGGCAATCACGATAGGCGCGAGGCAATGCGGCGAGTGCTGGGCAATCAGCTGGCGGGACTTGAAGTAGGCGAGTTTATGCAATCCAGAATCGACACCCATGGCATCACCCTGCTGGGCCTGGATTCGGTAGTAGAGGGGGAAGCGCGGGGGGCGCTGTGCAATACGCGATTGGCGTGGCTAGAAAAGCAGCTTCAGCACACCCAACCAGTCACTTTTCTGGTACTGCATCATCCGCCCTTTATGACAGGGAATCCGCATTGGGATCCTTACAGCCTGATAGACGGTGGGGAGCGCTTTATGAAAATCATTAGCGGCTCACCAAAACGCATTTTATGCGGGCACATCCACCAACCCTTTCATACCTACTGGGGCGGTCATTACGGTGGAATCGCCGGGAGCCCGGCGTTCCAATACAATTTAGCACCCGGCAGCGTTACTGTGCCGACCCCCTGTGAGGTGCCATATTGCTATCCATTGCACGACTGCAAGCCAGATGGCAGCGTGATTGTACACTTGCGTCATGTGACTTGAGCTCAGACTCCCTGAGTTCACAGTAGCTTAACGCCGCGGCAATCCGCCTGGGTCACCCATACCGCCCATACCACCAGGGCCACCCATTCCGCCAGGCCCACCTGGGCCACCGCCGCCCATCATGCCTGACATACCACGCATCATTTTCTGCATACCGCCTTTCTGACCTGCTTTCTTCATCATTTTCTGCATTTGCTTATGCTGCTTGAGCAGACGATTCAAGTCGGGCACTTGCAGGCCTGCGCCAGCAGCGATGCGGCGCTTGCGCGAGCCATTGATAATGTCAGGCTTGCGGCGCTCCTTAGGCGTCATTGAGTTAATCAGCGCTTCCAGCTTGCCCAGCTCTTTCTCGGGGCCAGGGCCTTGAGCCATTTCGGCCATCTGCCCCATGCCGGGTAATTTACCTATCAGACCGCCCATGCCACCCATTTTCTTGAGTTGCTGAAGCTGGTCACGGAAATCTTCCAGATCAAAGCCATCGCCTTTTTTGACCTTCTTGGCCAGTTTGTCGGCTTTGGATTTATCGACAGTACGTTCGGCTTCCTCGATCAGCGACAACATGTCGCCCATACCCAAGATGCGCGAGGCGACCCGGTCGGGGTGGAACGGCTCCAGGGCATCGACTTTTTCGCCCATGCCCATGAACTTGATCGGTTTGCCGGTAATGTGGCGTACCGACAGCGCCGCACCACCGCGGGCATCACCGTCGGCTTTGGTCAGGATTACACCCGTTAGCGGCAGCGCTTCGCTGAACGCCTTAGCGGTATTGGCGGCATCCTGGCCGGTCATGGCGTCGACGACAAACAGCGTTTCCTGGGGCGAGACCGCTTTATGCAGCGCCTGGATTTCCGCCATCATGGCTTCATCGATCGCCAGGCGACCGGCGGTATCGATCAACACCACATCGTGGAACTGAATCTTGGCGTGCTTAATGGCCGCTTCGGCTATCGCTACCGGCTGCTGGTCAGAGCGCGAGGGGAAGAAATCCACCTCGACCTCTTTGGCCAGGGTTTCAAGCTGGTCGATGGCCGCCGGACGGTAAACGTCGGCAGATACGACCAATACTTTCTTCTTCTCACGCTCGCGCAGGTAGCGGGCCAGCTTGGCCACAGAGGTAGTCTTACCCGCGCCCTGTAGACCGGCCATCAATACAACGGCGGGGGAGCCCTTAAGCACAAAGCCGTCGTTGGCTTCGCCCATAATCGCTTCCAGCTCTTGCTGGACGATTTTGACGAATTGTTGGCCTGGCGACAGGCTTTTAGAGACTTCTTGCCCGACCGCCCGCTCGCGCACGCGCTCAATAAATTCCTTGATGACCGGCAGCGCTACGTCGGCCTCAAGCAGCGCGCGGCGTACTTCGCGCAGGGTATCTTTAATATTGTCGTCGGTCAGGCGGGCCTGACCCTTAATCGACTTTAACGTCTGGGAAAGACGCTCGCTTAGATTCTGGAACATGGGGCCTCTCTGCCTCCGTCACTGCCGTCGGCGCGCACGCCCTGGACTAATTAGTGAAAAGATTATACGCGCTCATGCGGTGAGTCTCCATGGGAGAGTACTCGCGACCCTACTTCAAGCAACCCTGCTTCAAACAACCCTGCTTCAAACAACCAAGGCAAGCCGTCATCTGATCACCAAGGATGGCGGAAATGCTGGAGTTGTCGGGAACATTTTTCCGACCATGACAAAAGAGCCTTGCTTACAGACCTTGGCACTCCTAAATACTTACTCTGAGTGCTTACCCATTTTCATACGATTGCCCCGCTGGGCGACGCCGCTTGGATTAGTTATAGTAGTTGAATAGATTTTCGTCGTAACCACACTTAATTTGTTTATTTATTCACCGCAACGCGCTGCAAGGCGCACGGATAGCATCATGCAGGCGCTCCCTTTCGCCACGATGGCTTTTATTATTTATGTTGCCGCTGCCATCTGGCAGGGCATGACGCTGTTCCGGCGTGTACCGCCCCGCCAGGGCATGGTGCGTCTGCTTGCCGTACTGGGTTTACTGCTACACATTCCTGTCGTGATCAAGCTAATGGGGCAATCACCAGGCCTGCTGCCAGGCTTTACCACCAGCGCTACGCTGTTGATGGCGGTGGCGGTTAACGTGGTGCTGGTAGCCAGCCTGTTTAAACCAGTGCTTAACGCTGGCATTGCGCTGTTTCCGCTAGCGGGCATTGCGCTACTCGCCGCCACTTGGCTGCCTAATCAAGGCGGCCACACCGGCCTGACGCCAGGCATTTTATTGCACGCGATAAGCTCAGCGCTGGCCTTTGCCGTATTGGCGATTGCCGCCGTTCAAGCCGTGCTGGTCGGCCTGCAGAACCAGGCGCTGCGCCACCACCATATTCGCGGCATTGTGCAGTCTCTGCCTCCGCTAACCACCATGGAACGGGTGCTGTTCGAACTGGTCTGGGCGGGCATTATTCTATTGACGCTCTCCATCGCCAGCGGGCTTATTTTTCTGGACAACTTCTTTGCCCAACATTTGGCGCATAAAACGGTGTTGTCACTGCTCGCCTGGATAATCTTCACCACGCTTTTGATCGGCCGCTACCGCTTTGGCTGGCGGGGCATGCGGGCAGTGCGTTGGACATTGGGCGGCTGTGGCCTGCTGGTATTAGCCTACTTTGGCAGTAAGTTCGTACTTGAGATTGTACTCAATCGATAGCCACTCAACTGCTGACGGGGGCACCACCACGTCTTTGGTTGTCTTGACACACCACTCGCTACCTTCTACAAATCGAGCCTAATTCGCCACAAAGGACTTTTCGACTTGAGCGACGACTTCCCCCTGGGGTTACTGTTCGGCCTGCTAGCCTTACTGATACTGCTTTCCGCGTTTTTCTCCAGCTCTGAAACCGGCATGATGTCGATTAACCGCTACCGCTTGAGCCATCAAGCTAACAGCGGTGACCGCAGAGCCAAACGGGTTATGCGCCTGCTCACCCGACCTGACCGCCTGATTGGCGTTATCCTGATCGGCAACAACTTCGTCAATAACCTAGCGGCATCAATTGCCACCATCATCGCCATTCACTTTTTTGGTGACGTATCAGGGCCTGCCATCTCTACTGCCCTGCTGACCATCACGATTCTGATTTTTGCCGAAGTAACGCCGAAGACCTACGCCGCGATTAAGCCTGAGCGTATCGCCTATCCCACCTCCTACGCGCTTGAGCCGCTGTTAAAGCTGCTTTACCCGCTGGTCTGGCTGGTCAACGTCATGTCTAACGGCTTGCTCCGGCTGGTGGGTGTGAAAAGCGTTGATAACGGTGGCGATAGCCTAACCCGCGACGAGCTGCGCACGGTGGTTCACGAGGCAGGCACGCTGATCCCCTATCGTCACCGGGCGATGCTGCTATCGATTCTCGACCTTGAGAACGTCACCGTGAATGACATTATGGTGCCGCGACATGAGGTACTGGGCATCGACCTGGATGATTCGCTAGAAGATATTTTGACCCAGATCCGTACCAGTCAGCACACCCGGCTACCGGTCTATAAAGGCGATATCAATAATATTATCGGCATGCTGCATCTGCGCAACGCAGCCCGCTTTCTGTCCCGTGACGAAGTCACCAAAGCGTCGATTGTGCAGGAGGCTCGCGAGCCCTACTTTATTCCTGAATCCACGCCGCTTCATACACAGTTGCTCAACTTTCAAAAGCAGAAGCGGCGTATCGGCATTGTGGTGGATGAGTACGGCGACGTGGAAGGCTTAGTCACACTGGAAGATATTCTGGAAGAGATTGTGGGCGAGTTCACCACCGATGTCTCTGAGGATGAAGAGATCCATCAGCAGGACGACGGTAGCCATGTGATTGAAGGCACCGCCAATATCCGTGAAATTAATAAGATGCTTGGCTGGCAGCTACCTACCGACGGACCCAAAACGCTCAACGGGCTCATTCTTGAGCACCTCGAAGCCTTTCCAGAAGGCCCAGCGTGCCTGCAGATTGGCAATATGCGCATGGAGATTTTGGAGATTCGCGATAATCTCATCACCTCGGCACGCTGCTGGCAAAAGCTGCGGGCGCCACGCCGCTAGTGAGGGATAAGCAAGCTAACGGCGGTTGGCAAGATCCTGATCCGCCGCCGCCTTCAACGCCCTAACCCGTGCTTCAAGAAACCGTCGCAGCGCTATATCATCGGCGTCCAGGCGGTTGAGCGGCGGCCCAAAGTGCAAACTCACTGGCGCCCGAAAGCGCTTAGGGCATTTCTTTAGCGCTTTGCCGTTATGATGGGATGTCCACGACCCCCACAAGCCTGCCAGCCCTGCCGGAATCACCGGCACATCGTCCCGGGCTAGAATCGCCTCTAAGCCGCGCCGGAAGGCGTGAATCTCGCCATCCGGGGTCAGTCGCCCTTCAGGGAAGACCATCACGACCTGCCCCTCGCGTAGCGCTGCGCTGACGTCATCCAGCGCGCGCCTGAGGGCGCCAGGGCTACGCCGTTCAGACTCAATGGGAATAGCACCGACCAACTGAAACCACCACTTAAGCCAGGGAGAATCAAAAATCGGTTGATCCATGACAAAGCGCAGCGGCCGGGGGCTAGCACCACCGAGCACCAAGGCATCCATAAAACTAACGTGGTTACACACCACCAGCGCGCCCCCCTGCTTGGGGATATGCTCACGCCCATGCACCTGCAGCCGGTAGCAGAGCCGCATTGAGACAAAAATCAGCCAGCGCAGTGCCTGGCGGGCCGCATTGACCCACCCCGTCACGTCGACGCCTCACGATGGCGCAAGCCGGCCAAAATAGTACTCATCAATTGATCCAGCAACTCATCCACCTTCAATTGCTGCCCCTGCCAGTAGCCCAATCGCTCATTAAGCCCAAGCTGGACTAGCCCATGAACGCTACCCCACAGCGTGCGCCCCAAACGGCGGGCTTCGAGATCATCCAGCGCTGGCTGGTAAGCTTTGATCGAGGTCTCCACTTGGGTAAATAGCGCTTCGATCAAATCGCTTTGGCGCTGATCGAGTTCACCCTCTTGGGCCAGCGGGTAATCGAACAGCAGTTGCCAGCGGTAACAGTCCTGCTCGGCGAACCGCCAGTAGGCACGCGCCAGAGAGCGCAACCATGGCTCGGGATCATCATCGGCCAGGCTGGTAATGGTGTGCTGCAGGCGTGCCAGGGTTTCCACGTTGACGTGCTGCAATAAGTTATTGAAGCTGCCATAGAGCTTCAGTAGGGTGCTGGGGGCGCAGCCGACCTCTCTGGCCAAAGCACGCAGTGAGAGACCATGGACTGGCTGCTCAGCCAACCACTCATCACAAGCGTGCATGACCTGCGCGTGGAGGGCATCGGGCGCATGCTGTCTAGGACGGGCCATGGCGATCTCTTAAGGTCAACGGCAAACAAGAAGGAAGCCTCACTGCGCTTTAGCGGGAGCAAGGGATACGATAGGATACCTTACATCGAACACTGTTTTCGACACTAAAACACACCATTTCGTGCTTTATTGCGCGAAGTCCCCCGCTATGCAGGTACACTTCCTCGACGATTTTGCTTAATTCCCGGGAAGATCTTAATGAGTAGGAGATAGCTATGACGGGGCGACTGCATGTGCAACATTTACCGCTGACCCGTTTAATACCGACGCTAGCCTCTCCTGAACCGCTGGTTGAATCGCCCAACTTAGCGCCTAGAAGGCCCATCTCGGCGATTCGCCTTGAGCAGGGGCAGTATCAACTCTCGTCAATTTTCTGGGGGCTAACCCCCCCCTGGCTGGAGGTACTGGATCACGCCCCCCACTGCGCCCGGGCCGAAACCCTTGAGTCACGCGCTATGTTTCGCGATGCCTTTAGCGCCCGACGCTGCGTAATTCCGGTGAGTGGTTTCTATGTCTGGAAAACCCAGCCGCGTAGCAAACAGCCCTATTTAGTCACCCAAGTATCCCGGGCACCGCTGCTATTGGGCGCACTTTGGTGCCGCTATCACACCACGTTAACGGCGTTCACTGACTCCACTGCACTGATCACCGTGCCTGCTAATTTGCTTCTATCGCCGCTAACCGACCGTTTACCGGTCACTATTCCCAGCCACGCGCTATCCGCTTGGCTCAACCCGGATACGGATTTAGCGACGCTTAATTCGCTATTAACCCCCGCGCCATTGGAACTGTTGGGCGCTTTTCCGGTATCTAAACATGTCAATAATCCCGCCTACCAGTCACCGGCTTGTGCCCATCCCACCGGGTCGATGCTGCGCTGGGCTGTGTCACAGGAGCTGTAATGTTGCAATCCACTTGCTTAACCCGCCGGCGGCTTTTTCCCCAGCGCGCACTGCTTGGCGTTATTGCCAGCATCGCAATGATGCCACTCGCCTTCGCCGCAAATGATGACGCTGTTGCCGACGCCATTGCGGATACGGTCACCCCAATCATTAGCCCTTATGACAGCCGCGACTACCGAGTTTTGACGCTTGAAAATGGCCTCAATGTGTTATTGGTCAGCGACCCGGAGGCTGACAAAGCGGCAGCGTCGATGAATGTCCGGGTCGGCAGCGCCCAAGACCCCGATGACCTTCAGGGATTAGCGCACTTTCTTGAGCACATGCTGTTTTTAGGTACCGAACCCTACCCAGAATCCGACGGTTACCAGCGCTACATTTCCAATAATGCAGGTTCCCACAACGCCTTTACGGCGCAGCAGGACACCAATTACTTCTTTGATATTGAGCCGTCAGCGCTGCCGGGAGCGCTTGACCGTTTCAGCGAATTTTTTCTCTCACCGCTGTTTAACGCCGACCACCTGGAAAGCGAGCGCAATATCGTTCATTCGGAGTACATGGCGCGGATTCGCGACGAATCCCGACGTGAAAACGATGTGCTCAATCAGTTACTCAACCCTGACAACCCCACCACCGGCTTTGCTGTGGGTAGCCGGGAAACACTCGCCAGCCCGCCTGAAGGCGAAGCCACGCTGCGTGAGCGGGTGATCGATTTTTATCACCAACATTACGACGCCAATGTGATGAACTTGGCGATTGTGGCGCCGCAGCCGCTGGATCAGTTGGAAGAGTTGGTCGCCGAACGTTTTGCCGATATTCCCGACAACGACTTAAGCGTGCCGACGATTGACGCGCCACTGGTTGATTCAGACACGCTCCCCCACTATATCGAGCGTCAGTCGCTGCAGGATCGCCGTCAATTACGCTTCTACTTCCCGGTACCCGACCCCACCGACGAATACCGCACAAAACCCACCCAGGTAATCGCTCACCTGCTTGGTGATGAGGGTGAAGGCAGCCTGCTCGCCGTACTGCGCGATGCTGGACTGGCCGACGGGCTTTCCGCCGGCGTTGGCCGCGGTGATGGTAACGAAGCACTCTTCACTATCTCCATCAGCCTGACACCTGCCGGCGCCGAGCGCTTGGACGATATTGAAGCCACTCTGTTTGCGGCCATTGATCAACTGCGCAACGACGGCCTGTCCGAATGGCGCTATGACGAGCAGGCCAAGCTCAGCGAGCAAGCCTTCCGCTTCCAGCAACATGGTGCCCCGCAGCAAGAAGCCACGCGCCTCTCCATGAGCCTATCGCGCTACCCGGTAGAAGACGTGCAGTATGCGGCCTACCGCATGGATGGCCCAGACGCTCAGCGCCAGCAGACTTACCTGGATGCCCTAACGCCGGATAACATGCTGCGCTTTTACTCGGCGCCGGATGTCGAAAGCGAAACCGTCTCACCGTGGTTTAATACTCAGTGGAAAGAACAAGTGCCCGACCAGCCAGGTCAGGCACTGAGTGGCTTGGAGCTCCCTGGCCCCAACCCCTTTATTGCCAGTGATTTAACGTTACTAGAGGGCCAGGATGAACACCCCAGCCTGTTAGTCGACACGCCCTCGTTTACTGCCTGGCATATGCAGGACGCACGCTTTGACACCCCGACAGTTGAGTGGCGCGTTAGCCTGCAAAATCCCTCCGCCAGCTACTCTGCAGAAGAAGCCGTACTCACCCGGCTGCTCGCCAGCTGGCTCAACGACAGCTTGAATGAATCCCTCTACCCAGCGTGGCTAGCGGGGCAGTCGTTTAGCGCCTACCCTCACGCCCGGGGGATGACGCTGTCGTTCTCGGGTTGGCGGGATGGCCAAACCCCGCTGATTGAACAAGCCCTTGAGCAATTAGCACACGCAGAGATCAGCGACAGCGCCTTTGAGCGGGTGCGTTATCAGCTGCAGCGCGAGTGGCGCAACGCGCCCCAGGCGTCGCTCACCGGCCAAGCCAGCCGCACCCTAGGCGAAGCTCTCCTCACACCACAGTGGTCTACCGCTGAGCTTCTCGCCGCCAGCGAGCGCTTTGACCGTGGCCACTTGGAAGATTTTCGCCAGCGCTTTCTAGATGACCTGTACGTCGATGCCATGGCGGTGGGCAACCTGGACGCTGACCTAGCGCTTGAACAGACACAGCTGATGCGCGCCAAGCTCAAGCCACGACTAAACCGCGACGCCATTGCTAACTTAACGCCGCTTGCGGCGAGTGAGGAGCACAGCGTGTTGCACCCTCATAGCACGCGGGATGAGTCCTTGGTACTGCGCTACTTACAAGGCCGCGACCAGACGCCAGAGGAACAAGCCACCACCGCTGTGATCGCGCAGTGGCTGGAAACGCCGTTCTACCAACAGCTACGCACCGAGCAGCAGCTCGGCTACATCGTCAACGCAGGCTATTCACCGCTGCTCGAAGCACCGGGCATTGCGCTCATAGTGCAATCCCCTGACGTAGACAGCGGCACCATTGCCGAACGCATGGAGGCGTTTCTTGACGAGGCTAACCAGCGTCTTGAACAACTTAGCGACGAGGACTTAGTGCCTTATCGTCAAGCGGTTCACGACCAGTTGCGCCAGCGCGACACCAGCCTTGCAGGCATGGCCAATCGCTATTGGCAAGCCACGGCGCTTGAAGACGTTCGCTTCGACCGCCGTAATCAGTTGGCCGAGCTAGTACTTAACGTTAGCCTTGAGGATATTAAGGCTCTCTGGCCATCGCTGCGCGAGCACACTCTGGATATACGCTTTAATCCAGGCGACGAACCCAGCGATGTAAGCGATTACCGCGAAGCACGCTCAGCGCTGCCTAAAGTGCGCGAATAAACAGCGCCGTTAGACCATCGGCACCGGCTCAGGCGTCAAACGCCTGGGCCGGCATCATGGCTTCCACGAACATCACTAGCTCTTCCAGAATCTGCCGCTCACGATCAGTGAGCGTTTGCTGATTGTACTGAGCGATTTCCCGCGCAAACGCCTTGAGCGTAAAGCCCGCCAAAGCTGGGTCATTGATGCGCATCCAGCGAAACGCTTCCCACTGCTCGCGTTCTTCGCCCTCCAAGGTATCGGGGTAACTGCGCGCACGAAAGCGAAATAGCATCTCTTCCAAACGCGGATCCTGAAACGCAAAGCGCTGCCCTACCAAATCCCACGGCTCCATCTCCCGCACCCGCTCCATCTGCTGACGGTCGGCGGCGGAGAAGAAGCTGCCCGAGTAGAGCATTAGATCCGGGTCTTGCGGCGCATCGTCGTAGCCTGCGCTAAACACCTCTGCGACCTTAGCGGCGACACCGCTGGCATCGCGCAGGGTTTTCCAGTGCTGCCGACAGGCCGTCACATCCAAGCCTAAGCGCTCGACGATGGTGCCGTACTCGCCCTGATGAGGCCCCTCAACGTCTTTCAAAGCACTGGCGGGGAACACCACCGGGCAACGGTTGATATGAATCACTTTCAACGGAATACGCGCCTCACCTTCGGCAAGATCCTGCTGACTGACAAACACCCGCTCGCGAATCTGCTCCGCCGACATGCTCAGCATATCGTTGGGATCAACGCTCAAATCGTAAACGATCACCCCGTTAGGGTTAGTCGGGTGTTCGGCCAATGGCATCACCAGGGCACTACAGCCCCGGCTGGCGGGATAACGGCGGGAAATATGCAGCAGCGGTTTGGCGTTGGGCAAGTCGAGCTGCTTAGCCACCGCGCGCTTTCCGCGCAGACCGAGTAGATAGTCGAACAGCTTGGCATTGCGCGCTTTGAGCAAACGCGCCAAAGCGATAGTGGCGCGTACATCCGCTACCGCATCGTGGGCCCCCTCATGGGCAATACCGTTGGCTGCAGTTAAGTGCTCAAGCTTAAAGCTGGGCGCGCCGTCTTCGCGCAGCGGCCACTCAATGCCATCAGGACGCAGCGCATAAAAGGCGCGCACAATATCGATCAAATCCCAGCGCGAATTGCCGTTTTGCCACTCGCGGGAATAAGGGTCGAGCAAATTGCGGTAAAACAGGTGACGGGAGACTTCGTCATCAAAGCGTAGGCTGTTGTAGCCTACTACGCAGGTGCCCGGCTCGCTCATCTGGCGCTGAATCTCACCCGCAAACACTGCTTCAGGGAGACCATGACGTTGGGCTTTTTGAGGGGTAATACCGGTAATCAAACAGGCGGCAGGATGAGGCAGATAGTCATCGGCGGGTTTGCAGTAGAGCTCAATCGGCTCGCCGATCTCGTTCAAATCGGCATCAGTGCGCAGGGCTGCGAACTGTGCCGGCCGATCACGGCGCGGATCCGCCCCGAAGGTTTCATAGTCATGCCAGAGAAAACTGGCAGGGGCAGCATTGGGTGATGCCATGAATAAACACTCCGCTGGGCAATGAAAAGCCCAAGCCTAGCACACCCGCCACCCCTTTCGCCCCGTCTTCAGCTCTGTGACGTTGGTAAGGGGCTTAGCTCTTTGGAAGCGTAACGTTAAGCTCTAGCACAGAGCAGTTGTCTTCGCTGTCCAAGGAAATTTGAATAGCGTCATCGTCCACGTGAACGTAACGACGGATCACCTCAAGCAGTTCGCGCTCAAGCATCGGCATATAATCAGGCTGGCCGCGCTGGCTACGCTGATGCGCTACAATAATTTGCAAACGTTCTTTGGCTACAGAGGCAGATTTCCTGCGCTCACGCTTCAAGAACTCCAGTAATTTCATCGGCGCGCCCCCCCAAACATACGGCTCAGCAGGCCCTTACGCTGCACTTCGTGAAAACGCAGCGGCATGTCTTCACCGAGCAAACGCGATACCGTATCGCTATACGCTTGCCCCGCATCGCTGGAGATATCGTGGGTTACCGGCACACCCTGGTTAGAAGCACGCAGCACGGCTTCCGACTCAGGAATTAAGCCCAGCAAGTTAATTGCCAAAATTTCACGTATATCGTCCAGCGTCAGCATATCGCCGGAGGTCACTCGCTCGGGGTTATAGCGAGTCACCAGCAAATGCTCCTTGATAGGGTCATCGCCCTGCTCTGCACGCCGGGTTTTCGAGGCCAGCAGCCCCAAAATACGGTCGGAGTCTCGTACTGACGATACTTCAGGGTTGGTGACTACAATCGCTTCGTCAGCAAAGTACATGGCCAACTGGGCACCACGCTCAATACCGGCGGGTGAATCACATAGAATGAAATCGAAATCTTCTTTCAACTTCTCCAAAATCTCCGCGACACCCTCTTGGGTCAGAGCATCTTTATCGCGGGTCTGGGAAGCTGGCAAAATAAATAAATTCTCGACGCGTTTATCACGAATCAGCGCCTGGTTGAGCCCCGCTTCACCTTGAATCACATTGACTAAGTCATACACCACGCGGCGTTCGCAGCCCATGATCAGGTCGAGGTTACGCAAGCCCACATCAAAATCGATTACAACGGTTTTTTTACCGCGCAGCGCAAGTCCAGTGGAAATTGCCGCCGCACTGGTGGTTTTACCGACCCCTCCTTTACCAGAGGTCACTACAATTATCTTGGCCAAAAGTCACTTCCTTCTTGAAGTCGTTCGACGCGAGCGCGAGTCGTTGGCGCTCTGCGCATAACGGGAACGTCAATGTCATCAACATGCCATACTGTAACGGATAGCGTCTTCGGCGTCGCTAGGCATGAAGCACCAACGCAGCCTCATACAAATACCTTAGCTCAGTGGCTTAATTTCAAGCTGTTCTTTTGTAAAGTGAACTTCTGCAGGCGTCCCCAGAAGCTGTGCATCGATATCTTCCGAACGTTTGTAATTGCCTGCCACTGAGAGCAATTCAGCCTCCAATTCACGGCAGTAAATGCCCGCTTGGGTATTACCATGAATGCCTGCCAGCGCACGGCCACGTAGCGCGCCATAAACATGAATACTGCCGGCTGCCAACACTTCTGCCCCGGCATTCACCGCCCCGATCACGACCAAATCGCCATCAGCGGCGCTGACTTGCTGCCCAGAACGAACGGTACCGCGATAAAGCCGGGTGGCAAGCGATGGCGCTTCCGCCTCGCTCAGCTCTTCCTCACGGGCTACTTCTTGCACTGGCGAGTTACTGACGCTTTCAAGCACTCGGGCACGGCCTTCTGCCACCGGTGGAAACCAACCCAATCCCAGCGCCCAGGCCGACTGGCGTACCGGCTCGGTGCCACCGCGCACGGCCACCGGCAGCAGTTTATGGTCACGGCATACGGCACAGATGCGTTCAAGAGCTAAGTGGGGTTCATCGAGTTTTTCCACGCTGAGCACAACCGGTGTATGCTGAAAGAAAGCGGGCGACTGGGAGAATTTTCCAGCCAACTGCTGCCGGATTTGCTCCGGATCAGCACTACTTAACTCCATGACGGTCATCGGCAGCATGCCGCCTTTGAAGGTAAAGGCCACTGCGGCACTATCCACGTTAAGGCTCATGGCCGAACTCCCCGTCATGTTCATATAAGATTAAGGTAGCGTACTATCACGCATTTCGTCGTCTAGAAACACTGTAGTCTAAAAACAGTGTGGTCTAGAAGCAGTGTGGCCTAGAAAATAGCTGTTTGTCACACCATGCTTATTACAAGATAGTAAGGCCAAGCTAAGCGACAGCGTCGGTGACTGCAACCACCGAGCCGTTTTTTTCATGCTACGCATTTCATATTAGCAGGATGATCCATGCACGGACTGTTAAGACGCCTGTTCGCACCTCGGTGGCAGCACCCTGACCCCGAGGTGCGCCGTCAGGCCCTCCAACGACTCAACCCCGAACAAGCAGAACAGCGCCAAGCGCTGCAGTCACTCACTCAAGATAGCGACAGCCAGATTCGCCTTGCCGCGCTGCTGACCCTGGATGACTGTGAGGGACTGGTCAACGCTTATCCCCATTATCAGCAGGAGGAAGCCTGGTTCAATGCCATTTGCCAACGGCTAAGCGGGAGTGAAGGCCATAGCGACCTACACCAGCGCCAATCACTGGTCGAACAGATCGAAGATCCTCGGGTGCTTAGTGCGGTAGCCATGCAAGGTGACAATCTCAATCTGCGCCTGGTCGCACTGGGCAAGCTTAACGCTGAAGATGATTTGATTCGCCAAGCCTGCCATAACGGTGTGGCCGCCGTTCGCCATCAAGCGGCCGAGCGCATCGAGGACGAAGAAGGGCTTAAGCGGTTAGTGAAAGAGGCACGCCGCGATCGTCAGGTGGTGCGCCTGGGGCGGGAACGCCTCAACCGCTTGCGCAGCGACGCCCAGTGGCTGGAAGCCGAGGTGCAGCAGCGCGAAACGCTTCTAAGCCAACTAGAGCAGCACGCCCGCGCGCCTTGGGAGCCGCTCTATGGCGGACGCTTTCGCCACCTTGAACGCCAATGGGAGCAGTTGACACAGCCGCCGAGCGTGGAGCAGGAGCAGCGCTTTCATCAAGCCCTGCTCACTTGCCGCAAAACACTACACGACCATGAAACCCAAGAGCAGGCGCGCCAGCAGAGCGATGAGCGCCGTGAAGAGGCCGAAAACACCCGCGAACAGCTGCTTGAAGGCATCGAAGAAACCCTCGACGGCTTGCGCCACGCTTCCGTTATGACCGTTCAAGATATCGATAGCCTGCGCGCCCAGCGCCAGCTGCTCGGCCAACGCTGGCAGGCGCTTTCTGACATCCACCCACCCAGCGAGATACTACGCCAGCGCTACACGCTGGCGATTCAGCACTACGATCAGTGTTTAGAGGCATGGCAGCGCTGGTGCGCGGTAAGCGCCTCCATCGAAACAGCCCTAGCCAGCGGCGACCACGCGACTCTGGCCACGCTGACTAGCGAATGCCAATGGCCGGACGCCTTGACGCCCCCCGCGCTGCTCGGCCGTGCCCAAGCGGCTCTCCACATTAAAAACACCGCGCCCTCGCAGCCTGCAGAAGACAACACCACACTGGAGGCCCATGACGCGGAACTCGACACCTTTGAGCATTTGCTAGAGCGCGGCGCCTTTAAAAGCGCCAGCCGCCTGCATCAGCGGCTAAAACCACGCATCGAAGCGCTGGAAAGCCCCGCTGCTCAACCGCTCAAAACGCGCTTAAAGCACTTAGCCGCCCGGTTGGCAGAACTACGTGACTGGCGGGGGTTTGTCGCCGGGCCAAAGCGCGAGCAGCTATGTGCCAGCATCGAAGCACTGGCGAACGATATCCATATGGAGGAAGAAGCGCTTGACCGCCACCATCGCCAACTGGTCAAAGAGTGGAAATCACTGGGCGATGCCGCGGCCAACCGCGAACAGTCCGCGCGTTTTCGCAGCGCTTCGGATCGTATCCATGAGCGCCTCGCCCCTTGGCGGGATCAGCTCAGCCAAGAGCGTGAGAGCAACCTTCAAGCCCGCGAGGCGCTGTGCGACCAGCTTGAAAGCCTACTGGCCCAGCCCGCTGAAGACGCCGACCCTGATGTGCTGCGGCAGATTCGCGACAAAGCACGCCACCAATGGCGGCACTATAGCCCCGTGCCACGCGAGCGCTCTGAAACCGTTGGGCGTCGTTTCGGCACTATTCGTCACCGTTTGCAGACCTTAATTGATCAACGCGCTGAGACTATCGCCTCACAAAAACGCGAACTGATTAGCCAAGTGAGCGCGCTGCGCAACGACGACAGCCAAGCGTTAGCCCAGCGTATTCAGTTGACCAAACAGCTACAGCAGCAGTGGCGAGCGTTAGGCCGAGCCCCCAAAGGCGAAGAGCAAACGCTGTGGAAAACCTTTCGCCAAGAGTGCGACCAACTCTTTGCCCTGCGCGATGCGCATAAAAATGAGCAGGCGGCGCGCCAGCAACAGCAGCTGGATGAAATGCAGACCCTGATCGACGAAATGGATAGCTGGCAGCCTGTTGAGGCCAGCGAGGCGGCCACACTGGATCGCTTTATCGAACAGGCCAGCCAGCTTGAGCCGCTGCCACGCAATCGGCGCAGTGAAGGCATGCAGCGAAGGATAAGCGGGATTGTGCGGGCGCGTCGCGAACGCTTAAACCGTCTGGCGGTTGCCGATACGGTTCAGCAATGGCACGCGCTCATGCCGTTAGTGAATGCTCACTTGGCTGCCGACCAGCGCTATCTCAGTGAAGGAACTCCCAGCGATGTGGATACCCAAACGGTGCTTAGCGCTTCGCTCCCCTCCGCCTTTAATGAGGCGCATGCTGCGCGCAATCAACAGCGCCATAACGTGGCAGCGCCGTTATCAGACTCGGATCACGCCCGCATAGCCGAATCCCTCGCTAGGCTGAGAGTGCATCTTTCGATGATGGCCGTGGGTAGCGTGCGGCAAAGCGATGAGCCACTGCGCCTGGCGATTCAGGTAGAGCGTTTGAATGAAGGCTTCAATCAAGCGCGCAGCCGTGATCAAGACGTTACCGATATTTTGGTTGCGCTATTGGCGCTAGGGCCGATGCCCGCCACGTTATGGGGCGCTGAAGTAGAAGAGTTGGATAACCTACTTAGCCGACTGGCTCGAGTTCCGTTGCCGTAGCGTTAGCAAGAAAACGGGAGGCTTATAGCCTCCCGTTTGCGTTCTCCTATTGAGCTAACGACTAGCCCATGAACTGACCACCGTTGATATCAATGTTGGCACCGGTGATAAATCCTGACTCCTTATCGGCTAAGAAGGTGACCAATCGGCCGATCTCCTCTGGCGTGCCATAGCGCTTCACTGGGATTGTTTCCCGTATCGCTTCGCGCACTTTTTCTGGAATATTCATAATCATATCGGTGGCGATATAGCCAGGCGATACGGTATTGACGGTAATTCCCTTGGTCGCTGTTTCCTGTGCCAACGACATGGTCAAACCATGCATACCGGCTTTCGCCGCCGCGTAGTTAACTTGGCCAAACTGGCCTTTACGGCCATTGATGGACGAAATATTGATAATCCGACCATAGCCACTCTCAAGCATCATCTCAATGACGCTACGGCAGGTGTTAAAAACGCTATTGAGGTTGGTGTCGAGCACTTCGTACCACTGCTCGTAAGACATTTTTTTCATGGTGCCATCACGGGTAATCCCCGCACAGTTCACCAGTACACTAATAGAGCCATACTTATCGTGGATTTCGCGAGCGCCTTCCAGGCAGGCGTTGTGGTCAGCAAGATCGACACCCGACAACTCGATATTTTTATAGCCGTCGGCGTGCTGCGTTTCTAACCAGGATTTGGCCTTGTCGGGGTTGCGATAACCCGCCACGACTAAATATCCCGCATCTGCCAACGAACGACAAATTGCCGTACCGATACCACCAGTTCCACCAGTTACCCAGGCGACGGGGGCTTGATTGGCCATTGACTACCTCCCTGAAATGACAAATGACTTGAGCCTAAAAACATGTAAGTTGCGCCACAAGCCATTGTGAAAAAGCGCGACTGCGCCTGTATTACCCTAGTGCATTATTTGCTTAAGGAATGCACCAGCGTAAGATTTTTGTTATGGCTATTTAAAGCATAGCTGTACTCTCTCCATGTTGCAGCAGGTTGCGCTCAACCGCTATAAGCCGAACGTGTTAATCCCCCTATTGACTTCACATAAAACTTCTGTAGAATACGCCACACGTTGATGCGGGGTGGAGCAGTCTGGTAGCTCGTCGGGCTCATAACCCGAAGGTCATCGGTTCAAATCCGGTCCCCGCTACCAATATTTTGAAAGGCAGATCAGTTACATACTGGTCTGCCTTTTTTTATTGCCTGGAGCTCGGTGAGAGCACTCAGAAAAACTGAGCTGTATTACGCTCTCACCACCTTCACCGCTGTACCTGTAGCAACCAAGAACAGCATCGACTTGCCGCCTCCTGAAATCTCGCTGTAATCAAGATCAATGCCAATCACAGCGTTAGCGCCCATTTGCGCCGCTTCTGCACGCAACTCATCAAGGCAAGCAACACGCGCATCACGCAATGCGTTCTGGGATGATTTATTGCGCCCACCAAAAAAATCGCGAAAGTTTGCGAACATATCCTTAAACACGTTCATGCCAAACACACACTCAGACGAAACAATGTCGATATGTTCGATTACTCGGTAGCCTTCAAGGTGCGACGAGGTAGTAAGGATAACTTGCTGCGACATTAGGTTCCTCGCTATCGGGTTAAGTCATGCATTCAATGAGATCGTTCTACATTACCTAGCCGATTAATATGCAGGGAATGCCGCCTAGTGGCAAAAGGAACTTTCTGACATGACCATATAATTTCACTCTAACATCTCGCATTCACTGTATTTAGCTAGGCGCTCACATCAGGCAGCCTTCAAAAAAGCATCAATCAAGAAACAGCTCTCTATGCTGTGAGAATGGGTTAGGTCAGAGTTGCCGATGATACTCACGAATGGCATCATCAATGTTGATGAAGCGTGATGTCGCTTATCATTAACAAATAAATGCCTATCTTTGTGACGTTCAGGTGCAACTTGCCAACGGCTTGGCATCCAGCCCGATAGGCATCGGCTAGGTGGGTGCCAGTATCAGAACATATTGCTAAAAAATGACCTTCAGGGAAATAATCAATGAAACGCCTAGGATACGCCCTGGTTGGCATCACTCTAATCGCATCCGGAGCCGCTTTGCACTACACCCTACCGCAGGTTGATGTCGTGCGACTGATCGGTACCGATGTTAAGCGGGTAGATACCCAGCATAATAATCAGGACAGTGAGTCCAACAGCGCCGTAAGCACCATGGACGTGTACTTCATCCTTGCAGAAAGCGCGGAAGGTAATCCGCGCAATTATCGCAATGAAGATGCCGTTTTGTACGGAAAATTCGATAGCTCCAACTTGAACACTCGTGCCCGCTCGATTTCACAGAACGAAAGTAACTTGGTGGCCGTTCGGCATTACGGTTGGCGTATTCCGATATTCTCAATGTTTCCGAACGCCGTGAAGGTCTGGCAGGTCGAACCAGGCTACCGGCACTTTCCGCTGTTCAATATCGTTGTCCTGACCTTGCTGGCGTTGGGGGGCACTTATGTCGCCTGGCGGGTTCGTCGTGCTGCCCGGCAACTGCATGCCCGTCGCGAGGCAGCGCGCGCCGAACGTGAAGTTCAAGCAGAACAAGCACGCCTCGCCAGCCACAACAACGATGAAAGCCAGCGCGCGCGCGATAAATTCCTGTCGGACAATGGCAGCTCCGGGCATCAGGACGACAACGAACGATCGTAATGCAGCATCACCTGAGTGCAGGCACTTAATATTGGAAATCAACGTTAAGCGCCTCTGGGCTCCCGGTGAGTTTTTTCAGATTGCGTAGCGCCGGGACTGCAAATTTTTTCTCTTCTTGAGTCAACCATACAAGGTCGCTGCTGTTCCTATTATGTGATGTCTGACAAGGAGTGGCTGCAGTCGTCAGATGCAGGGAAGTACTTATTGGCAGCAATACCAACCCAAAAATAGACCTAGCCAACGTCATCTGTCATTTGGTCGACAAGACGAAAGATGATGAATTGTGTCATTATATTCTGACTGATCGATGCCTTCACTCGGGGTCGTGTTATAGCATCAATGGCCACCACAAGCCGTTCGAAGCATACACCTCGCGAACCTTACTTAAGACATTGGATAGGCTATCTGATTTACCCCCCTAAATTTCAATGATTCATTATCAGACTGGAGAAGCAAGATGGCTCTTAATTGGCTAAAAGAAAACGTTACTAAGGCACGTGAAAACCTGACGGCTGAGGTAGCGAAGTTCAAAAACCGTACCTTTATGGAAGCAATAGTCTCTGGCTGCGCTCTGGTAGCCGCTGCTGACGGTTCAGTCGATGCCTCAGAAAAACAAAAAATGGCAGCGTTTTTAGAGCGCTCGGACGAGCTGAAGCATTTCGACATCCGACAGGTGATTGAGGTGTTCAATAAAGCCGTTGGCGATTTCGAATTTGACCATGAAATCGGTAAGGCCAATGCACTGCAGACCGTCGGAAAGGTACGCGGCAAGGAAGATCAAGCCAGGGTCATTGTTCGTGTCGTGTGCGCCATCGGTGCGGCCGATGGGGATTTCGATGCAGACGAAAAGGCCGTGGTGCGAGAAATCGCGAAGGAGCTTGGCCTCAAGCCTGAAGAATTCGATCTGTAACACTTTCAACCACACAAACTATCCTCTCTTTTCGCCGTTTTTTTTCTGGAACAAACATGCACGAACTCAGCACCTACCAACTTTCCCTGATTGCATTTGGCGCAATCGCGTTTGGCGTTTGGCTGCTGATCAAGGGAGGGGACTGGACGGTCGATAACGCCGTGACAGTCGCCGGACGGTCAGGATTATCAAAGCTTTTCATTGCCGCCACCGTTCTAGCGTTCGGCACCTCTGCGCCGGAACTTTTCACCTCTGTCAACGCCAACCTATCTGGTTTTCCCGGCATTTCGGTCGGCAACGTTATTGGCTCAAATATTGCCAACATATTAATGGTAATTGCGGTATCAGCCCTGATCGCACCTGTCGTCTTTAGACGTGCAGATGTAGGTCTAGACACTATCGTAATGCTGGTCGCCACGGCAGGCATGACGGTGGCGGTAGTCGCTGGCACCCTGCCAGCCTGGGGAGGCCTGGTGATGGTCATCGCGCTTGCTGGCTACGTGTTCTACCAGTACAAGGCTAGCAAGCTCGACGTAGACGAAGTGGAAGAGCACGATACCGGCAGCCGTTTTCCAGGACTTATGCTGCTTGTCGGCATCTTAACCCTACTGGTAGGGTCTGAGATTCTGGTTCAGGGAGCGGTTGCTGGAGGGATTGCACTCGGCGTGCCTGAAGCCGTGATCGGCATGACCCTTATTGCCTTCGGCACCTCGCTGCCTGAATTGACCGCCTGTATAGCTGCCGCTCGCAAGGGCCAGAACGATATGATCGTAGGAGGAATCATTGGCAGTAACATCTTCAATATTCTCTCAGTATTGGCACTTTCTGCCGTCGCCAAGCCTTTGTTGATTGATCCACGTTTTGCATCTTTCGACATCTACGTAGTCGTGCTTGTAACCCTCGTCTTTGCGGCCTTCCTGCTCTTCGTAGGCAAGATCGGCCGCATAGCAGGCGGGATTATGGCAGCGTGCTACATCGCCTTTATCATCGCGCAGTACACGGTGGCAGACAGCGTCCTGGCCGTTACTTTCTAATTTACCGTATCGTTAGATTTTGAAATGAGCCAATCAGATGCACTGTCGCTTGCCAAGGGCAGTGCCATCTGGGTAAAAGCCCGCCAATACCAATAGTCCTGCGAGACACCTCTAAACAATCTGCAGATAGAGCCACCGAAGTTCTAGCCTCGAGTAATATTTATATTAACTAATTTGAGAAGACCTGCCATAAGTTAACCGCTAATATACCTTGTAAAAATCAACAGACATCAAGGAAAGCCTATGTCAATCAGCAACTTAATGGCATTCTGGGCGCTTTCAATTTCGCTAATTATGGCACCAGGAGCAGACTGGGCCTATGCGATTACAGCGGGCCTGCGGGAGCGGGCATTGGTACCTGCAGTTGTCGGCATGCTATGTGGCTATTTGGTAATAACCTTTGTATTTGCCGCTGGAGTGGGTGCGCTAATCGCCAGCATCCCTACAGTGCTTTCCGTTCTGACGGTACTGGGGGCAGGTTATTTACTGTGGCTTGGCATTAATATTATTACTCCCCTCTCTCAACCCACAGCAGATAAAAAACATACATCAAATACAGGGTTAGGATGGGGCGTTCGTGGATTCATCATCAGTGGTATGAACCCCGATGCATTGGTGCTGTTTTTGATTTTATTACCGCAGTTTACAAACCGTGAAAGCGAATGGTCTATTTCAATGCAGATAACTGCGATGGGCTTTGTTCAGATAGTTAACTGTGCTGTCGTTTATTTTCTCGTTGGTATTGCTGCGAGGAGCTTTATAGGCACGCGGCCTCACGTAGCACGCCGGGTTAGTCTATTTTCTGGTGCTGCCATGATTATAATCGCTTTACTATTAATAGCTGACCAGTTTCTGTGAGTAAGCGTTCATTACAAGCACTATGGCGATTACATACCCCATATCTACCCCTGTATGTTTAGTTCTTCTCAAGACAAACCCTAAATGCTGAAAAGCAGTTTTATCTAAATAAGCATGAAAGCCCACAAATACCGATAATTCTGCAAGGCACCTCTACACCATCTGCAGATAGAACAACCGGCTAGCGGGTGACTTGCCGGTGAGCAGCTGTAGCCCGTCCTCCAGTTCAATCTTGCCACCGATTGGTACGGCCTCACCGGTCTGGGCATTCTTCAAATCAGGCATATTTTCGTTGACCAAGAACCACCGCTGCTGGTACAGCACGAAGTAGCCCACTCGCGATTTATGTTCATCGCCAAGCCGCTCGTTCGGCATAATCGTGCGATCGACATGCCACGGGAAAACGCTCTGGTTTGAATACACCATCAAGCGATGGTTATCCGGCCGATAACGATCTCCCCGCGATGAATAGAGGTTAATCACCGGAAGCTTTCCCTGGTACCGGGTTTGGCAGAAGGGGCAGCGCGGCGCCGTGGTGTTATCAAACACAAACCAGGCTTGTTGGCAGGCGCTATTCTGGCAGGGCTGAATTAGGTCTACCGTCTTCACCAGGGCAACCTCCCACTCATCCGCACTGGGACGACTGCGGGGATCATGCAGCCCATCGATAAAGGCACGATCAAACAACGCGGCTAGATAGGGCCCGGTGACGGTGTAGGGAAGTTTTTGAGGATCTTTCCAGGGCAACTCGGTCGGCTTCGTTGCGTCTGTTGGGCTCAGCCGATTGCTGTTGTCGCTGGGATGCTCTACGAACAGCGCCTGCTCACCCATCGTGAGTCGCTCATCCTCACTGGGATCAACGGCATGCACTTTTTGTCCGCGCAGGGGATGGCGTAACAGCAGCAGTGAATAGACCATAACGGCCAGCGCGTGCCGATCGGTGAAAATACTGGGTAAAACCCGCTGCGGATCCGTTTTCGGCAGGTGGCTCGTTGCCACGCATTCAGGCGCAATAAAGTCAGGGGTGCCCACTACTTCCGGGGGGAACCGGTCGGGCACAACCAGGCCATCCATATCGATGATACAGACGTTGCCGGTCGTCGGTGCTAACAATACATTCTTGTAGCTCAAATCACTGTGGGCGAGACCTGCCGCGTGTAGCCGGCGGACGGCGCGAGACAGCCGTAAGCAGAGCTGCAGGTAATTAAGCCAGTTGCCGCGCTCTCTTTCGTCTAAGAACTTGAATTGGTTGTTGGGCGATGCAAACCACTTGCCTTCCTTATCCTTACCCTGAATTTTGAGCATGTCGTTGTTAAATGAACCATGCTCAAAGAAGAAATGGTCACGATAGAACGGTGCCACGACGCCGGTACGGCCATTGTGCTCTACCGTTGCCGTGGGCCAACAATACAGTTGATCCCAGTAGGCGCCCTGCTCATTGTCGAAGATGCGCTCACGGTAGGCTCCGGTAATCATCTCCAGGCGCTGACGGGCAGCATCATCAAGCTGGGCACGGTAGAAGGCAACCACATAGCGCTTGTCTGGGCTGGCGTAGACGTCTTTCATACCGCCCGTGGCGATGATTTTGTCTCGAAACTGAACTTGCTCACCGTTGGAGGCTGTTAGCGTAATAATGGGTACGCTCATACCAAGGCCTCCGAGTCGCCCATATCGGCTGGCATAACGCTGTCACGATAAAGCACTGCCAACGTCCGATCGTCGTGATGGCGCTCAACAAAAAAGCTCAGATAGTCCTGTAGCGGGTCGCGCTCAGAATCATCGTTGGGGGCTGCCAGGGCTGGCGCCAGCTCATCATAGAGCGCCCACCAGCTTTCACCGTCGTGCATATCGTTATCAGACGTGAATTTTGGATCGGTCAAGCCATCGGTGGCGACAATGAGAGCCTCCAGCGAAGAGAAAACGTTAATCTTCACCCGTTGATAAAGCCCCTCAGCCTCTTGGAAAAGAGGCGCGTCAAGAAAACGGGTTTGCCCGGCATGTTGGCCTGAATCGGCTGTAGTTAACATCTGGGCTTGTCGGCCCTCGTAAAGCGCCGCCACCGCACCGTCGCCAATCCCAAAAGTCACGACGATGTGACCATCAGGCGTTTCTTTATGCAGCGCGAGCAGCAAGGTCGTCGAAAAAGCTTTCGCCGGGTGCCCCGAGGCTTTGGCTTCCTCGGTAATCGCTCGATGACCCGCATGCACCGCGGTAATCATCGTCTGCTGCAGGGGTATCAGTAACGCCTGCGACATGCGAGAACGGTCTCCCCCTTTCCACCACGCAAGCGCAGCGGCTTCCAAAGCGGCCCCCTCGTTTGCCGCCAATGAGCTCAACAGCTCATCGCGGGCCACGGTCGTTGCTAACAGGCTTCCCTGGCGCGCGTATTCACACGACCCCGCGCCATCCCCCACGATCAACACATTCCAGCCTGACGTTGCCCGGGCGATAGTGCCATGATCATCACGTTGCCCTCCCCGGTGGGCATGAGACCGACCGCGCTGGGAGCCCATGGCCATTTGCCAACCATCGCCACCACTTAGACGATCAACCTCTTCATCGGGCTTGGCATAGGGGGCATCAGGATCTGACGGCAGATTCTTCCATAGGTCACGAGAGCTGGGAATCAGCGCCAGCTTGAGCGTGAGCTCTAGTACCGTCTCGCCCTGCTCATCAAGACCCTGCACTTTCAATTGGAGAGACCCCTGGGCAGTCGGTGTGCCCTGCAGTCTGTGGTCATCGGACAATGACAGGTTACTGCCACCGTCATCTTCAAGCTGCAGCTTCGCGGGCAACTCATCCAGCAACTCATTCAGCAACTCATCAAGGCAAACGTCATAGGGTTGTCCCGAACGGCCGTTGGGGAGGCTCTCGGTACGAGTCGCGACGACCGGCACCGACGCTTCTGCAGGCGCCTCAGAGGGGATATCGCCCGGCTGGAGAGGCACGTCCGCTGACCGATCTTGGGGAGCATTACCAGTGTTGGCATTGTGATGTTCGGACACTGCGCTTTCCTCGCTGTCGCTGATGGGGAGGCCTGGGGTAAAGGCGGAGCCCGCTTCCTCTGCTTTCGTACCGTTCTCTTTTGACTGTTTGTAATGCTCAGACATGGTGGTTTTAAACTGCTCGCGAAATTCATCAATTAAAGTGGGGCCGTTTGTCTCCTGTATAACTCGCTCGATAAGCTGATCGGGAAGCCGTTGCCCAGGCTTTTCAAACAAACTGCTAATGACACGATGGTAGTAGTCTTGTGAATGCTTCACCCTTGCCCCCTGCCCACATCAAAACCGGCGCCTCCGCTACCTTGACCGAACGCGACGTTAGCGTCACACCAAGGGCACGTTTGCTGGCCGGGCCCGTTACAGCACATCAGTTTGCCGCAGCTGCATAATGCAAATGTGGTGACCGCGCCACAGTGAGGACAAGGCGGCACCCCTTCCAATTGGTCACTGCTAACCGATGCCTTTGAGCTGCTCTCCGAAGACCACTCGAAATACTCCTCGCCAAGTGGATAGACACCTTCAAGCCCATAAATACCCTGGGCGTCTGACGCTCCAAAATTGCCCGGCATTGGAACGGCGTTGTATTTGAGCAAGTACGGCTTTTTGTGGCGATGGCAGCGGCCGGTGAATACCACAACCTGGTCGTCGATAGGTGCCGCGTCACTGTCCTTTACCAAGCTAATTCCTACATCGCTCGCTTTGGAAAGTGATATTCCTGGCGCGTTTTTGCCCACATCCAGTGCCTGGCTCTGGGCGGCGACCGACGCGGAAACCCAGCGGGCAAAGCGGCTCAAATCTTCGCCGGTACCGTTATCCAGCGACACCACGTCATCGGTCAACTGCTTGAGCACTTGAGTATCCGCAGCCCCCCCGAGGGTAACGGCAATCAAATGCGCGCGGCTGGCGTAGTGCTGGCGCCAGCGTTTGATAGCAGCATCGGTGCGATCAGTCGGGCGACCATCGGTTAATAGGTAAATAACCGGCTCCCAGTCTCCACGCTGATTGGGCGTGGTTTTTTTAACGTCTACCTCAATGCGGGTCATCAGCTCATCCAGGGCTTCCCCCAGAGCCGTCCCGCCGCCAAGGGGTAAGCGCGGTGGATAAAAACTCATCAGATCCACCATAGGCACCACGGTACCCACCTGCCCGGCAAAGGCGATCACCGAAATATGCACGGTCTCCAAGGCGCTTGGATCCTGGCGAAGCTGCTCAACGATAGATTCCATCGCCCGCTGTAGTTGTGCATGGGGCTCACCGGCCATGGATTCCGATACATCGAGCACAAAGAAAATGGGTAAGCGTCTCATTAATACCTCGGCTACAGGACGACCTGCACTTCATCGGGTGGTGGTGGCAGCGTGATATCGTCACCCGCCCCGTTTTGTTGGCCGCTGGCGTTAGCCGCAATAGACGCCGAGACCCATTGGAAGTAATTCGCAAAGCCCGCGCTGTCCATGTTTTCCAGACTGACCGTTTTGGTCGCGAACTTTTTAAGATGCTCTTGTTTCGCCTTGGGGCCTGCCGCGCAGGCGATGATCTCGGAAAACTTCATATTTTTGATGCGCGCTACCGCCGCGTCAAACTCCATCAAATCCGAGGGCGAGCCATCGGTCATCACGAATAGCATCGGCCGAAAGTCACCCTTCTGGTCGGAGGTGGACGTTAGGATATCCCGCTCTACGCAGTCACAGACTTTATTGAGGCCTTCGCCCATATGCGTTGCACCGGAGCGTGGTAGTTCGATGTCGTTGACCTGGGCGCTTTCCAAGGCTTGCAGGGGAAGCAGCTCTTTCACTTCGTGATCAAAGGTGATGATTGATAGGTAAACCGTTTCGAGAGCATAAGGGTCTTGGCGCAGCGCCGATAGCATGGCCGCCAAGCCGACGTTCACTGACTGTATGGGCTCGCCGCGCATTGAACCCGAAGAGTCGATGAGAAGATAGATAGGTAAACGACGATCCATGGTAGCTCCTTGCTCAGTTTTTGCTCAGATTGATGACACTGATTTCATTGGGCGGAGGTGGCAAATCGGCACTGCCATCGCTGCCGCCGGATTCAACCGACTGGCTGGTCATTGATACACTGGCAGAGACCCAGGCAAAGAAGGCACGGATAGACTCGGCGTCATTACTGTTCAACCGCACAACGTCGGTGGCAAAGCGCTGTAGGTCTGCCGCATCCGCGTCGGCGCCAGCGGCACAGCCGACCAACTTAGCCACACTGACACCCTTCATAGCCTGGATGCCTACGTCTAGATCGTCGTTGGCTACACCATCGGTGAAGACAAACACCAAGGGACGCCAGTCGCCCTTCGCGCTGCTGGAGGAGGACTGCACTTCCTCGCGGATACGTTCAGCTGTGAGTTTGAGTGCCGCACCCAGTGCCGTCATACCATCAGGCTTCAGCGTGGGAGGCTGAAAGGTCATCAGGTCGCACAAGGGCACGGTGTGGCGAGCTTCTGAACTAAATTCGATCACTGACAGGTAAACAGTTTCAAGCGCGAAAGGATCTTGGCGCAGCATGTCGACTAAGGCCTGCAAGCCTTGGTTCACCGCATTAATCGGCTCTCCGGTCATGGAGTAGGATTTATCAAGCACTAGGTATACGGGGAGTCGGCGCATGGTTTCCTCAATGCATTATCAAACGTCTTGAGAAGCAGTGCCGTAGTAGGTCGACACTACCAAAAAGGGGGTGGCGCAACGCTATGCCGTTACTTAGAGCCAGCTTTCCACTGGAAGCCAAAACCATAATGGTTATCCGCTGGCTTGTGACTGCCGAAATAGTTCACCTCTTTAGAGATATTCAGGGTGCCGTTTTGGTTCTCCAGCATCGCAATCACACAGAAATTCTCGTTTTTACCGCTGGCATCCATGCGGATTTCGATTTCAGGCTGATCAGGCGCTTTGATCGAAACGCGTCCGTTGGTCTGCGCCCAGTTCGCAACGCCTTCATAAATGAAGGCAAAGATCATCACACGCTTGATGTCACCCCAATGCTTGCCATTCAGGTATAAGTTCTCGCCTTGATTCACTGACCCCGTGCGATCGTCGCCATCAAGGAAGATGTAGGGCGCTTTTTCAAGGCTGCCGAAGTGATTGCCAAGGGCTTGAACAATCCCTTTGGTGCCGTCTTTAAACTCGAACATACAGCCAAGATCCAGATCGACTCCCCCCTGCTTGCCGCCCAGTAACGATCCGAATAAGCCTTTTTTGCTGGCGCCCGCTCCCGCAGTTTGATCCCAGTTGAGGTTCACATGAATTTTGCCGAAGGTGGCTGATTTTTTCTCAAGCGAAATAGTGTCGCCCTTTTTATCAAGGGTGATCTTGCTGAGATTAATCGATGGTTTCTCTTGGGGCTTAGGAGAGGCTGGAGCCGGTGTTGGCGTAGGGGCTGGCTTGGAATCATTGTCGACATCGACGCCAAAATGCTCGGCAAGCGGCGCCATGCCACCGGCAAAGCCCTGGTCAACGACTTTCACTTTCCAATCACCATTGCGACGATACAACTCGCACACAATGAGCGACTTCTCCTGGCGGCCAGCGCCTTGCCCACTGAACTCAAACTGTTCACCGGCTCCCTTAAGGTCAAAACGGTAGCCGCTCGACAACGCTGACAGTCCAGGCTCAACAGTGAGGACAAACGCTATTCGCTCAAGGTGCCCAGGCACTTTGCTAAGATCGACCGAAAATGTTGATCCATCTGTTTGTTCTACGGCGCCTGAGGGGTGCTTGGGTTGGTTGAAGAAGATGAAGTCATCATCGCTCGACACCTTACCTGTGTTAGCCAGCAGAATGGCTGAGGCGTCTAAGCCAGCACCATGGTCGTTGCCCACAGCGAGACTAAATGCCAGCTGTGAGTCATTAAGTTTGGCGTTCTGCCCTGCAATCAATTTGGTAGCCATCAATTATTCTTCCCTTACAGCGTCGATAACCGTCTAATTAAGTGTTATCGGGTGATTGATTTAATTTTTAATTTCCGTTGAGTTACTGCACCACCTAAGCCACTTACAAGCCTAATCGACCCACCCTTTATTCTATTAGATAAGGGCGTACTAAAAATACCTTACACCTTACGATGCCTCAGGTGTTTCAAAATTCAACTTAACGTAAGGTTGAACGTAGCAGGAAAGTTCTGATTAGTTGCCCGATCTCATCAACTTTCGCTTTAGCCAACAATAACCCTCAAATTCAGACAATTTATTTATCTGTGTGTTTCCTGCCTGTACGCCGCTGGCCATTGCCACGACGCTAATCCAGCTTAAGACCACAACCATCATTCGTCGCATTACAACGCAACTCACGACGTATTTTGCTGTCATGAAAACAAGGCGCTTGGCGGCTTACCGCTGGCTCAAACCTACCCCAATACAAGCGTGAATCTGGTATCGTTGGGTTTGGATCAGTTGTCGGCATCCCATACTCTGCTTCATGTTGGTCTTAAAACAGAGAGGTTCCGGCACAGGCCCTAATGATTCTACCGGATGGCCCTGAGTACTGGGGGTATTCTATGAATCCAGGAACAAAGTCGAGTCGTCTGGTGTTTCCCACTGAGGAGATACTGGCAAGCGCCTCAGGGACGTTTGCCAGTGCCTACTATCGGGTACTACCCCATATGACGTAATAAGGAGTGTTGCATGATCGACCTGAGCAAAGGCAGCCGCATTAACCTATCTAAGGAAGCCCCAGGCGCCACGAAATTCACCCTAGGTATGGGCTGGGATACCCGTATTACCGATGGTGCAAACTTCGATCTAGACGCGTCTGCTCTGTTGCTGGATGCTAATGACAAGCCAGTCGGTGGTACCAGCGCCTTGGTGTTCTATAGCCAGCTTTCTTCACCGTGTGGTGGTGTCGTGTCATCTGGTGACAATCTTACCGGGGAAGGCGAAGGCGACGACGAAACCATCACCGTTGACCTCGAGAAACTGAGTGCCGATATTGCCAAAATCGTTCTTGTCGTCACCATTCACGAGGCTGAGACGCGTGGCCAGAACTTCGGTATGGTCAACAACGCCTTCGTCCGTGTCTTGAAAGACGGCAGCACCGATCCAGTTGCACGCTACGACCTCACTGAGGACTACTCTACCGAAACGGCTGTGATCTTTGGTGAGCTTTACCAGAAAGATGGCGAATGGCGCTTTGCGGCCAAAGGCGATGGCTTTGCGGGTGGTTTGGCGGCATTCCTGACCGGTTACGGCCTGCAATAAGGTCTTCCCATGGCCAAGCAATGGCTTGGCCTTTTTATATCTATCAACTAACGATGAGGTGTGAACGCATGTCTATTTCTCTCTCCAAAGGCGGCAACATTTCGCTGAGCAAAGAATCACCTGGCATCAAACAGATCCGTATCGGTTTGGGCTGGGATGCTCGTGTGACCACCGGTCAGGACTTTGATCTTGATGCCAGCGTCTTCCTGGTCAATAGCGATGGCAAGTGCCGCAGTGATAAAGACTTCATTTTCTACAACAACTTGAAGTCTGCCGATGGTTCAGTTGAGCACACAGGCGATAACCAAACCGGTGAAGGCGACGGAGATGATGAAGTCATCAAGGTTGACCTATCCAAGGTTCCTGCCGATGTCGACAAAATTGCTGTAACCGTAACTATCCATGACTCTGCAGCCCGTGGTCAAAACTTCGGCCAAGTTGAGAATGCCTTCGCACGCGTTGTCAACGAAGACAATAATCAAGAAGTCGTTCGTTACGACCTGTCAGAAGATTACTCGATTGAAGATGCCATGATCTTCTGTGAGCTTTACCGTAATAACGGCGAATGGAAGTTCCGCGCCATCGGTCAAGGCTTTAGCGGTGGCTTAGGCGATCTCGCCTCTAAGTATGGTTTAAGTGCCTCTTAACCCAGTGCAAGAGTGGGGGCGGCGGCTCCCACTCATATAAGCAACTTACTCTAACGCGATTTTTAAATAGCCATGGCTTTTGATATTGGGCGATGTTTGTTCTGAAAAGCTGTTTCTGGCGCGATTAATCGGTTTTTCAGAGCCTATATACTGATTGGAATACTGTTCTATGAGCACGCCAAGATTGATTAAAGACATCCAGGCCGGACGGCTGACGCTTACATTGACCGAAAATGGCCACCGCCTTGACGAATTAATCGCCTTTGCGTCACGGCTAAACCCGCGTCGCGGCTACCTGTTCGTTTCCCGCGTGCTAGGCAAGCATATACCGGTGCGGCCTTCTAAGATGGACGCTATTCATGCCGAGTTAGCGCAGGCCATCCAGTTACGAGGTAATACCGCTTATGTGGTCGGCATGGCAGAAACGGCGGTCGGTTTAGGCGCCGGCGTTGCCCGCCATCTTGGCAAGCTGCATGAACATAGCGTTTTTCATCACACCACCCGCTTCCTGGTGCTTGATCCCTGGTTGCGCATCCGCGAGGCACACTCACACGCTGACACGATGCACATGGCGCGCTTGGAAGGCGATGCGCTACAAGCCGTCAAAACGACTGAGGATCTTGTGCTCGTCGATGATGAGATATCTACGGGCCGCACCTTGGCACAGCTGGCCCATGCGCTAATGGGGCAGCCCGAACTCTCACGGGTCAAGCGCCTGCACATTGTGTCGATCGTAAGCTGGCTAGACGAAGCAGCACGAGCGGAATTGTTGTCACTGCTACCGTCAAATATCGAGATTAACTTCGTGCAACTGATGGCGGGTACCTTCTCCTTTGCTGCCGACCCAGAGTATCAGGCTACCCTCCCCGATAATGTCGATGTCGATTTCTGTGACGCGCTATCGGCACAGTCAGCGCCGCTGCCACTGGAGCGGCAAGGGCTTTATGGCCTGCTGTTGGGTAGCTACGAGGCATTACTGGAAGACGAATTTCTCTCGCGAAACCTGCAAGTCAATAAACCCCATGTGGTATATGGCATGGGTGAGTTCTTAGATACCCCCTTCCGTGTTGCCCTGGCGTTAGAAAGGTCTGGAATGGATGTGTTGTTTCAAAGCTCTACACGCTCACCCATTGCCTTGGGCGATGAAGTGGCCAATCGGCTTGAGCACCCAGCGCCCGGCGATAGCAATAAAACCCATTTCCTTTACAACGCACCGCTAGAGCGTGTACCGCTGGCCTTTGATGGCATCGGTCTGCCTCATTTAAGCCAAGCGCTGGAAACCGCCCACCGTTTGCAGGCTAACGACAAGCAGGAGCAAGTGGCATGACCCGGGGTCGACTGATCCTTCTGACGGATCTAGACGATACGCTGTTCGCCAGTGAGCGATCATTGCCCGACAACGCTGAGCGTGTTCAGCTCGCCGCCGTCGATGGAGACGGCGCCCCACTTTCGTTTCAAACTCACCAGCAACGCCTGCTGTGGGAGCTGTTCAGCGGTGCGGCCGATTTTATTATCCCTGTAACAGGAAGAACCAGCTATGCGCTGGATCGCGTAACGCTATCATTCCCAAGGGAGTATGCCGTGGTAAGCCATGGCGCGTTGGTCACGTTTGAAGGCCAAGTGTTACCGGCGTGGCAATCCCGGCTCGCACCGCATGTGAATGATGCGCACCTTGCCATCGGCCGGGCTTACGCTGACCTTAGCGAGGCGCTGCCACGGGTACTGCCACATTTACAGTTTACCTTGCGTCAGCTAGAAGACCTGTCAGTACCTGTCTATTTGTCGATAAAGGCAACGGGAGAACTGACAGCCGAGGCTCACGCGCTACTCAATGAGGTTGCTCAGACACATGGGCTATCGCTTCATGCCAACACCCGTAATGCCGCGCTACGCCCTTCCTACACTTGCAAATCAGAGGCTTGCCGGTTTCTTCTCGAAGAGGTACTTCAGCGTCAGCCCGAAGACACCATCATCGCGCTTGGCGACAGTCTATCGGATCTCCCTTTCATGACACATAGCGATATGGCCGTGATGCCCACCCGTAGCCAAGTTTGGCACGCTGTTAAGGAACTCGCCCAATGACCGCAGTGGCCCCGCTTGCCCCCTTTTATGGTTCTTACCAGCCGGATGACTGCCAGTTTCTGCTCACGCCGATAGCGCCAGAATACCTCTCGATTGTAGAGAAAGAGCGCCGCATTCAGACAGGCCAAGCCCACTACAGTGAAATGATTCATCGTGAGGAAGCGCCAAGCCCTCAATACCTGGCGTTATTTGAGACCCTCTGCACGCGCTACGCCCCTAGGCTCGCGCGTGAAGTGCGCCAGCTAGCCCATCAGTTGGTGACCGATTTGGGTGTTAGCGCCACTCCCATTACGCTGGTCAGCCTAGTACGTGCTGGCACCCCGGCAGGTGCGTTACTGCGACGCGCCTTAGTGGATTATGAAGGTCAAGCATGCCAGCACTACAGTGTCTCCATTATTCGTGATCGAGGTATCGATACCACGGCGCTGGATTATTTACTGGATGATGTAGGCGTAGATGCTAAGCGCATTGTATTTGTCGATGCCTGGACAGCCAAAGGCGTGATTACCCGTGAATTGCGTTCAGATATGTCGCGTTACAACACTGCCCGACGTGCCAAAGGTAAACGTACCGTTTCTACCCGTTTGGCGGTCATTTCTGACATTGGCGGTACGGCCGATTACGCAGCAACATATGAGGACTATGCCATTCCGTCGGGCATTCTCAACGCTACTGTCTCAGGGCTAGTATCACGCTCGATACTCAACCACCAAGTACCCGAAGGCGCTTTTCATGGCTGTGTCCTGTATGACGACTTAGCGCCATACGACCAGTCCCAAGCGTTCATAGAGCGTGTCGCCGTTCATTTATCGCAGCCGTTTGACGGCGCCTCTCTACCAACAGAAAGCGAGCTCACGCGCCAGCGGTTCCTGATGCAAGAAATGCTCGGGCAGATCCAACGCCATTATCACGTCGACGATATCAACTACATCAAACCAGGTATTGCTGAGGCCACACGCGTCATGTTGCGTCGCGTGCCGGCGCTGTTGATGGTGCGTGATACAGCTCATCCGGATGTTGAACATCTAATCCTGCTGGCTGAAGAAAAAGGTGTGCCGGTGGACGTATGCCCTGATATGCCTTTCCACGCTTGCTCATTGATCAAAGCTGTCACTAAGACGGAGGCTATCTAATGGCGACACCCCGTTATGGCCAGCTCGGCGCTTCGCTCTATGTGCCCGCCACCCACAAATCGCTCGATCAGATTTTAGCCGTTGGCTGCCACGATGCACGATCCATCATCCTGTGTACGGAAGATGCTGTTGCACCCAATGCCGTCACCTGGGCCGTGCAGCGACTAATAAAAGCGCTGAAGGCTGCACCACAAGACGTATCGTTTCTACGCTTTGTCAGGCCGCGTAACCCCTTTGTGTTGCGCCAGTTATTGGAGTCGTCTGACGCGATGGCGCGTATCGATGGCGTGGTCATACCCAAATTCGACGATATCACCATGCCCGCATGGCGCGAAGTGCTAAATCGCCACAAGAAGCTCGCCATCATGCCAACGCTTGAAACACCGGCGCTATTTCGTGAAGACAGCACCATCGCCACCCTTAAAGCGGTGCAAGCCCTATGTAACCCGGTCATCGCCCTGCGTATTGGCGCTAATGATCTTTTAGGTGCCATAGGCCTTAAACGCCAGCCAGGCCAAACCGTCTACGACACTCCTTTGAGATCAACCATTGAGCGGCTCATTACCGTTTTTCGACCCGCTGGCTTCGAACTGTCAGCTCCCGTGTGTGACTTGATTGGGGAGCCCGACACCCTGTCGCGTGAAGTGGCCCTGGACATAGCCTGGGGGTTTTATGCCAAAACTTGCGTCCATCCTGCGCAAGTAGCGCTGGTCGAGGAGCATTTTACTCAATCCATGGCCCGCCAAAAGCCTCAGGCCCATGCCCTACTCAATAGTACAGAAGCGGTGTTTAAAGACAGTGGCCAGATGCTAGAAGCGACTTGTCACACCAATTGGGCCAAGCGGGTCGCCGCCTTGCAAGCCACTATTTAATTATCCAACTAGCGAGAATCACCATGATCAATCTGACGAAAGCAGACCAGAGCGACACTATCAGCCTATCCAACGGTCGCTCCGACATGATGGTTCTCCTGTAGTTAACCCCAAAGAGTTAACTACAAAGAGTTAAACCCAACGCCGACACACGGCAATCACGTAATAAATGGAGCATTCACTATGTCTATTAACCTCGCAAAAGGTCAACGTATTAGTCTTGAAAAAGAAGGCGGTGGCAACCTGGATTACATCGAAATCGGTGTGAACTGGGGGGCAATCGAGAAGAAAGGCTTTTTTGGCAAAAAACACGTCGCCGTTGACCTGGATGCCTCTGTAGGCATGTTTGATGCCCAAGGTAATTTGGTCGATACGGTGTGGTTTCGTCAGCTAAAATCTAACTGTGGCTCGATCAACCACAGCGGCGATGACCGGACGGGTGATACTGGCGGCGATGATGGTGAGGACAACGAAATTATCCAAATCAACTTGAAAAACGTTCCAAGTAACGTCACTACGCTAGCGTTAGTGTTGAATTCTTTTTCACAACAGAACTTCGGTGAGATCCCGTTCGCTGGCATTCGTATCCACAACGGCAAAGCAGGTAGTGGCAGCGAATTTGCAAAATTTGACGTGGCTAACGACCCAACATTCGCAGGCAAAGTTAGCATGATCATGGGCAGCGTGTATCGCCATAACAGCAGTTGGAAGTTCCGCAGCATTGGTGCCGCAATTGCTGAGAAAGACCTGAAGACGTCACTGGCTGCGTTTTCGCGTGATTACGCCAGCTGAAAATTGAATTTTGAAATAAGGGATCCCCCTGTGATGACACACGGCAGGGGGGTCATATTTAGCGTATATGACTGCGTCTACTGAATTGAGCAGAAGCTTTTTCGCCTCTTAACCGTCATAAGCTCGAATCCCGATGCTGCTCTCGCCAGCGATCCCAGTGGGGCGTAGACCCGACCATATCAAACAGGTGATCCAGAAATGCACTCACCTTGCGGGTATGTAAACGCCGCTGCGCATAGAGCACGTGGATATCCCGCCTTCCCGGCATAACCTCACACTCCCACGCTTCAAGTATCGGCAGCAGTGCGCCCGATGCTAGCTCATCAGCGATCAACCAAGTCGGAAACATCACCAACCCCTGACCCATTAGAGCTGCGCGCACTAAACTCTCCGCATCGTTGCTGTAAAGGCTACCATCGACTTTGTAAGCGAAGGCTTGCGGCTGCTCGGCTTGTTGGAAGTACCAGCGTTGGCGGCCCATTTCGCCCTGATAGAGTAGGCAGTCATGCTGGCTCAGATCATCGGGACTGGTGGGCGTACCGCAGCGTTGTAAATAGTCGGGTGCGGCGGCCACAACGTAGTTCATCGCTGCCAGGCGGCGCGCCACTAAGGTGGTATCCGCCAATGCACCGACGCGAAAGGTGATATCGATGCCCTCGCGCACCGGGTCGGTCAGTTGATCAGTTAGCATCAACTCGGCTTTGATTGCCGGGTAGCGACGCTGGAAGTGGTGCAGAATCGGCACGATCTGGCGCTGACCGAAGGCCACCGGGGCATTAAGGCGCAGCACGCCGCTAGGCTCGCTATTGGGCGACGTTAGCGCTTCAGTTGCCAAGTCGAGCCGCTCAAGTATCTCGCGAACCTCCTGGTAGTAGCGCCAGCCCGCTTTGGTCAGCGTAACAGCTCGGGTATGTCGATAGAACAGTTGCTGCCCTAGCGCCTCCTCTAGAGAAGCAATCTGGCGCGAGACCGATGACACGGCGCGATGAAACTGACGTGCGGTGGCGGTAAAGCTGCCTGTCGCAGCGACGCGCTCAAAGATACGTAGCGCATTGAGATCCATCAAGTTGCTCCTCGTGCAATAAAGATTTGCGATTTTTCCAATTGTAGCAATGATCATCAAAGACCAGACTGCTTTTCATCGAGCACGAGCACGGCGTTCGTCGCCCGTTTCCAATCTCTTGTCTGCATAAGGAATTAACGATGCGCAAAGGCACAGCACTTGTAGTAGGCGCCACCGGTATTACCGGCGGCAATCTAGCCAGCTATCTCACCGCCAGTGGATGGACGGTTTATGGTTTATCTCGACGCCCCTCTCAACAAGAGGGCGTCATCCCTGTTACCGCCGACCTTCTCGATCGTGAAGCGACAACTAAGGCACTGGCGGACTTACCCATTACTCACGTTTTCTACTGCACCTGGGTGCGGCACGACAATGAGAAAGCCAACGTCGAAGCCAACGGCGCAATGATGCACAACCTGCTCGACGCTTTGCAGGGCGCAAGCTTGGCGCATGTCTCGTTGGTCACTGGCACCAAGCAGTACCTGGGCGCCTTCGAGAACTACGGTAGTGGCAAGACCGAGACACCGTTTCGTGAATCAGCGCCCCGCGTACCCGGCGAAAACTTTTACTACACTCTGGAAGACATCATGTTTGCAGCGGCGGAGCGGGACGGCTTTAGCTGGAACGTGCACCGCCCGCACACGGTGATTGGCTATGCCCGCGGTAACGCCATGAACATGGGCGTGACGCTGGCGGTTTATGCCTCTATCTGCAAAGCAACGAACAAACCGTTCACTTTCCCAGGCTCCCAGGTGCAATGGAATGCCTTAACCGATCTAACCGATTCGCTGGTACTGGCACGGCAGATGGAATGGGCAGCCACAACGCCCGGCGCGCATAACGAAGCCTTTAATACCGTCAATGGCGATATTTTTCGCTGGCGCCGACTGTGGAATGAAATTGGTGAGTTCTTTGAGCTTGAAGTGCCGGACTGCCCGGAAACACCGCAGCCGCTTGAAACGCAGATGGCCGACATGGCGCCAACCTGGGCAGAGATTGCTGAGCAGCATGGGCTAATCGAAGCTGACGTTTCTAAGCTGGTTTCCTGGTGGCACACCGATGCAGATCTAGGGCGCGAACTCGAGTGTGTTAACGACGTGACCAAGTCGCGAGACTTTGGCTTTGACCATTTCCGCGAAACTCGCGCCGCATTTTTCGACCTATTCGCCCGACTGCGGGCGGAGCGCATTATTCCTTAAGCAATATCAGAAATAATGCCAGAAACAATTACAGGAACCATTTCAGAAACCATTCCGTAAACCATAGCCTTGCCAGGGCGCCTAGCGGCGCCCTGAGTTTTATTTCCTTCCCTTTCCTTGAATCCTTCCGAGTATGCCTGCATATCATGAGGAACTATTGTTCATTTTTTGATGCCGAGTCTACCCATGCAGATTATTGACCCCCGCTCAGGTAAGCCGCTGACTGCGGATACCGGAAATGCCGACGCTCCCGCGCCCAACGCTGAACAAGCAGCGGTGCGCCCTGAAGACGTTATTATCGAGCTTAATGCAGGCAATATTCAGCAGGTGCTGGAGGCCTCCATGCAGGTGCCAGTACTGATGGGCTGCTACTCACCGTCCAACGCTGGCAGTAGCACCCTCCTCGCGATGCTGGACAAACTGGTAGTTGAGTACGCGGGCGCGTTCTTGCTTGGTAAGCTCGATATTGAAGCGAATGCAGAAATAGGTGGCCAACTAGGCGTGCGTTCAGTGCCGGATGTGAAGTTGATCAGTCAGGGCGGCTTGGTCGATGGCTTCCAAGGTGCGCTGCCTGAGAAGGAAGTGCGTGAGTGGCTTAACCGCTACTTCCCCGCCCCAGGTGAGGCTCCACCCAGCCCCGAAGAGCAGGCGGAGGAAGCGCTTAACGCTGGCGATGTCGCCACTGCCCGTGAGATTTACCAAACTTTGATGGGGCAATACCCCGAATACTACGCCTATCAAATAGCGTTCGCCCGCGTATTGTTGGCAGAAGGTCAAGGGAATGAGGCCCGCGAAGTGCTGGACAACCTGCCACCGGAAGAGCGTGATGCAGCGCCCGCCCGTGGCGTACGCGCCAGCATCGAGTTTAGCGAGCAGGCGCTTTCAAGCGAAGAGATTGCCGCCCTAGGTGACCGTACCGATAGCGAAGCGCAGTACCAGCGCGCCCTGCGTCAAGTGGCTGACGGTCATTACGATGAAGGGTTGGAAGCACTGCTCGCGCTGATGAAGCAAGATCGTGCCTATAACGATGACGCGGCGCGTAAAACACTGCTGCAGGTGTTCGACGCACTGGGCGCCGACCACCCGCTAACCGTTGCTTACCGTCGTAAGCTCTTTGCGATGCTTTACTAAAGTCTTTCAGCTGAAAGCTTTCAATCTCGTTTCAACAGCTCATCCATACGCGACAGCGCCGCCTCCAATTGGGAGGCGGTGGTGCCGAAGTTAAGCCGCACAAAGCCGGGGCAGCCAAAGGCGGACCCGTCCGAAAGCGCCACCCCCACCTCTTTCAACAGCGTCTTATACGGCGCGTCGCCCACCCCTGCCTCGCGCATATCCAGCCAGGCAAGGTAGGTTGACTCCGGCGCACCCCAACTAACGCCCGGCCAAGTCGCTACGCGCGCCTGCAGCGTCGTGCGATGCTCTCGTAGCACGCTTAGCAGCGCCTGCCGCCAAGGCTCGCCATGGCGATAAGCCGCCTCTGCAGCGACCAAGCCAAGCACATTGCCATCGGGAAGCAATCCTTTGGTCGCGGCTGCAAAGCGCTCACGCAGTGCGGGATTAGGAATCACTACACAAGCGCTGGTTAATCCCGCCAAATTGAAAGTTTTTGACGGTGCCCACAGGGTAATAGTGCGCTTCGCCAGTGCAGGAAATGCCGCAGCTAACGGGCGGTGCTGGGCGCCTTCGTCTAATAACAGGTCACAGTGCAGCTCATCAGAGACCACCCATAGGTCGTGGCGCTCCACTAGTTCAGCCAGCGCGGCAAGCTCCTCATGGCGCCATACACGACCCGTAGGGTTGTGAGGCTGGCACCACAGCAGCAAGCGCGTACGCGGCGTTATAGCAGCCTCTAGGGCAGCAATATCGAGCTGCCAAGGCCCATGGGGCGTGGAAGGCGCTGCCAGCATCGCCTGCTGGGGTAGTCGCCCGGTGCGCTTTGCCACCTCTAAAAAGGGAGGGTAGATCGGCGCTACCGTCAACACCCCATCGCCTGGCTCGGTTAACGCTAACGCGGCCAGGTGCAAGGCTGGCACAACGCCCGGGAGCCACTGCTGCCACTCCGGCTGAATCAGCCAGTCATAGTGGTGTGCACTCCACTCACACAGGGTTTCTGTTAACGTAGCGGGCACTTCGCCATAGCCATAAACACCGTGAGCCACCCGCGCCTGCAGCGCATCAATCACCGCAGGCGGAGAGCGAAAATCCATATCGGCGACCCAAAGAGGCAGCACGTCGTCACCGTAGCGGTGCCATTTTTGCGATGCCCAGCCACCTTCAGGGTGGCATCGCTCCACAGGCGTGGCAAAATCGTAGGTCATGAAACATCTCACTCATTCAATAGGGGTTGTGCCAAGCATGCCGCAAGATGACTTTTATACCAAGATGCGGGCGGGGCTATCGGCGCTGCTGCGGCAATGGCGCTCGCTTGGCCAAGCGAATACGGATCAGCTAGCGCTTATTTTGGCCGAAACAGCACGGGTAGCTAAATTAGGCACACCCGACGCCACGCCCAGCGGCGCGACCCTCGAACAGTGGAGCCAAGATGAGCTCGGTGAAATGCCACTATGGGCGCCGCGCACTGCGGTCTTTCTGCTCAATCAAATGCCCGCTCGCCCGACCCCCGATAGCGACGCCGAAGCCTGCGCCTGGGCGTACTGCTGGCTGCGCAACCGCTCGTTTGATTCACTGCAAGCAGCGCAGGAGGCGCTTCCCGCGCACTTGAAAGCCCCCCTACAAGATGCCCTCGAAGCCGCCTGGCGTGACCAGCAAGGCCTGCGCTTGGTTTAATTAAAAAGCGCACGCTGACAACACCCAAACAAAAACAGCAAGGATGAAGCCGCATGATTGAAGTCCCTCTCACTTGGCAGCTAGCGAAATTAGGGCTCTCGATCAGTATGGTGCTGGGGCTAGGCGCGGTTGCAGTGCGCGCTAGCCCGCGCATGGCGGGCCTACTAGCGGGCTATCCGTTAGGCACGGCACTGGCGCTATTTTTTATCGGTTTGGAAATTTCCCCTCAATTTGCGACCCAAAGTGCGGTACATACCCTGGCGGGCTTTACGGCCACAATGGCGCTAGGGGCCGGTTATTGGGTAGCCGGACGCCAGCCTGGCGTTAAAGGTGTCATTGGCGGCGTGGCGGGCGGCTTGGTGGCTTGGCTCGCCGTTAGCACGCTGCTCGCTCAGTTTAACTTCACGCGCTTGAGCGGCACGCTGGTGACGCTATGCGCCATTGCTCTGTTCAGCGGTTTATTTCGCAACATTGCTGATGTCAGGATACCCGCCAGCAGGACGTTTTCTTTACCGGCGCTTGCCGCCCGCGCGGCACTTGCCACCGTGATCATATTTACCATTACCAGCCTTGCCCACTGGCTGCCGCCCGCCTGGGCGGGGACGCTGGCCGCCTTTCCCGTCACGATGCTGCCTTTTTTGCTGATCCTACACCTGAACCATGGTGCAGCGCCGGTGGCGACGGTGATCAAGCACTACCCGATGGGACTTGGCTCGCTACTGAGTTACACGCTGTGTGTTTCCTTTACTTACAGCACGCTGGGGTTGCTATGGGGCACATTGGCCGGCTTCGCTGCTGCCACGCTATGGCTGTTGGGGTGGATGCAACTCACTGCGTGGTATCAACGCCGCACCGCTTGACCAAGACTTCTTGACCAAGCGCTTGCTTGGGTTAATCCTAAGCGTTGCCGTTGCGATTCCCCGTACTAATAGCTGTTTTATTTAATAACAAGGACAAGCCATGTTTACCCGTACCATTGAGCCCGCCTTTTACGATACCGATGCCTTAGGGCACATTAACAACACCCGCCTGCCGGCGTGGTTTGAGCTCGCACGCAATGACCTGTTCAAACTCTTTACCCCTGACTTAAACCCCAAGCAGTGGCGCTTGATTATGGCACGCATGGAAGTCGACTATCGGGCTGAACTGTTTTACGGTCACGATATCGAAATACGTACGTACTTAACGCGGCTTGGAAATAGCTCGTTTACGGTGACTCAAGAGGCGCGGCAGCACGGCAAGCTCACTAACCTGGGTCACACCGTTATGGTGCAGTATGATCACCAAGCCAAGTGCGCTATGCCCATTGAGGGCGACTTACGTGAGGAACTAACGTCGCATCTGCAAGATGCGCCTGAGCCCGCCTGATTGCAGCTGCCCCGCAACGGCGGGGCAATAGGAGCCTTATAATGGCCATCCGCTACAACCTCTGGATAGACCCTGACAACGTCGCCCAGCACCGTGCCGTAGAGGCCGATCTGGAAAACTATTTTGTCGAACGCTTTGCCGACTATCCGCATATCCGCTTGTTTGGGGCCGACCCCTACGATTATGATGCCCCCTTCAACCGCCTTTATGACGTGCTAATGGCACGAGCCGCCGAATACTGTGAGCGGACGTGGTGCTATGTCGCGTCCCCTGAACAGCTCAATCGCTGCTTTTTCCGTGCCGTTGGCCGCTCGACTAAATTTGTTCAAGATGACCGTTCGTGAGAGACCAACCCAATGGTGATACGCACCAACCAAGCGCCTGACGAACGTCAGCTCGCCATTATTGCCCAGCAGCTTGGCCGCGCGCCGCGTGGTATCGAAGCGGTAGCCGCTACCGACGGGGAAGGCACGCCGCTCGTACTGCGTATGGCACCGATTGTCGATGGCAAACCCTTCCCCACCCTGTATTGGCTCTGCTCAGATGTGCTGAAAGTCGAGATTTCCCGTATCGAAGCCGTTGGTGTGATCAAAGCGCTCGAACAGCGCCTGCAGGATGAGCCCGAATTTCTTGAGGCCTATCAGCAGAGCCACCGCGACTATGTGAACGCCCGCTGGGACTTTATGAGCGATGCTCAGCGTGAAGAAGTCGCTAAGCTGGGTTACACCCAGGTGATGACAGAGCGTGGCATTGGCGGGATTACTAACTGGCACCAGATACGCTGCCTGCATACCCAGTATGCCCATCACCTGTGTGGCGATAATGTGATTGGCCAGTGGATGGATCAGCATCATCAGGTCGATCAACACTTGCCTTAAGTACTCTCCTTAAATGCTGTCCTTAAATACTGTCCTTCGCTTGCTATAAGGAATTGTCGAATGGCTCGAATTTGCGTTTACCTGGGTTCCCGAGAAGGCAATAGCCCTGCCTTCCGGCAGGCCACCAATCAACTGGGACGCGCGCTCGCTGAACGCGGCCACTCGCTGGTTTATGGTGGCGCACGCCTTGGTCTGATGGGTGAACTGGCGAATTCAGTACTGGAGGCTGGCGGCGAGGCCATTGGTGTGATGCCCAACCACTTGGTTGAGCGCGAACAGGCGCACTTTGGCTTAAGTGAGCTGATACGGGTGCGCAACATGCACGAACGCAAAGCCGCCATGGCGGCCAACGCCGATGCGTTTATTGCCTTACCCGGCGGGATTGGCACCTTGGAAGAGCTGTTTGAAATATGGACGTGGGGCTATCTGGGCCTGCATGAAAAACCCATGGGGTTGCTGAACATCGACGAGTTCTACTCACCGCTGCTAACCTTTTTAGACAGCACGGTCGGCCATGGTTTCTTGGCGGCTCCCACCCGGGAGATGCTGCTCGACGCACCGTCACCCGGTGAACTGCTTGATGCGCTAGAAGCCCAGCTATAATGCTGGCAAGGGGAGCGTCACTAGTGGCCAGTGTGCTCGGTGAGCTTGCGGGTATACTGATAGGTAAGCTGCAGTAGGCGGGCATCGTCACCTGCCCGGTGACGGTGAATACCCTGTTCGGCGATCAGCGCTTCTTTAGTATCGCTCCACAGCGCCTGCTGCTCCTCGCTAAGCAGAATCCTTAGCGCCTCAAGGCGAAAACGCGGCAACATGCCCGCGTGATGAAAGAGCAGCGACAGCCAGGTGTTGTCATACCCCCAACTATCGCTGTACGCCTTACCCAGTTCGCGCAGTTCATCGTTCAGCCAGTGGGCGACTTGGCGTACCGGATACCCCTCCTGAATGAGGCGCTCACGGGAAATACCGTGCAGCAGTTCGGCCTTGGGATCCCAGTGCGTCCACTCTTCCAACGGTTGAATGAGAAAAGCACAGCAGCTTCCATCGGCACGGGCGATGCCTACTTCAATGGGGTAGCTGCCGCGCCCAAATCCGGACGCTTCAATATCTAATACTGTGGGTAGCGTCTCGGACACAACCTTCCTCACTCAATCAAAACGCGGTAACGCTTCATGCGGCAGCCACGCTATTTAGTGCCGGCTGATCCGCCTGTCGCTGCCAGTAAGCCGCACGCTCGCCATCTACCGCCAAGCCTAACTCACCCAGGCGATAAGCACGGGCAAGCCGCTCCGCAGCTAGATAATGCCCTGACTGGGCGGCTCGCGCGTACCAGGTCACCGCGTAATCTTCACGGCGCGGGTACTGAGCACAGCCGTGCTCGTGGATCTGTGCCACCTGATACTGAGACTTTACATCCCCTGCATGCGCCGCTTCCAGAACGTACCGCGCACCGCGCGCCTTGTCTTGTGGCGTCTGACTGCGATGAAACAGCATATGTCCATAAACGGAGAGCGCGTCAGGGTGACCTGCCTCCGCACAGCGCTTAAATAAGCGCATCGTTAAACGCTGGGTGCGCGGTGAACGCGGCAATAACCAGTGATTATGGAACAGCCGTTCAGCTAGGCGAAATTCTAGCCGAGTAAATAATGTTGATGCCTGCAGCATGGCAAACCACCCTGCCTGTATGTTGGAACCTTGGGCCAGCAGTCATAAAATGCTGCCAACCACACGAGAAACCGGCCTTTAGCCGGTCAATGGGCTGGCAAGCATACGCCTGCCTTTGCGACGACTCAACCCCATAAATTTGCTGCTTACAAAGAGCCTCGCTAACATGCCATGCATACGCCGTTTACCATCCAGGTAATAGCGTCTTATCTTGTGGCAATTCCGCCTTAGTAAGGAGATGAAAATGCAAACGCGCCCACTTGGCAGAACCGGCATGGAGGTAAGTCGACTCTGCTTAGGCACGATGACGTTTGGCGAGCAAAATAGCGAAGCCGAAGCCCACGAACAACTTGACCGGGCCGTGGCCTTCGGCATCAACTTTATTGATACCGCAGAAATGTACCCTGTCCCACCCATGGCCAAGACCCAGGGCCTGACGGAACGCTATATCGGCAGTTGGCTAAAGCAGCGTGGTGCCAGGGACGATCTGATCATAGCTACCAAGGCAGCAGGCCCAGGGCTCGACCATATACGGGGTGGGCCGCGTTTAACCCGTGAGCATATTTATCAGGCCATCGACACAAGCCTGGAGCGCTTGAATACTGATTACGTTGACCTTTACCAACTGCACTGGCCCGACCGTCAAACCAACTTCTTTGGCAAGCTAGGCTACGTACATAGCGAAAACGAAGATGCGACGCCGTTAGAAGAAACGCTCTCGGCTCTTAAAGAACTGGTTGATGCCGGCAAGGTACGAGCCATTGGGCTCTCTAATGACACCCCCTGGGGCACCATGCGTTCACTGCAGCTTGCCGATAAGCTGGATTTACCGCGCGTGGCGTCTATTCAAAATCCTTATAATCTTCTCAACCGCTCTTTTGAAGTTGGTTTGGCGGAAATTGCCCACCGTGAAGACGTCGGCCTACTTGCCTATTCACCGCTAGGGTTTGGGGTACTCTCAGGTAAATACCTTAATGGCGCGCAGCCACCCAAAGGTCGTTTGACGCTGTATGAGCGCTTCAAGCGTTACACCTCGCCCGAAGCCGAAGCGGCCACCCAGGCTTACGTTGCACTTGCTGAAAAGCATGAATTAGACCCTGCGCAAATGGCGCTAGCGTTTGTTAACTCGCGCAGCTTCTTGACCAGCAATATTATTGGTGCGACCACCATGGAGCAGCTGGAAAGCAATCTTGCCAGCGAGAGCCTCAAGCTGGACAACGAAGTGCTTGAGGCAATCGAAGATATTCACCGCCGCATGCCGAACCCCTGCCCGTAAAGACAACTCTTAAACAGTCCTTAAAAACAGTCGACTCTCACCAAGCTATCACCACTATAGCCTCGGCCTTCGCCGAGGCTTGGTATAATGAGCCCACTTATATCAAGCTTCCATTTACCAGAGCACGACCAGGAGCATGCGATGCTGAGCGTTATCTCTCCCGCCAAAACGCTGGATTTTGAAACCCCGCCGACCACAAAGCAGGTAACACAACCCGACTTTCTGAAACACAGCCAAGCGCTTATCACTATTTTGCGCGACTACTCGCCGCAGCAAATCAGTGAACTTATGGGTATCAGCGATAAGCTGGCAGGGCTGAATGCGGCGCGCTTTGAGGAGTGGCGTCCCCCTTTCACGCTGAGCAATGCCAAGCCCGCTGCACAGGCTTTTCAGGGCGACGTCTATACCGGCCTGCAAGCGGAAAACTTCAGCGAAGCGGAGAACCGTTACGCACAGTCGCATCTGCGCATACTTTCTGGCCTTTACGGCCTGCTACGGCCTCTGGATTTGATTCAGCCCTATCGACTAGAGATGGGCACCAAGCTGCCTAACGGCGCTGGAAAGGATCTGTATGCCTACTGGAAGCCCATTCTGACGCCTGCACTCAATGAGGCCATTGCAGAAAGCGGCTCCAACGTGCTGGTGAATCTTGCCTCAAATGAGTACTTCAAAGCGGTAGATTCCAAGCAGCTCAATGCGCGGATCATTACGCCAGTGTTTAAAGATGAGAAAAACGGCACCTTTAAAATCATCAGCTTCTATGCCAAAAAAGCACGCGGGCTGATGAGCGCATGGATGATTCAGCAGCAGGTTAACGATCCAGAGGAACTCAAGGCGTTCGATGTGGCAGGCTATCGTTTCGATGCACCGGCATCTCAGGGAGATACCTTCGTTTTCACTCGCAAAGAAACCGATCGCTAAAGCGAACGGCCGAGCTGGTACAACCTAGAAAAAACGTACGGAGCGTGAAGAACGCGGCTTTAAAAAGCGTTGGTGCGCCTCTTTAAACAGCGCTGTGTCACAGCGATGTAGCCACTCATAAGCCACCATGTCCGCCGTCACCGCCACAGCACCGCTTGCGCAGGCGCGCTCACGGGCAAGCATTGCTTCTTGGGGGCGGCGGCTGGCAGAGGCTTCACTAAGCCAGTACAGCTCGTAGCCTGCCTCTAATAGCCCTAAACCCGTTTGCAGCACGCAGATATGCGCTTCTGTTCCACACAGTACAACCTGCGTTTTTCCTGATGCTTTTAATGCTGATCTAAATTCAGCTTCTTCCATAACACCGAAGTGCTGCTTTTCCCAAAGGCGATAGTCGATTAGAGCGGCCAGTAGAGATGGCGCGGTACCGCCTAATTTTTCAGGGTTTTGCTCTGTTAACCATACCGGCACCTCAAGTAAGCATGCCATTTCACCTAGCCAAGCTGCTTCGTTAATGGCTTCTTGACCACCGTTGATCACAGGCAGTAGACCCGCCTGGAAATCGACCATTAACAGCAAGCTTTTCTCGCGTTGTAGTAGCACGTTGCCACCTCATTTTTATCGTTATATAGGCTAACCATAATAGACGCGATACAAACAATAAAGCAGCCGCTTTACAGCGACTGCTTAGGCTAACTCAACAAACAAAGGCTCGGCCTAGTTTTCGGCCGCCTCTTCCATATCTTCGCCGAGCTCTTCCATACTCTCACCGGCATCTTCTGCGGCGTCATCAATGCTTTCACCCGCTTCTTCTGCTGGGCCTTGATCATCACAAGCGACAAGACCACCTGCCATTAAAGCCATAAAAAGGGCGATGGCTAGCTTCTTGGCTAATTGCGTCGTCATACCGTTTCTCCTCCTGAGATTTTACTTCTGGGTACGTGCAGCATAATACTAGATGCTGCTTGGCAACAATACCATGTCAAATAAGCAACCTATTGTTATATCTGACATAAAGCGCCAGAAAACCGTTCAAATGGTGAGGTGTTGAAGTTTACCCCTCACTCCTCACTATTTTCCCCTCACCACCTACCGCTCACGCAAAAAAAAAATCCCCCAGGGCATTGAACTGACCCCATAAACTTGGACAGTGAACAACTAAGCGGCCAAGGCCTGATTCCGGTACTGCACCGGACTCAGGCCTTTTAGTTTGGTCTTAATACGCTCGTGGTTGTAGTAATGGATATAGTGCCGGATGCCCGCCTGTAACTGATTAACATTGTCAAACCGGTTTA
>NZ_JAGGRO010000024.1:0-74668 GCF_018612805.1 Halomonas sp. ISL-56 | reverse complement strand
ACGAGTTAGTCACGCAGCAGGGTGATGATCAATGTCTAACTGGATCATCACGGAGTGTGCTGAAACCGGGTGTCTGCTGACTGGTCATTCAGACCTGAGGCCCGACTTCTACACCCAACTCGAAGCCCGTCGCTTTGATTATCCATCCTGCTGGCGTGCACCAATACCCTGAGCGAGTGGGCTTACACCGGCGCTGAACCTGAAACTAACTGGGACTATAAAGTAACCCGCTGTTTGAATAGGACAGAGGCTGGTTAACCGATGAATGTCTAGTGCCCCAGACCCACCTGCAAGGAGCAACCCGGTCTGGCAGTGGTAACCCACCACGTTAAGAGAGCCTCAATAGGTGTTTGCTGTAAGCCACTCACAGCCAACGATGACAGATGAAGTAGGATCACTGGCTCAGGGACTTGTTATTGGCCGCTGACGCGGCCAATAAAAAACACTGCGGCCTATTGACAGAGAGAAGGCTCATAGGTGTTAGCCATTTCCAGTGGCATCCAGATAAACGAAAAGCCCTGTCGTAGTCTCATTATCTGAACCTGTTATTCCTTTATATGAGAATTGCACAAAAAGAGGATAGGCATTGGCTGAATAAAATCCGTTCCCATCTTTAACATATTTTTCACGCAACTCCATCCTAAACTGCTCTGGAACATTTGCCTTCAGTCCGAAACCTACGATATCCCGAATTCGGCCTTTATCTGACAATAGTTCCTGTAGTTCACTTACCGAGATCAATGGAATACCGAGCTCCTGATCTGGCTTCAAGGACAAGTTTCCAGAACCCAGCATATTTGCCCCACTAATCTGTTTTGAAATAATTTTTTCGTTCCCGTCATAAATATCTACAGTGAAATTTTTAGCTGGCCCCTTCGATCTATTTTCAAAATAAAGAGTTAGAAATGGTTCAGGGTCACCTAACCATTGCATGGCGTTCGCATCAACCAATTCCACTTTCGGTCTGTATTCCTCCTGCGCAACTTGTTTAAGAACATCTTCTTCCGGGAAAAGTGTGTAAATAGCGATTGCCAATGCGGCAATTCCTACCATGAGACCCCAAAACGAATATTTGCTTGGAAGAGACCACTTCTTGTACTGCTTTAGTTTGGGTATCAAATTTTCTCCGTTTATGCTTCGTGAGGTCGGGTATTGCTAACAGTGATTATACTCCCTTCTACATAACCTCAATGAATCCGCCGGCGCGTTCATTCAGGTTATACAGCCCTTCATTCACGATCTATCCCATTGAAATTAAAATTAATTAAATATAAATAGGCAGCATAACATAGATTATCGTGCCAGCTGCTTAACACGGCTGAACCAGCATGCCGCTTTCGCTGGAAGGGCCGCTTTGGGTCGATAGCACCTATGCACGGTAATTCTTGTGTCGGCCAATAGCGGACGTCTCCGCACTCCAATTCTTAGAACAACATCAATTTGCTACTCACTGCAGATAATCCCAAGATCACATCCAATAGTTTCTTTGAGAAACGTAGCAGCCGAAGCCATCACCATGTTTTGATCGGCCGTCCGGTTTGCCATTGAGAGACCGGGCTGAACCACGAGTATCTCCGCTTCAACCCGTTTAAATCGATAGGCCTTCACAATGTTGTTCAACACCACCGAGCTACCCGCGAGGAACCGACTAGGGCGCACGGTATAATTTGCTAATTTCAGATTTCTGTTATTAATGTGTTGGCCAAGATCCCTAAAGCGCCATTTCCATTTTGCCGAGCGCACAGCTTGAGAACAAACTTCGACAACATCTTTCACGCGTTCGCCGGGGGTCAGGCCACCCGCGAATTTGCAGTGGACTAATACCATTCGAATACGATCCGGCTCCTCCTTCAGGCAAACCAAGTCGGCCGCTTCGCCCGCGCCGTCATCGTCGAACACTACGTCGAAACCGCCTTGGACGAAATGTTGCGCGGCTCTCCATTGGATTGATTCCCGGCGCTCCTGTCCATTTCGCCAGATGGATTCAACCGTTATATCCACGCCCTGCCAGTTCCACGCTTCAAACTGCCTCTCATCAATTGCTAGCTCTCGTGGATCTTGGGGCTTGATCAGAAGATTTCCATCCAACTCAGAAAGATCCACAAAGCGGATCAAAGGTGGATAGGCACTGAAATACTCCGATGCACGGTATTCACGATTCCCGATCTTGGTCGTTAAATCATTTCCATACGTCTGGTGAACCTGAAAACCGTTTTCGCCTCCAATCGTCAAAGTAAACGCGGCGAACTCAGGACAGTCGTCTGTACTAAGTACGAAATGCACGTCATTCCCTTCCGTCTCAAGAAGCTGAATATCAATCAGGTATAGTGGCCATTCTTCATTTTCGGACGTAAATATTACCCGTCCCTCGGATATGCCCAACAGCTCTGCTGGCCACTCTACAGCAAGTACCGTTACATCTGGCAGCCTGTCGACTTCTTGTGGAATCAGCACATTCGCAATGATGTCGGCAACGTTAATAGTATCGTCCATGAGCTTCGAGCCGACTGCCTTACACCAACGGATAAGTGAAGGAATAGAACCTTGTTCTCTTGACCATACGCGTCCTTTATATGAACACCCGATCGCGATCCTATTTCCTTCTTCCCAACCCGTCCCGCTGACGTTGTTCTTGACGGAACCGGCTCGCTCGGAAACGCCAAGCGCCAGGGCGACATCGGCTCCGGTGTACATAGCGAAGCTCAGATTTCGCCTACCGTGCTTCTTAACACCTAGACTTTGAAACATCAGTCGGTTGATTCGGCCAAGTGAACGGAACACCTGTTCCCCGCTGATCAAGGAAACCGAGTCAGATACTGCCTGGGCTAGCTCCTGGAACATAGAGCCATGGTCTGTTGAAGACAAGAATAGAAGCCCCGAATTTTCGTCATAATGCAGCACAAATAGAGCCCATTCCCGATCACGAACTTCTTTGGATTGCAGCCAACGTACGCGTGGCTCATTCCTTGTAACAAAATACAAAGTACTTGTTTGTTCATGTAGCCAAACTGCATGAACATGACGACCTTTTCCTAGGCCCGTATAGAACCTGGTTGGAAGGAATTGCTCTGCGCGATAAACCACCGTACTAAAAATTGGGCGAAGCAACTTGTGCGAAATGGAAACGTCATTATCAGCAGGCTTATCCAACCTTCGCGATGACTGAAGAAATTCGACCAGCTCAGCATGCCCTTGGGCAGCTTCTGAACTGAGTTCGCTTAACAATTTATTCCAGTCGGCATCTTCACTATAAAGGCGTTCCAGCGCACCGGAAACTCGGGAATCTGCGATATTTGCGACGACAGTAGCATCGCCTATGTTCTGGCCTGCAACCCGGGTAAATCGGCCAGTAAACTGCAGAAGGATGGCTAGGCTTCGATGCATGTCGTGGACAGCCGCCACCTTCAGGCTAGGAAGATCGAATCCCTCTCCTAGCATGTTGACGCAGATCACGATCTTGGATCGGCCCGCTTTCAGATCCTCTACTCTAGTGTCGGTGCCACGGCTCTCCGAGTGAATTAGGACGGGCTCTAGATCGGGAGCTAGCTCCCTATAGATTTGCTCTACGACCTCAGCCCGGCCGATGCTCTCACACCGAGCCATGAGCAAATGGTCGTATCCAGCACGCAGGTCTTCCCTTAGCTGCTGGACGGCTACCTCGGCAATCGCCTGATCTGCCTGCTCCTTGCCACGAACCTCACAGACAGGATTAAACTGGATCGGCTTGAAGTAACCATCCCGCTGGGCATGGCCAAGCGGGTAGTTAAATATGACCTTTCCGGCGACGAGTCTCCCATCCCGCCTGAAAGGCGTAGCCGTAAACTGGAGAATGGGAACGTGGTTGAATGCATCCCTTATACGCGTCCAGTTGGAAGCCGGGACATGATGCGCCTCGTCCAAGATCAACGCTCTGCACTTTTGAGCCAATGCATCAAGGATCTCGCTTTGCGTGCCCACACCGATGGCACTAGCCGTGACCACCACGACGTTGCATGCATCAATCAGTTCAAGATCTTCAAGCGTTTGCGGACGTTTGTTGATGATTCCGACGATAGGGTTGAGCACCGCTCCGGGTAGTACCTTGAGCTTCCTGAGCAACCCGAATGTAAGAAACTTTTGTACAGTCTGGGCCCGAAGTGAATCCCACGGAACTACAACCAGAAGTGGCGTCTTTCCAAAAGCCGCTAGGGTAGCCAGCATCGTTTCCGTCTTCCCAGTTCCAGTCGGCATTACAATCGTTGCCGGCTGATGCTCCAGGCTCCAGTGCGCTCCGATTGCATGCAAAGCGCCCAGCTGCGGCGGCCTTAATCCTTCGTCCCCCGGCCTCACGGCTCCATTTTCCTGTTTGATTTCGAAACGGAAAGATAGTCGTCCGATCCAAGAATTAGCAATTTCCCTAGCCACGCGAGGCCAACCATCCCGCGCAACCATTGCCTCAAATTCCTCGAGCAACCGATGGCTCATCCATTTATAGCCACCTCCTGGACGTTCTTTTAAGATACCATCCACGCCGACCGGGCGAGCAATGCGCGGCCTTGAGGTCACCAGCACTCGCTCACCATTTGCTAGGTGCAAAATCGGCAACGTGGTTCTCGACGTAATCCGTTCTTCTTCTCGTTCCAATATCTGGATCTCGGCACCCTGCCGCAAGACATGCCGCACCCGCCCCTTAGAGAACGACACATTCACCACCAGAGGCGGTAATTGGATCATGGTAAGCCCTCGCCGCACTCATCGTGCTTAATATAAACTTGTGTAGGCTTTGAGACGCATTCGGCCAGAATTAGAATACCAACGATATTATGATATAGCGTTGAGGTTGATCGGACGAAATGGGCCCTAAGGCGTTTCCTCCAAATGATTGCGTGCTGGCCGTTTTTCCAACCAACCGCTTAGTCCTGGCGCGTCCGCCACAGCGTCTGCGAGAGCAGTTGCTGCTTCAGCTCGCCACGCCAAGTTCCCTGGTTCTTGAAAGCTCCTGCGAAGTTCCCTGATCATCACGAGGGCCTGTTCAGCCCATGCCCTGAACTCATCTAACTCCCAGTAGGCGACCCTCACGAGATGTGGCAACGCTCCTGGCCTAGCCTTCTTGGATGGTGTTACAAGTACAGGCTGGATGATTCGTGCATCTACGGCATTCGGTACATGGTCTCGAACCCAGTCAGGGTGTGAGGCAGCCTGTCGAGCCTTGGTTGCGTCAATTACTGCCGTGCTTGGATCAGCATTGGCATGATCCTCAAAAACGATCACCACATCTCCAACCTGCCACCATGGATCAGGGGAGGCATCAGCCTCGCGCTTGCCCGCCGAGAAACCGAGATGTTCGCCTAGCAATACCTGTGCTTGCTCAAATGAGTCACCATCACGGAGACCGTCGCGAATCTTCTGTTCTCGCGCCGTGAATGCTCGGTTGTGAACCGTACCTAGCTTTTGCAGGTAGACCTCAAGACGCTCAACCTGAAGCTGAATAACTGTATCGTTCTGTTCATCGACTGTTGGCTGTTCATCGCGCCCGTGTGCCAGTTCGACGAGCCAAGGAATACCTGCTGCTGCGTCTTTTGCCTTTCTGAACTGCTCTTTCGCCTGCATACCTAAGTCGGCATATTTTTGTGCGGATGCAAGCTCGGCTGCACTTCCTGCAAGGTAATGCCATAGTGCCCGATAGCCTCGCAGCTCATGATTATTTAGCCCACCAAGCACTTCACGAGCTGCCTCATATGCCTTCGGGTAGTCCTGCCCCCACATTGCCTGTTGCCAGACTATTTCGTGTTTCACGACCGAAGCCAACTCACCCATCGCGGGGAAGGGTTCTTGAACCGCGTTAGACCTTGTTTCTAGGATACTTTCATTCGCCGTCTCCCATTCTGACTCATGTTCAAGGAATATTTCGAAATTTTCTTCAATGGTTGAAGCGCTGACTTCGCTCGATTGTTCCACACCAAATTCAAGCTCCGCTTGCAGCTCAGGATGGAAATGCTTCCGTCTGCGCCGGTCTGTTAGGTAGCCAGGAAGGTCCTCCCCCGTGACCACAACCGCTGAATAATCATTAAGTCCGCGAGTACATCTGCCGACCGCCTGGAGAACGCGGGTTTGAACTCGTTCATTGAATAGAAGATTGGCACCCATTCGAGTCATTAGGAACCGCTCTTGGAGATTCGTAGCTCTCGGCAAACCCTCGACAAACAAGAGCCGACAGTCATTATCTGGAAAGTCGATTCCATCATAGCGGTTTGCTATAACAGCTACCGCACCTGCCTTATTTATAAAATTTGACCGGCTAGACTCAAGATCTACCGCAGTAAAAACTGGAAGGTTTAACGTAGATTTCACATCTTCCTGAATGTTCTCTGCGGCTCCATTGGTTGGTGTTAAGACAAGGCTACGGCCTGCTTTCAGCATTAGAGAACGGCGTAGATCCAGGGTTTCTTGCTCACCCATAGATCTTTCTGGAAAGATGAAAAAGCGGCGGCCTATTCCTTGACGATCCCAACCCTCAGGAATGGGTAAACGGGTAATGGTTGTGCGACCTGTGAGCCGCTCCAAGTCTCCGCCGGCTCCTAAAGTGGCAGACATGAAAATTCGTTGCTTCGCCCCAACAAAAGGATGATGCGTCCAGGTCGGAGGTATTAGTGGCCTAATCATTATTTCCGAGCATGTGATATACAACTGGCACGCAGTAAGGTGATCCGCAAGCATGCTCCAAGCATGGCGCTGATCGCTTCTACCTATATTTTGAGATATGACTGTTTGAAGTTCTTGGGCGACTTCAGACAATTTGTAGCTTGGAATCTTATCGACCCATGTCATGTCGTCAAATCCATCTCTTTCCCCAATCATGCGGGCATAGCTGGTCTTTGACAATTGGCTTTTAAGCACGCTAGCGACAGCATCGAACAGACTCTGATCCTCGCCAGACCTACTGATATGGACTGTCCACTGACTAGCAATATAGTTCTCTGACGCGTGAGCATCGTCGACAAGGATAATATCTGGATCTTCAAAAAACGGGTTGGTATTAAATAGACTGCTGTAAGTTGTGACAGCCACTTTATTTCCATCTAAATAGGCAGCTTTAGCATCGGGCGTGTAGTTCTTCACAGAGCCAGTAAAAGCCTGAACAGACAGTCCATACTTGTCAGATGCTTCGTCAGCCACTTGACTCACAAGCTGCCTAGTAGGACAAAGGTAGACTACCCGCTCGCCGTACTTGCGTCGTCGCCATTCAGCTAGTAATAGTCCAACGAGGGTTTTTCCACTGCCGGTTGGCAACTGGAGCGCTACATCTGGTGCTCTTAGTGCCTCGGAAACGTATGTGCGGAGAACCTGTCCTTGGTGATCATATAGGCTCGGATGCTTGCGGCGAGGCAAATCTCGAAAAAGTCGATCTGGACTCTCCGGGACAGGGACTTGCGCAGACGGTTTTTTAAACGCCATAAATCCTCACCATAGCTAATAATAAAGAGTTACAACAATGTGCTACAAAGGCCGACACCACCATTTGCGACTCAATTTTCATACAATCCAAAAATTCTGACAAAAATAGAATTCATTATTGGCTCATGCTGGATCCCACCTAGCAAAAATTAGATGCCGAACGACTGTGCTGGTATGGGCGCTTAGGGTCGAAAGGCGTCATTTGCTAATTTGCTTATAAAACGCCACCTTACCCGTTATAGCTTCCATCCCTTCAATCGGCTGCTCGTAGCTCCAGGCAATATCTTTATGGTCGCCCAGCGAGAAATACACCGTGTGGCCTTTAAACGGACAGTGGGTGGTCGTTTCAGAAAGGGTAAGCAATTCCATCCGCACGTCTTCTCGTGGGAAGTAGTGACGCGGCGGGTTACCAATTTCGCGGAGTTCGAGGGCTTGTCTGGAGTCGGCAAGCAGCTTTCCATCTACATGCATCTGCACGCGTTGGCTAGCGGGGTGAAGCTCGATGCGAGGTGCCTGTGGCATAGATTGTTCCCTGCGGCTTTTTTAGCTCTAGTAAAATGAGCCTAGCAGCAAAGTTCGTTGAATCCCATGCTCTCCTCATCACACTTTAGGCTACGGCCATGACCTGTATCATGTTTTTGCCACTGCTCTCTAATGCACTACAACTGTCCTAACACTGCGGTGCTCTCGCCCTTGCCTGAGTGCTCAGAAACAGGCCACTTACAATCAGCCCAGCCCCAATAAAATCCGCCATGCGCAACGGCTCCCCTAGTATTAGATAAGCGAGTAGTACGCCGAAGAACGGATTAAGAAGGTGGTAGCTGGATGCCGTCGAGGCGCCGCTGATGCGGATCAGCACAAGCCAGAGGCTCATTCCGCCTATGGTGACGATAAGTACTAGATGTGTAATCGCTATCATGGTGGCGATAGAAGGCACGGTAAGCGGCTGCCCGAACGCCATTGCCATGGGGAGAAGCGCGACGGCGCCAGCAATGGATTGCCAGAAATTGGCCTGTAAGACGGGTAGGCCTGCGCCTTGGCCCCGGAAGAAAACCGTGCCACTGGCAAAGGCGAGCATGCCGCCGGTTGCCATCAGTACGCCCCCGATATCCACTGGCATGCCACTAGCAACGCCAGAGATGACCACCACTCCCACTAACCCCAGCGCCGCGCCGAGAAGTTTCATTGGAGAAAGCGGTTCTACGCCCCACCATGCCGATAGCAAACTTGTGGCCAGCGGTGCGCAGCTGACAATCACAATAACGACCTGGGGGCGAACCGTTTGCAAGGCGGCAAAGCTCAGCCCCAGGTAAAGGGCATTATTAAGAACACCGAGCAGCAATCCGCGCCGGATAGCGATGCGATCCCCATGGGTTGACCACCGGAATCCGCCGCAGATAAGGCAAAGGGGTAGCATCAGTAACGCACTCAATAAGAACCGGAGTGTGAGCAGCGTAAAGGGGTCAAAATCCGTCAGCGCAATAGCCCCGGCGATAAATGCCGAACTCCAAACGATACTAAAAATAACCACCAAACCGGTTAACGCGAAATTGTTCATACAGCCCCCTAAAAGCGCCCGCTGGCTTTTGCGTCACTACGTAATAGAGGGTGCATGGGAGTTACGTGCAGTGGAAATTAATTATTAACCCACCATAATTAGTTAAATTAATGTTTAGCATGGAGACAGAGCGTGTTTGCTTGCCAACCCTCCCCCTTGGGCGATAGGCGGGTCACCCTGGAGCACCTGCGCGCTTTTGTGCTGTTAGCCGAAGGCAATGGTTTTCAGCAGACAGGGCTTCAGCTATTCCGCAGCCAGTCTGCGGTCACCCAAAGCCTGAAGCGGCTGGAGGAGATACTGGGCTGCAAGTTACTGGAACGTCGCCAAGGCCACATCCTTGGCTTAACGGCAGACGGTGAGCGCTTTCTACCCGCTGCCAATGAAATACTTGCCCGTACCTCTGAGGCGGTGAGTGCCATGCAGCAACCGGAGATTGCCGGTCGCCTGCTGATTGGCGTTCCCGATGATTTCAAGGTGTTGGATCTGCATGGGGCTATTTCTCGCTGCGCCGAGCTAAACCGCAATCTGCGCCTGGAAGTCGTCTCAGCCCTCTCGTCGCAACTGCTCCACCAGCTCGACAGTAACGGCCTTGATCTCGCCATTTTTAAGTCTGCGGGAGACTTCACCCCAAGCGACCCGCGCTGGCAGTGCCATCTGCTGCGGCGAGAGCCTCTCCATTGGGTGGCCTCACAACGGCACGATTTCGACCGCATGACAGATGTACCGTTAGTCATCTTCCCGGATGGCTGTTGCTACCGCCGTGCGGCGCTGGCTACCTTGGATCAGCACCAGAAACACGGCTACAGCGCCTATACCAGCGCCTCTTATGAAAACATTCGTACCGCTGTTTCGGCTGGTCTTGGTATCGGTGTGCTTCCCGCCAGTGCGCTGGCTGAAGACCATATTATTCTTGGCAAGAAAGAGGGATTTCCGGCACTGCCAATGGTGGAACTCATGATGGTTCAGGCGTCACAAAAGCGTGCCACCCAACAGCTGGCGGACTTTCTCACGCTTTCCTCGGCGATGAAGTCACAGGCGCCACCCCTCCCGTAGCCGCTGCTACTCCGGCCTGATGGATATCGATTGACGCCCATCAGCCAATAGTTGCTTGTTGAAGGGCCGCTATTTATTCTTAGATATACTGTTGTGCAATGCAGCCGCGTTAAAACATTGAACAAGGAGCGCCCATGGCGGACACACTCCATACTGGCTAACAGCTACAAGGGGTTTTTAGCTACCCAGGGTTTATACAGCAGCTGATTAGCCATCATTCAAGCAGATCCGAACAAAGAGCGCATTGATAAGGTCATTACACGTTGAATCAAGCGTCACCTGCAACGGCTCGGAGCTGAGGTGAATCTTGAGCAGCTCAATAGTTTGGTGGAGGATAAAGATATGTTGGCAGAAAACTTGGAAAACCTGGTGCAAAAAGAGCGCCTAGCAGGCGAGAAGTTGGGTATCGAAAAGGGGCGTCAGGAAGCTGAGCAGCGCGCTTTGGAAAGCAAGCGCGATACTGTTCGCCATTTGTTGGCGTTTGGTGTGCTTACTGATGCGCAGATTGCTGAGGCGACTGGGTTATCAATTGATGATATCGCTAAACTGCGTCTCGAAGATAAACACTGAAATAACGCTTGGGCGCCAGATTTGCCTCCCACGGATGCTTGTAGCTACCCGACTTCATCACACTTTCCGTGCCCCCTAGCCGATGCCACCCACCGTTTCAGGCAATGGCTGTTGGGCTAAACCAACGTTGCTATTTAATTTTTCTTACTATCGCGTCATCTGGGGCCAGCACATCGCCATCACCGGCCTGCGGAACCATATACGGCACAGGCTGCCCTGTCGACTTGTCGATAAGCAGGGAGTGCGGCTCGCTGTGTGAAAACAAGTAGCGCTCCCCCCACTGACGCAGAGCAACCACCACAGGAAATAGACTCTCGCCCTTGGCTGTCAGCACGTACTCCTGATAGGCCGTACCATCCGATGCAGGCCGAGTTTCCAGGATATCCGCTTCAACTAACCGACGCAGGCGTTCGGCCAGAATATTACGAGCCATACCCAGGCTGCGCTGAAAATCGCCGAATCTTCTCATGCCGTCAAAAGCATCTCGCACAATAAGCAGCGACCAACGATCCCCAACGACATCGACAGAACGTGCCATCGGGCAGGTTTCAGTCTGTGTGGATTTGCGGCGGGACATGATATTTCCCCTCCAATTGTTGATGGCAACCCAAGTAGTTGCATTTTAAAACCAGGCTGCCTACTATCCAACTAGTTTTAATTTGAAACCAAATAAGGGGAAGTGGTTATGAAGGTGACCTCGGCACTGCCTGCATCGCTTGGTGATAACAGCAAACCGGTCGTGCACACGGATATGCCGCGTCGCTTAGTGCTCATGTTCGCCGCTGCCAGTGGCTTAAGCGTTGCCAACGTCTATTACGCACAGCCACTGCTAGATACTCTGGCGCTAGACTTTGGCATTAGCCATGCAGCCGTTGGTGGTGTGATTACTGCCACTCAGATTGGCTGCGCCTTGGCGTTGCTATTGCTTGTTCCACTCGGGGATCGGGTGAATCGTCGTCGCCTAATGGCGATGCAGTTGCTGGCGTTGGTGACCTCCCTCGTCGTTGTAGCATTGTCGCAATCCACCTCAATGCTACTGGCAGGAATGCTGAGTGTTGGCTTGCTCGGTACGGCAATGACGCAAGGGTTAATTGCCTATGCGGCTAGTGCTGCTGCCCCTCATGAGCGGGGACGTGTTGTCGGTGCGGCGCAGGGAGGTGTTTTTATTGGCTTACTTCTTGCCCGCGTGTTCGCTGGCGGTGTAAGCGATCTGGCCGGTTGGCGAGGCGTCTACTTGTGCTCTGCGGCCATAATGCTAGTAGTGGCACTACCACTGTGGCGTCGGCTGCCGACGCTTAAAGCTGCATCAGGTTCCATGAGCTATTCACACCTGATTGTCTCTATGTTGGTGTTACTGCGGGAAGAACGGGTGCTGCAAATTCGCGGCGTGCTGGCAATGCTAATGTTTGCCGCCTTTAACGTTTTCTGGAGCGCCTTGGTATTACCACTTAGTGCGCCACCCTATGAGTATTCTCACACGGCCATTGGCGCTTTTGGCTTAGCTGGCGTAGTGGGAGCCCTTGCCGCCGCTCATGCCGGAAAATGGGCAGATCGAGGGCTCGGCCAACGTACTAGTGCAGCTGCTCTGGTGTTGCTGCTGCTAGCATGGTGGCCACTATCATTGATGGAATGGTCGCTATGGGCGCTGATCATCGGAATTGTACTGCTTGATATGGGAGGGCAGGCTCTTCACGTCACTAATCAGAGCATGATTTTTCATACACGACCTGAGGCACATAGCCGTTTATTAGGCTTATACATGCTGTTCTATGCCATCGGCAGTGGCTTAGGCGCCATCAGCACGACAACCGCCTATGCTCATGCAGGTTGGCAGGGTGTGTGCATTTTAGGCGCTTCGCTAAGCCTATTGGCGCTAGCGTTTTGGGTCACGTCCCGGCGTTATATGCCAGTTGAAGCTGCATGACACAAAGACAATAATCAGGAGGCCATGATGAATGAAGTAGACTTGCAAGCTAACGCTGATACACGCGGGCGACGCTATCTCTCAAAGAATGCTACTCAACGGGTCTTCCCCTCGAAAGCAGCCATCTCGGCACTGGAAGCATTTGATGAGCCGCTGCCGATGCAGGGATTCCCCGCTGAGAATACGCTAGCGCTTCTAGACGATACTGGGTCACCAGCGACAACAGCATCCAATAGTCCACGCTACTTCGGCTTTGTGATAGGCGCCTCTCTGCCCATCGCAGCCGCTGCTGATCGCCTTATGTTGGCTTGGGATCAGTGCGCGTCGACCTTCGACAACTCACCAGTGTCAGCCACCTTGGAACGTATCACTGGCCGATGGGTGCTGGATGCTCTCGACCTGCCACGCGAGAGCGCGGTGGGCTTTGGTACCAGTGCAACAGCCTGCACCATCAGCACGCTGGCTGCTGCTCGGCGAACGCTGTTGGCGCGCCAAGGTTGGGACTTTGACCAACATGGGCTGATAGGCGCACCAGAGATCAAAGTCGTCATTTCTGAGCTGGCTCACATTACCGTCAAAAAGGCCCTTAGAGTACTGGGGTTTGGGCTGGGGCGAATCGTCTACGCGCCTGTTAACGATCATGGACAAGTGGATGCCTCTCGGCTTCCTTCGTTAGATGACTCCACCATTCTTTGTCTACAAGCGGGCGAGGTAAATACGGGAGAGTTCGATCTTTTTGCCCAGAACATCCCTATTGCCAAAGAAGCAGGTGCCTGGGTACATATTGATGGTGCCTTCGGCCTCTGGGCCAGAGCATCTTCACTGGCAGATTTGACCGATGGCATTGAGCTAGCAAATAGCTGGACTACCGACGCGCACAAGTGGCTAAACACGCCCTATGACTGTGCAATGGCAATCTGTCGAGATGCAAACGCTCTTGCAGCCGCAATGAACAGTGACGCGGCTTATTCCAGTGCTAGCAAAGATGCGCAGAAGAACCTAACCCTAGAGTTCTCCCGTCGCCCCAGAGGGATCCCTGTATGGGCAGCACTACGAACCTTGGGACGCAGTGGCATTGCGGATTTAGTTGAAAGACACTGCACTCAAGCACGCCGAATCGCCGATGGCCTATCAGAGGCAGGTTTTAGCGTGCTTAACCGAGTAGTGCTCAACCAAGTTCTTTTCCGCTGCACGACGGATCAGCAAACACAGGCCGTTCTCACTAAAGTGCAGGATTCCGGTGAAGCTTGGTTCGGGGGAACAATTTGGCAGGGACGGCTTGCCCTACGTATCAGTGTCTCATCATGGCGAACACGTGATGCCGATGTCGAAGCATTAGTGTCGCTTTTAACAAGAGTTCACCATGAGTTGGAAGAGTCATAAGCCATGCCATCAGGAGGAGAAGCATATGCCTTACGTCAACACAATTGAGCGACTGGGTATTGAGAAAGGCGAGAAACTTGGCATTGAGAAAGGACGCCAGGAAGCCGAGCTGCGCGCTTTGGAAGGCAAACGCAACGCGGCCCGTAAACTGATAGCTCGCACTGAAATGGACGATCAAATGATCGCGGATATTGAAGAACTGCCGGTTGACGAAGTGGCAACGTTGCGGGCTGAGATCCAGCACTAAGCTCACTTTAGTTGCTAGAGATGTTTGCCTTCCCAGCGCCCGACGTAGGCTTGGCCGAAATTTTCAAGACAAGCCCCCTCCCCGGCCATAGTCACTCACTTGCATCGAGCGAAAAGCCATACAACTAACCGGAGTAACCAAGTTCACGACGACGAGCCCAAAATGGATGATTCGACCACCGTCGCTCCAAGCTATATTGGCCTTGCCACTCTTTGAGGAATCGGTTAATTCCTCTGTTTGCCCGATGCGCATACTGTTCTGCCGCTTGCAGGTCATGCCTGTTCAGCCAATCGGTGATTACCGGTGCCGCCGCTAGGCCATCGCCCAGTGCGTTGGAAATTCCCGAAGAGGTCAAAGGATCAAAGGCAGCCAGGGCATCGCCCACTGCGATCCAGCCCGGCCCAGCTGCTTGGGTAACAAAACCGCTGTAGGCGGCAAAGCAGGTAAGTGAGAGTGCGTACTGACGGAAAGGTTGCAGCCGTTGTTGTAGCTCTTCTGTCTGGCCCCAGAGCGCATAGAATGCTTCGTGATTTCGTAATCCCTTCTGGCGCACAACGGATGCATCCGACATCAACGCCAACAGTGCTGAACCATCGGGCAAACCGGTAGCGTACCACCAGCCGTCGGCCACCGACTCCACCAAAGTGATACCTTCCAGCCGGCCGGCATTGGGCCATTTACACGCCACCGCCACCAGATCGTCGAGACGCTTTCGCTCAACCCCCAGTCGCCTACAGAGAGTAGCTCCGCGCCCAGAAGCGTCGACGAGGTAACGACAACTTAGTAGGTGCTGTTTGTCTTGATGCGTTATTTGCAGTTGCCACTCACTACTATCCCAGCGTAGAGATTCCAACACCGCTGGCGTTAGTAGTTGCGCACCTCTCTCACAGCTAGCTTGACGCAGATCTTCGTCAAAGCGCTCCCGATCAAGATGCCAGCCATCCCCGGTCGAGCGATGGAGAAAATCGTCGAACCTGCGCTCTCCTGCCCATAGGGAGAGATTGGTGTAGTAGGGCCGGTGCCCTCTCGCTTCAAGGTCATCCGATATACCCAGCAGCCTCAATTTGGCAACTACGTCAGGCGCTGCGGATTCCCCCACTTTGAAGGCCTGCCTGGCGGGCCTGTCCAGTATCGCCACGCGCTCGACCCCCGCCGCTATCGCGGCGAGAGCCGTGGCGCAACCGGCAGGGCCAGCGCCGAGGATAACGAGATCGAAGTCAGCTGCCATTCGGTGTGAAAGGTCGGGGTAAGGTGCGTGCAACCTCCACAAAGCGGCGCTCTCCTTGAACCTCTTTTTCCATCACGAAACCCAGTCGCGACCAGTACTGCACCATCTGTACGTCGTCGGCAAAGGAGATGAAATCTCCCCGCATCTGATCGAAATCGGTACCAATCCACGCAACCTGCCCTCCCGTCTGCTCATCCGGTACCGACAGAGTCGCTTGGCGTACTCCTTGAGGTTGCGGTTCCAGGTAGACGAATTCAGGCCGCTGTGCGGGCCACCACCACAACACTCGTTCACCGATGGGCTGTGAGGAGCACTCATTGAAGTCTGCCTGCCAGGGTATGGCCATATAGCGAGTGAGATCCCCGGGCTCCATCGCAGTTGGCGTAAAGCCCAGGTTGAGTGGCCCTTCGGTGGGCGGTGCGGTGTTAATACGGAAAGGGTCGTCATGATTGTAGATGGCTCGATTGCGGGTGATCCAGGTGAGCTCGATACCGGGAGAAAACGCGCCCCCTACACAGTTTTCCAGAACATTGCGCGTCAGTGATTGAGGGCCACTATCGGCAACAGGCTCGTTGACAAAGTGCCCCGCCGCCCACTGTTGAACAAAGAAGAACTGGGTATCTGTCAAACGCAGATAAGTAGATGTAAACGTCCCACCGATAAGACAGTTATCTCCCGCCAGGTAGGGCATCATGGTGGCACCCCGCCCGGAGATAATGGTGTTCTCAGCTGCCGGTGGTCGTAGGACATCCAGTATCCAATTGCGCAGACCACGGTAGTGATCCTCATGGTCCGGTACTGCACCCAGCATCTCCATGTCGAAGCTGTGGGGTTTGGGAGGAATTGCCGCAACCCAGCTGTAGGTGGTGGCCCGCTCCAGTAGTGGTTTTATCTCGCTCTGGAAGTTGGGCTTGTAGCCATCTGGGCCGCTTTGCCATATACCCTGATTATTTATCTGTGGGTTGTGTCCAGCGCGCACAGCGCTGTCGAAGATGGTGTCCCAGAGCGTTACCAGGTTGGCGATCTCTGGTGCATAGGAAGGCGGCGCCACAGACACCCAGGCCGGATCAACCGGGTTGCTGCTGCCATTGTCCCACTCGATTACCGCGCTGACGGGGCCGTCACCGGTGTCGTCCCACCAACCATCATTATTAGCGTACTGTTTGATCACGGCGCTTTCATCTTCGGTTCCGGAAACACCCAAACCGCCCAACACCAGCAGGCGACCGGCTGCGTCGGTACGCAGCTCGCCTAAAGTGTCGATACACTCCCGGTTGGGATACAGAATGCCCGTAGGGAAGTTTGCGCCCTTATAGCCCTCGGGAATTGTATTGCGATCCATGTGGACGGGGGCGGCATCGGCGCCGCTGATCTGGCGTGGCCCCGGGTCAATAATCAAGCGGTGTCGATCCTGCACATCGGCGTTGCGCAAGGGATGATTGCTGGCGTAACCCTGCTCTCCCTCGTTGGTGGCGAACTCATACCAACTGGCTTTCTTGTTCGCCATGTGCACGGTCCAGGTGATCGCCTTTACTCCGGGCGTATCCAGGGTGATCTCTTCGTCGCCGTGAAAAATATGAAAGCGCGCAGCCTGGCGGCACATGCGTCCCTGCTCATCCCGGAAGTCATCCTGGGTGAAGTCTCTTCCGTCAGGGTTAATGGGCAGACCGCGATATGTCTCGGGGCCGATATAGCATTTTTCCGGTGCGTTCCCCACACGGGCGATGCCAATAGGCGGGTAAATTTTGTAGTCAGTCATGATGATTTCCTTTCAACTTTAGCCCATTACAAGCCTAACGCTTTGGCTGACGTCAAAATCTCCTTGTCGCCTGCCAAGGCTGTCTTAAGGTGCGTGCGCAACGCGTTTTCCCTGGGTGATGTCGACAGCTGATCGAGCTCGTCTTCAAGCTCCTGCGTCAGTTCCCCAAAGGTGCGCTTGGTATCGCTTCTGTAGCGCCATGCTGGTGCGGCATTGGGGCCAACGGAGCTGTCGCCGTCGGCAAAGGCCGGGGTAGACATCAACGCTCTGGCGAGATGCGGCAGCACCCGGTGCATGATTGACAGGACGACACTGAAGTAAGGGTCGGAGTCGCCAGCCTTGAATGTGGCTTCGAAGGCGTGCAGCATCAGGCTGTAGTGATCATCAAAGCTGTCAGACAGCCGTTTAGCCTGCGGGTTGGTGTAGTCGCTGCTATCGGGATTGGAGATAATGGGGAGCGTCGCCGGAAAATTAGCGCTGTCGAGCGAAACCTCGCGGAACTTGAGGAAGTGGCTCAGCTCGTACGGGGTGCCGAGGATGGGCCCGTAGGTGCCATCGGTGCGCTTGCCATAGTGGTTGTAAGTACCAAAGCTCTCAACCGGCACCAGGGGCTTTTCAGGGGGAACGGTTCCTTCTCCTTGCTCAACGATTTCGTTTACCGCCGCGTGGAAGCTCTCCTTGTCCATCACTTCGTTGACATTACCGCCAAATTTGCCGAGATAGATATTGGTTCTTTGCCGACCAGGAACACCGGTTGTACTGAAGGGGTTTCCGGGATAGGCATCCACCGCCGAGACCAAGGCGCCGTACAGCTGCGCGATGCTGTCGTAGTTGTCGCCCTGAGGAGGCGCGCCGTACTGCGACGGGCTTTCAATGGCGGCAAAGACATTGGCGAATACATCGGGGGATGCACGAAACAGGCCGACCATAGGGGTCGTCTTTGGGTTGGCCTGTGGCAGATAGCCGGGGAAAGTAGGCACCGCATCACCAGTAAATTTGGGCAGCGCGCCCAAGGCAACGATGATGTTGGCCGCCTGGTTGACATGAAACATCTCCTCCATCGCAACGCTGCGCAGGGTCTGGTAGACGTGGCTCCCGGTGTCTGAAATGGAATAGAGTGCCGAGAGGTAGACAGGTATGGTGGTAAATTCCACCTGTAAAGCGAGCTGCGCCGCCTCCTGGAGATCCTGCAATGCGGGTTTACTGGTGCTTGTAAGCCTGTCGAACAGGCCTGGAGAAACGTTCTCTCTCGCTGTATCTGATGGCGCCATGGTTTTCATCTCCTTATGTTTCGTTACCCCGATGAGCCTGTTTCCGCGGCAGATGGAGGGAATTCGACACCTGCCGTCATTAACAGCGTCGAGGCTCCGTGCGGCCAGGCGTACTGTTACGCTTTTTTGCGTAAAGTGTTGATCTGAATGTGTGGCCAGCGGGTCGTGCCGCCATCAGTGCCGAATTGAAATTCAAAATACTGAATCTGCTCGTACTGCAACTGCAGAACTTCCTCGCCGTTTTCAATGACCGTCTCGATCCACATCCGCAAGTTCATCTCGGTTACGCGGGCGAATCGCTCTACGAATGGGGTGTTCAGTAGTCCACCCTCGGATCCGCCGGTCTCCCGGGTGCGCATCTCAATCAGGACGAATCTTTTGATCTCCTGATCCTGAATAGCATCGCGCAAGCGAAGATCGGGACGCACCGAGTAGGGGTAGTGATCGTCCGCCAGAATGCGCTGTGTGTAGGTTCTATTGCCGCTTGGGTCTCTCTCCGCCAGACTGGGGTCGTGAACCCAGGCCGGTGCCGGTTCATCGAGATTAATGGGAGTGTCGGCGGTGGTGCCTGCCAGCCCCATACTTGGAGAGATGGCCAGATGATTGGGATCCCAGGCGGCTGTGCCATGGGGAAATTCCGGGTTCCCGTTCTTTTCAGAGTCTGTACCCAGCAACAGCACAGTGCTGCCATGGGGAATCGTACCGCTGCGGGAGACCGTATAGGGCGGCACATACACCGGGCCGTCGGAGCCGGCGCCCGCCGCTAGTTCGGGATAACCGATATCGGTCATGATGGAGTCGTCATCGGCGGGATGGTTATAAAGAGTACTCAGCCAGAGGTACATACCGTTTTCGTCATGAAGCAGATTGCCATCGAGATCATGGATACTCTGTTCGTACTTTACCGCTCCGCTGAACTGCTCGTTGGCGCCACCGCGGTTGCGTACTCCGCCGGGTACTAATGTAAAGGTAAGCTCCTCCTTGTAGTCTTGGCAGAGAAAATGAAACTTGCCGGGAATGGTTTCGGAGTTGGTTCCTGGGGAAGGCAGGCACGTGGTGTGCAACCCCCATCTGGTCTTGTTGTTGTCTGGGTTATAGTTAACCCAAGTTCCCGCCAGCTGTTCCAGAACGCCGTAATTCGCAGGCTTTTTGAGTACAGCAGGGGTATATCTCGGTTGTTGGGTAGGCATGATTTCAACTCCCTCTTGTTATTCTTGATCTGCTATTTTTGTTCGCTGTTTCCTAAGGTAATGAACGTAGCCGTACGCCATTCATTCGGTTCTGCTCTGCTCCAGGGGGGGGGGGTGGCTACTCACCCGCCCTAGACGGTCGTGCGGGAGTAAAGTGAGTCGGAGTTCGGCGGCCCTGCGCGTTCCCTGCGTATGAGCCGTGTCATTATGGTGTTATTAATATTCTAGTATTCAGACTAGCACCGAAGAATGATTTGTCCATATGACTTGTTCTTTAATGCTTAGGAACAAAGTTTGACTTCGAATGGGCGGTGTACCCAGATAGGCGTCATCCAGAGAGTACTTCTCTACATACTGCAGGAGTTTCAATACTTGGTGGATCGCACCAGGAAGCTGAGTTGCGCACTTTGGAAGGCAAACGCAACGCAGCCCGTAAGCTGATTGCTCGCACCGAAATGGACGATCAAATGATCGCGGATATTGAAGAGTTTCCGGTTGAAGAAGTGGAAAAGTTGCGAGCTGAGATCCAGCCAGCACTAAGCAAACTTTACCCCACTTCTCCTGATAGCAAGCCCTAACCGAAAGCCGTCTGCTGAAAGCTCTCGCGCGCAGTAACGCCAGCGTGCCAAACCTGAAGCTGTGGGTAGTCTTTTTTCCAGTTCACCTCTGGAAGCCTGAAGGCGAGATAATCAAGCGCCACCGCAATGGCGATTTCACCCAGGTTAATGGTTGAGACCTGCTGCTTTTCGCCAAGCTCACCGTCCAACTGTTTCAGTAACCGCTGTATGGCTCTCGAACGCCGCTGCCCCAGCTCGCTCTCGTCTATCTCGTTGCCGTAATGCTTTCTGGCAATCACGGTGTTGAACGCGGCATCCATCAGATTTTGGCCCAACCCCGCCAGATGCAGCACCTCAGCCAAACGGTCTTGAGGAATCACCAGCTTGTTAGGGCTTACGCCATCCAGGTAAACGGCAATCAGCAGTGACTCGCTTAGCGTAGTGCCCTCCTCCGTTATCAGCGCGGGAATACGCCCGGCAGGGTTGGCTTTCAATAGATCGGCATCGTCTGCCCAGGGGTCGCACCACTTTAGCGTGACGCTTTCCGCTAATCCTTTTTCCAGTAAAACGATTCGCGCCAGGCGCGCATAGGGTGATGTGGCGTTGAGGTAGAGTTCCATTATTGCCTCCCTTGGTGTGATGTAGATTGCTGGGGTTAATGCTAAGTCGAAAGGTGCCCGTGGCGCTGCTGTACGCCACGGCTTAGCAGCACCAATAAAAAGCCTACCGCTAACATAAAGCCGCTGATGGCAAATAGCGGCGCGTAGGTGCCCCAGGTACCATAAAGCGCCGACATGGCATAGCCGGCTACTGCCTGGGCGGCTGCAAAGGAGGCGGTGGCTTTCCCCCAGAGCTTCTTGTGGGCGGTCGGGCCTACTAATTCAGCAAGACGGCCAGAGATCAACGCGACTATGCCGGGGATCATTGCTCCCACCATGAAAGAGGATATCGATTGGCTAAGGAACGCTAGCGAAAATACCGGCAGCGACACAGCGGCAGCCTTCGCCACAAAGGCGATCGCCAAGCCACGATGCCAACCCACTCGATGCGCCAAGGCACCCACCATTAGCGGCCCACATACGGCGCCTAAACCGAAGATGCCCCACTGCAAGGAAGCTGCGTGATTACCCAGGGCGCTTTCCCTGGCGAGATAGTCCACCCAGAACACGGTATGGGGTACAAAGCCAATCGCGTCCAGGGCATAGGCGCCTATGACCAGCAGCACCACTAGCTTTACTCCCGCAACTTCCTTCTGACTATTGGCCGTTGGGCTAGCTGCCAAAGGTGGGGCTACATGTAAATGGTTAACACCCCAGTCGCCTAAAAGGCCAGCCGCGATGCAAAGCAACCCCAGCGTGCCCCAGGTTACCGTTAGGCTTAACTCAAGAAGCACAGGCACGATGAAAGCTGAAAGCAGCGCGCCCAAACCAATACCAGTAAACACCATGGCACCAACGCTAGCTCGCCTTTCAGGCGGAGTGGCCGCCAACGCTAGCGATGGGCCAACCACCATTAAAATGGCCCCGGCAATGCCGGAGACTAATCGCCAGAAGAAGAACCAAGCAAAACTGCCCGCGCCAGCGCAAAGCATAAAGCTAAGGGCGATAGCCGCGAAACTTGTGCCGATTACCAGCCTAGGAGAAAAGCGCTCACTCAAGGCGTGGGCGGAGAGCGCGCCGACAAAGTAGCCCAGCAGGTTAGCGGCCCCGAGATAAGCACCTTGGCTGGCGGTGAACCAGCCTTCCTGAATAATCGCAGGCAGTAGCGGCGTGTAGGCGAAGCGCGCAATGCCAATGCCCGCCAAGGTTGCCATTATCCCTGTCATCAAGGCCGGTAGGTCTTTGCTGTTAATCATGTCATGCCCCTTTCGTGCTGCCTCGAGCAGGATTGGCAGCTCGTTTGTACAGGGAAAGACTACGCGCGGAGGAGCGTTTACTAGAAACGACTAGTAATGATCGCTACTATCTTTTTTTGAGATAGCCACAGCTTGACGATTATCGACGGGGAGGTGGGCCATGCAACTTAAATCGCTGCGGCTGTTTATGGCTGTAGCCGAAACGGGCAGTTTCGTGGCGGCGGCAAATCAACTGCACACGGTGCAATCCAACGTAACGGCTCATATCAAGAAACTTGAGGATGAGCTAGGCGTGCAGCTTATTCAGCGTGCGGGCCGCGTTCGCCCTACGAGCGCTGGTTTGGCATTGGTGGAGTACGCTGAACGCATGTTGACGGCCCACGATGAAGCGGTATCGCTCTTCAAGGGCCAGGAGAAGGCGTGTGGCCGACTACGTATTGGCGCCATGGAAACCACCACAGCTATACGCCTTCCGCCGATACTGGCGGCGTACCACGCAGCGCAGCCTGACGTTGATATCCAGATCAAAACCGGGCCAACGGCGGAACTGGTCGAGTGGTTGCTAGACGGGCAGGTGGACTGTGTCTTTGTGGCCGGGCGACTTGAGCATAGCCGCTATCACTTGCTCAAGGCTTTCAGCGAGCAGCTTGTGCTGGTGGGTTCAACGCCGATGACGACGATGCCCTCTTCTCAGGAGCTGCTGACGTCGGCCTTCCTGGCGTTTCGCCAAGGGTGTAGCTACCGCCAACGTATCGAGCTATTGCTGGCCTCCCACGGCGTGAATGCCGGACGGATATTCGAGTTTGGTTCACTGGACGCGATGCTAGGCTGTGTCGCGGCTGGAATGGGGTACACGGTGTTACCCCGCGGAACAGTCGAAGCCCACCAACACCGGTTCGGGATTCACACCCTGGAACTGCCCTCGTCCATCGCCAATGTCGATACTTACTTTGCCGCCTTCGAACCCGAGACCTGGACACCCGCCCTGGCAAGCTTCGCTGAAACGTTGCGTGACGCGGTGGGGGCGGATGAGCCTCAGCTTACTGCGTCATAAGGTGGATGGCTGTCTGATCAGCGAAGTTGACCAAAGACTTCCGGGCGTTGCTCAGCAATACGCAAAAGAGCAACCGCCGGGCCCTGTGGCTCTCTTCGACCTTGCTCCCAGTCCTGAAGCGTACGTATGCTTACCCCCAGCAGCCCCGCAAAAGCTGATTGAGAGAGCTTCAGTTTCAACCGAATCATTTTGGGGGGTGAAGGCGCTGCTAACTCATTAGTTCGCAGCGCAACTCTGCCTTTCTTGAACTGTTTAATCTCATTAATCCCGTCGAGAATCTCTGCTCCAAGGTTTCTATCAACCATTTTTGATTGCCTCCGCTATCTGCTTGAGCATGTGCCCAGGAATACTGGCGCGCTCCGTTTTACTGTACAGCGTGAGCATCCATATCTCGTGGTCAGATTTCTTCCAATAATAGACAGCTCTGATACCGCCGCTCTTTCCCGAACCTGTTGATGACCAGCGAACTTTACGAACACCACCGGAGCCTTTGATGAGGTCGCCTGCATCCGGTTTCTGCAACAAATACGTTTGCAGCCCACGGTACTCCTCATCCGTGAGGTAGCTTGGTAGCAGCTTGGTGAACGTAGAAGTTTCGATGAATAACATCATCTAAATATACGGCCTTGCCGTATAGAAAACAAGGCTAGATCGCAACTTCACCCCCTTCGTTAACCACCTTGGGCTCGAATCCGCTCTGCAAATAACGTAGCGTGTGCTAGTACAACATTGAGGTCTTTGGATATTGGCTCACTCTATTAGACTCTCGCTCAACTCAACGAGATCCTCAGCCACCACATCCCAGGCTTGCTCTGCTGCTAAATCCTTGCGCTGCTCCGGGCCATATTCTGTACGGCGGGGTATAAACGCCGTTTTCATTCCCAATGCACGGGCAGCCCCCAGGTCGTAATTGTGCGCTGCGCATAGCATCACCTCTTCAGGCGGCAGGCGCAGCAAGTGGCAAGCGCCTAAATAGACCTCTGGGTCAGGCTTATAGTGCTGGAATAACTCAGCGCAAAACACCATATCCCATGGCAGTTTGGCATAGCGGGCAACGTCCACCATTAACGACAAATTGCCATTGGTCAGGGTTGCGATGATGTAATGCTCTTTCAATTGTTGGAGGCCAAGCTGAACATCCGGCCAGGGATCTAACTGGTGCCAAAAGTGATTAACGCGATCAATGGTCGCCTCGTCTAGCGTCACCCCATGTTGCTTGAGTAGTTTGACCAGGCTTTCCCGGTGCAGATCATCCAACCCCGTCCATGGGATTTCGCCCTTACGCACCCGATCCATCGACGGCGCATAATGCTGACGCCATTGATCCGTCAGCGCTTCACTGGGCAGCTCAATTCCCAACTCCTTCTCTAATGCCCTGAATTGATTAATCAAACTGGAACGCCAATCAACAATAGTGCCGAACACGTCAAACACGATGGCTTTCATTAACGTCTCCTTTGCGTTGGACGGTCATCAGTAGCCCTAATAGTGTCATGGCGATCAGCAGGCTCCAGCCAAGCATAAAGCTGCCGATAATATCCAGCATCCACCTAAGCATGCCATGATGCTTAGGGCTACGCCATCTTCTGCCAATGCTGGATACTAGAGAGATCCTCATGCTCTAACTGCTCTGCTTTAAAGAGATCCCAGCGCATCTGTAAGTTCAGCCAAAAGTCTGCTGAAACACCAAAAAACCGTGCCAGCCTTAGTGCCGTGCCGGGCGTAACATCCCGCTTTTTATTCACCAGTTCATTGATCCGCTGGTAAGGAACGTGGATAGCAGCGGCCAACTCACGCTGGGTAATGTCCATGGGCTGCAAAAACTCTTCCAGTAACATTTCGCCGGGGTGTGTCGGTTCGCGATGTGTGGGTACACGAATCATAGCTTTCTCCTTTTAGTCTCCTGTTAGTGATAATCGACTAATTCGACCTCATCAGGCCCAGCCTCAGTCCACTTAAAACAAAGGCGGTACTGCCCATTGATTCTTATACTGTGTTGCCCGGCTCTTTCGCCTGATAACACTTCAAACCGGCTCCAGGAACCAGCCCTGCTCAGTTGCCAGTAAGCGGTCTGTTAGCGCTAGATTTTTCAGAAAGGCGTCGTCGTGGGATACCACCACTAACGCACCCTGGTAACTGCGCAGCAGGGCTTCCAGTGCTTGTGCGGATGGCAGGTCGAGGTGATTATTGGGCTCGTCGAGTAGTAGCAGTTGCGGGGGCGAGTCTGCGTAGAGGATGCAAGCCAGTGCTCCTTTTAGGCGTTCACCTCCACTTAGTCGACCGCTGGGCGTGGTGATCTTATGCGTGTCCAGGCCTAGTTGGGCCAGTAGCATGCGCAGCTCACCTTCTGTCATTGAACGGTTAGCCAGTTGCAGCTGTTCGAGCACGCTCTTTTCGGGCTCAAGATTTTCCAATCGCTGGTCGAGATAAGCACTTTCTGGGGTCACCTTGCAGGTTCCGGCTAATGGCTCCATCTGGCCCGCTAGCACGCGAAGCAGCGTAGATTTACCACAGCCGTTGGGGCCGATGATACCGATGCGCTGCGGCCCTCTCAGTATTAGGCTAATGCGACGAGTGGCACCCTTAACAAACGGTAGCTCTACCCTTTCCAATTCTGCCAAACAGCGCTTGGCGACTTGATTAACGGGTATTTCATGCAGGGTGAAGTGCGCTGCGTCTTCAACCTGCTTTGCGGCTTCCCGCACGCGCTGGTTAAGTTGTTCACGGCTGGCCGCCTGCTTTTGGCGCAGCGCGCCGGTGGAGTTTTCGCTTCGCTCTTTCTGGCCATCCAGTATTACCTTGGTCTGATTGGCTTCCTTGCCCTGCCGGTTACCGCGGGCTTGCCGTTTCTCCTGTCGTTCACGCTGCTTGCGCATTGCCCGTTCCTGGCGTTGGCGCTCCAGCTTATGTTGATTGAGTTGGTCAATCGCAGTTTGCTGCTCGTGAGCTTTCGCTTCGGCATAGAAGGTGTAGTTGCCACCGTAACTGTGTAGCCCTGAGGGTGAAAGCTCCACAATGCGCTCCATGGACTCTAGCAGTTGGCGGTCATGGCTGACCACGATCAGTCCACGCGGCCAGCGCTGCAGCTGTTCAATAAGTGCTTGACGGTTGGGTCGGTCGAGATGGTTGCTTGGCTCATCAAGAATCAGGAAATTGGCATCCGAGAGCATGGCGCCCATTAGGGCAATCCGCATGGCTTCCCCACCGCTCAGTGTGCTGGCCGGGGTAGTGGCTTCAAGATAGCCCAAGCCATTGCGATCAAGCTCATGGCGAAACCGCTGGGGCAAATCCCAACGATCATCGACTGCCTCAAAATCCTCTGGTGCCGTGCTGCCAGTTTCAATTCGCGCCAGCGCATCCAATGTTGCTCGCACATTCGCGAGATCAGCAACAGACGCCTCCTTTAGTTGGGCAACTTGCTGGGCAAGGTAATGCACGTTGTCGGGGCGCTGACAGTGGCCGCTGGCAGGTTGCAACAAGCCCGCGAGAATTTGGGCTAAGACTGTTTTGCCGACCCCATTGCGGCCCACCAGCCCCGTGGGGCGTGTGTCGAACTGTTCATAAAGATCGGTAAAGAGCGTCCTGCCATCCGGCAAAACGTAGGAGACACCCTTTAAGGTGAGATGGGTAGTGGTCATAGGTGATTCCATAGATGCCAAGTACTCCCCCTGGGTCAGGGGCTAATGGAGACTGGCCGTTATTGCAACGGCGGGCATCAATGGCTCATTGGACAACTACCTTTACTTAGCGTGAAAAGGACTTCAATAGTACAAATAACAATAGGGGGTCGGCAAGAACATGACCGTCCTGGCCTAAATATTTAAATTATCCCCGCTAACAAACGAGTAGAGCAAAACGTCAGATCGGTACGCCCAACCCTGGCTTGCCCAGAACTTCTGGGCGGCTTTGTTCTGGGGAAGAATCATCAGGTGCGATTTTAGTATTCCATCGTTTTTAAGGGCTTCTAGGCAAAGGTTTACCTGCTCTGTTGCTATGCCCCTTCGACGATGCGAGTACACCACCGACAAGCGCTGAACATAACCACGCTTGCCATCGTGGCCCGCCATAATTGTTCCCTCAAGCTTGCCTTCTACTTTTGCCACAAAGCTCAGGCCAGCGCTAGTGTTGAGTAAATCTCTAGTGCCGACCGTTACTGGGCAGGATCACTTTGATGTTTTGGATAGGGCGCCCCACCTTGGCACCTAGGCAGCGAATACGGCGATCACTTTAGCGTCTCATAGAGATTCTTGCTGCCCTCGGCTAGCGAGAACGCCGCCACTCCGCCAGCGATTGAATGTCGCTTGGTGATGTTCGGCAGCAGCCGCCAATGCCTGATGCACCTGCTGCCAGCCACTGCTCAACCCCTTGCTCCAAGCCCGAAGGGCCGGTAACGTTATGGTCGCATGTAGCGGAGTGCCAGGTTTTGGTCACTGGGTCGTAGACTTCCCCTGAATTGGGATACACCAATATCGGCAGATCACACTCACGACGGATTTCCTGAATCAATGATTCGATGTGAGCAAGCGCCGTGCAGTTCACACCAATCGCCGCCACTCCTGGGCAGTTGGCCAGAGCGGCGGCACATTCTGCGATAGGCGTTCCATCGCTAATATGTTGGCCATCCTTTGCTGAGAAAGTGATCCAGGCCTGGGCACCTGGGTGCTCGGCCAGCAGATCGGTGATCGCTAGCGCCTCTTCAAGGGAAGGTAACGTTTCGACGGCCAATAGATCAGCACCTGCGGCCAGCAGCAGCTCAAACCGCTCGCGGTGAAACGCCACCAGCCCGGTACGATCCAGATCATAGCCGCCACGGTACTCACTGCCGTCGGCTAGGTAGGCGCCATACGGGCCGACGGATGCGGCTATCAATGGCTTAGGCCGGTCAATTTGCCCCGGCTGCCAAACCGCATCCCGCGCCTGCTGGGCCAGCGTGACCGATAGCTGAATTAACGCCCGCGCCTCTTCTGCCGTCAGCCCTGCCTGCATAAACCCTGGCACCGTGGCTTGGTAGCTGGCGGTAATCGCGCAGTCGGCTCCGGCCGCAAAGTAGGCCTGGTGAACCTGACGGATCTTCTCCGGTGCCTGGGCCAGCAGGCGCGCCGACCAGAGCGCATCATTAAGATCACAGCCTAGCGCTTCAAGCTCGGTGGCCAAGGCACCGTCGATGACCATAAAGGGCACTTGCACCAAGAGAGCTTTGATCGGATTCAACTCATTCATAGGCGCACTCATACGGTCTTTTCCTCAATGGCGTTGGGCGAATATTCAGAACGTTGGGAGGCCGCACGGTGGCGCGCAAAGTGCACCAGGTAGCACAGGCCAATAAAAGGCACACCGAAATAGAGCGCGACACGTTGCTGCGGGTCAAAGGCGATGCCAATGCACGCCGCCAAGCAGGCTGCAAATGCAGTGAGCGGTACCCAGGGGTAGAACGGCGTACGATAGACCAGATCCTTCAACTGCCCTCCTCCACGCAGGTAATGGCGGCGGAAGTTGAACTGGCTGAGCGCAATGGCCATCCAGACCACCACCACGGCTAAACCGGAAATCGAGACCAATACCAGATAGACGGTTTCAGGCGCATAAACGCTGGAAAACAGCGCGCCTAGGCCACCCACCATGCTCAGTAATACGGCATTCATCGGGATGCCGCGCTTGTTGAGTCGGCTCAATGACTTCGGCAAAGTGCCCTGATCAGAGAGCGTCCACAGCATGCGCGAAGAGGCATAAAGTCCAGAATTCGCTGCTGAGAGCAACGCAGTGATGATCACAAAGTTCATAATATCGGCGGCACCCGGTACGCCAAGGCGCTGGAATACGGCCACAAAGGGGCTTTGACTGAGCCCGGCCTGATCCTGAGGTAACAGCGCCGCAATCACGACGATGGTGCCGACAAAAAACAGGATCAACCGCCACAGTGTCGCGCGAATGGCTTTGGGCACATTGCGGCCCGGATCGACGGTTTCCCCAGCGGCAATCCCAATCAGCTCGGTGCCAGAAAAGGCAAACATTACCGCCAGTAAGGTAGTGCCAATGGCCAGCAGGCTGGGCGGCATGGCGCCTTCTCCCCATAACGCCGAAAGGCCTGGCGAGGCAACCTGCGCACCAGCGGCGTCATGCAGCGGCACCCAGCCAATGATCGCCACCGCGCCCACCAGCACAAACACCACCACCGCGATCACCTTGATCAATGAAAGCCAGAATTCAGACTCGGCAAAGAAGCGCGTGGTAAACGCATTGACGCCAAAGACGATTGCCGCAAACAGCCCACTCCAGTACCAGCCGGGGATATCGGGAAACCAGCGGCCCATAAACACCGCTGCGGCGGTGAACTCTGAGCCTAGCGCCACCGTCCAGGTAAGCCAGTACATCCAGGCCACCATGTAGCCGGTGCCGGGGCCGATATAACGGCTGGCATGGGCGCTGAAAGCGCCCGACTCCGGCATATGCACGGCCAGCTCACCCAGGCACATCATCACTAACCAAGCGACGATGCCGCCTACCAGGTAGGCCAAAACAGCACCGATAGGCCCGGCCTGTTGCACGGTATAACCAGAACTCAAGAACAACCCGGTGCCAATTACCCCACCCAATGACAGCATCACCAAATGGCGCGTATCCATACTGCGTTTAAAGTGCGCACGTTCTTGATATTGGACTTGGTCACTGCCTTGATAAAGGTCTTGATCCCTTGCTTGCTTACTCATGGTGCATCCCTATCGTTGGCCTAACGAGGCAGCAAGCGCCCAGCAGCCTGACTCAGAAAGGGCGCTATTTTAGGGCATTCTTAACTTGCTAAAAAGCATAAAAGAATGATTTCATATTCTTATTTTGAATATAAAAACCTGCTTTGGGTGATAAGCACGGGCTTCGGTTTGTTTTTTTGCCCGCCCTTTCAGCATTGACCGCTTAACATGGCAAAAAAAAGCGCCCTGCCCGGGCGCTTTGTTAGTGCTTCAGGCGTTTAGAACGACGCCCATTCCTCGGTATCTTTCTTGCCACCGATCACATGCGTGGGTGGGCGTTTAGTGGCCTTTGGCAGGCTGTTGCTTGGCTGCTGCGTAGCGGGCAGTGCACGCTGGCTAAGGCCCGTAGTGGTTCCCTTAAAGAACGAGACTTCCGTCAACAATGCTTCCGCTTGGCTTTGCAGTGAACGCCCTGCCGCACTGGACTCTTCAACCAGGCTCGCATTCTGCTGGGTGACACTGTCCATCTGTGAGACGGCCGTGTTGACCTGCTCGATACCCTGGGACTGCTCTCGGCTGGCGGTGGCAATCTCACCCATCAACACCGTGACACGCTGAACGCCGTGCACGATATCTTCCAGCGACTTGCCCGCTCTGTTAACCAGGCTTGAGCCGTTATCGACTTGGCCGATACTATCCTCGACGAGCTTTTTGATGTCTTTAGCGGCGTCAGCACTGCGACCTGCCAGGTTACGCACTTCGTTCGCCACAACCGCAAAGCCGCGACCTTGCTCGCCTGCGCGAGCGGCTTCCACCGACGCATTCAGCGCCAGCAGGTTAGTCTGGAAGGCGATTTCATCGATCAAGCCCACGATGCCGGCAATCTTGCGGCTCGAGGCATTGATTCCCTCCATCGCTGTGACAGCTTGAGCAGCGACCTCACCGCCTGCATTGGCTTGCTGGCTGACCTCGTGCACGAGCTTGTCTGCTTCGGCAGCATTGTCTGCATTCTGACGCACGGTCGAGGTGATTTCGTCCATTGACGCCGCTGTTTCTTCGATATTGGAGGCTTGCTCTTGAGTACGGCGGCTCAAATCGTCGGTCCCTAGCACGATTTCGTCAGCGGCCACGTTCACGGACTCGGCGTTATTTCGAACGGACATGACCACCTGCGAGAACTTGGTTTCCATGCTCTTTAATGCCCTGAGCATCACACCGAACTCATCCTTGGAGGTAACATCTATGTCGTTATCAAGCCTGCCTTGAGCCATGGCGTTGGCAAGTTCTTGCGCCTTGAGCAACGGTGTCATTATTCCACGAATCAACCATATCGCGAGCAGAATGCCGAAGATGACCGCTGCCACCATAACGCCAACAACGAAGTTGCGCGTCCAAACATAGTCGCTTGAGGACTGTTGGTTATTGGCGGCGGCTTGCATGCTGTTAAGGTCGATGAGTTCCTGGATCGCCGTTAGCACTTTGGGGTATTCAGCACGTAGCGTGGTGGTGGCAATGACTCTCGCACCGTCAAAATCGTTGCCAATCATTGCTGCGTTAATCTCGTCGATACCGGCGCGCAGGCTGGCCAACGCTGCTATGAAGTCTCCAGCGATTTTGCGCTCATTATCACCGTTCACACGATCAGGAAAGTAATCATCCCAAGCGGCGTCGATAATGGCATCGTTCTCTGCGACCTCCTGCTGCGTGGTTATGGCAGATGCCGGATTTCGATCGCGCTGTTCAGCCGTCACTTTCACTCGGTTACCAACCAGTGCTTGGTTGATCTGAGTAAGATTACCCAATGTGAGCACGTTTCCCTCATAGGTTCGATTGAGGGCATCGTTGGTTTTACTGAGACTATAGAGACCGATAGTACCGACAACGATTAACATCAGGATGCATGCGCTTAAACTCACGGCAAGGCGCAGTTTCACGCTTCGATTCAGAAGTAGCATGGGAATATCTCGTGGAGCCCGCAGCGCTTTGCATTGGGAAGGTGGAAGCAATTTCGGTAACCGCAAGCGCTCAGACAGAGCGCATCTTGCTACCAACCATAGAGTGTTATCGGCTCACGCCTAAAAACATTGAGTTTTTAGTTCATAAATCGCCAATATCTTTTTTGATCACATACCACCCGACCCGGTGCTAGGCTTAGGTGCTTCAATCAAAACCCATAAAGCATGAACACCACTAAACGTTCTGATCATCTCCATTGATAAACGAATAGAGCTGAATATCTGATCGGCATGCCCACCCCTGATTAGCCCAGAATTGTCTGGCGGTTTCGTTCTCGGCCAAAATCATCAGATGCGATTTCAGAATGCCTTCATTTTTCAGCGCTTCCAGGCATAGGCTGACCAGCCGTGTGGCGATGCCTAACCGGCGATGGGCGTCCGATACCGACAAGTGTTGAACATAGCCGCGCTTGCCATCGTGGGTGGCCCGCCATTATTGTGCCCACCAGTTTTCCTTCTACTCCTTTTTCCACTTCTGCCACAAAGCTCAGACCGGGGTTGCGCAGTAGGTATTTCTCGATGCCTTCTCGTGAATCGGCATCGCGCAGCCGCACACCTTCACTTTCGCCCCACAAGGCAATGGCAGCTTCATAGTCTTTGATAGTCATGGTGCGGTAGTGCATCAGGTGGTTCTCACTGGGTGGCCGTTAGATTAAACCGGAGTATCTAAGGCGGACTATTATCCTGAACGTTCACGCATAGCGCGAATATCGTCGATATCGACCGGCCGTGAGAGCACAGTCTTATAGCGGATCAAGTCTTCCTTCAACATCACAGGAAGCGCCAGACCCAGCAAAGTGACTGTTACATAGCGGTCAAACGCTATCTTCAGCGGCACCCAGGCTTGGCTGGCTACATCAAATATTTGCGCACCATCAGCGCTGCCAACCTCCACCTTGATGCCTTCATACTTGAACTGGACGTAGGTTAAATCCCAGCCCTCCTCGCAGTAGTGCTTGGCGGGCTTGGATATGAACGACTGGCCCGCCTGCACCACTTTTTGAAAATGCTCGCCAGGGACAAACAGATCAATATCGTTCAGTTCACGCTCAGCGCCATACCCCTTTGCGGCGAGTCCTCCGCAGATTTGAAAAGGGATATTGCTATCTCTCAGTACTTCTACTATCCACTTGGCTGCTAACTGATGCACAAATCCTCCCGCGTCTGCCGATCAAATCGCCCCCTATCGTTATTTGAGAGGCACCAGCTGAATATGAAAAAGTATCTGTTAGTGCTTTTATGTAATTTCAGGCTCGACAATCACTACGTTAAACCCCTCAGAGTCTGAGGGTGGTTCAAAATAGCTAGTCACCATTTTAAACACCTCTTCGGTATCGAAATGTGCCCGCCCAGGTTGCTGCTTCTGTCTTTCTTTCAGTTGCTTTAAGCAGCCTGCGTCACCAACCGTCAGGTAATAGAGCTCGTGGGGTATTTCGTGTTCTGTGTATATCCCCTTGAACCAGTCTCGCTGTTTTCGGGTATTGGCGGGCATGTCTAAGACAACTGATGCCCCTGTCATAAGAACCTGCTTAACGTGCTCTCTGAGTATTGGCTTAAGGCGCGAAGAGTAGTTGAGGTAGTCGTTAAAATTCTCGATTTCTCCAGGGTAAAGGGCCTCTAACCATGCATCTTCTGAAATAAGTACAGCTCCTCGCTGTTGAGCGACTTTTGCTGATAGGGTGCTTTTCCCGGCCCCCATCTTTCCGCAGAAAAACAGGAGTGTTCCGTAGTGATTCAACGCCCTTCTCCTTTTCATTAAACGCAGCGTGCGTGTCAGCCATTTTATATGGATTTTACGTTCTTCAAGATTGGATTGATGAAGCGAGTGAATAATCTTACTTTCACGGCTAGCAATTAGCTCTAAAGCTCTTATAGGCATGCCATATATCAACTGCCCTTTTAGCTCTTAAGCATCTGAATCTTCTCGCCAAAAGCAAATCAAGCTTCAACTCTGGATGCTGCTTCGCCACATTCGCAACGTCATTCTGCGTTTCTGCAATTATCCACTCGCGTACCTGCTTGGCTGCATCGCTTAGCGGCTTTGTTGCGTGAGTGAACTAGATGGCATAGCCACTTGGTGGCAATTGCGGTGGGTGTGCGGAAGCGTTAATTGACGACTATGTTCTTGAAAGTGATCGCTTCATCCGCTGCGGCAATCTACATTGCACCTATACGGCCAAGGCCCTGATAACTGAAGAAGCCAACTGGTGGAGATAACAAGATGAAAGATACTGGCCGCATGAAATACTTGTTTGTTTTCTCAGTAGTTTTGGTAGGTAGCGTCAGTGCTGATGATAGTTTGGCAGACGACCAAATTACCTTCGTATCCCAGGGAGGGGCGTACCAGGAAGCACAGACGGTCGCCATACTCGACCCAGTTGCCGAGGCGCTCGGCATCACCATTAATCAAGAGAGCGCCCCCAACGCCTGGCCGATGATTAAAGTGCAAGGCACCACCGGCCAGGCGGTATGGGACGTGGTCGACACCCCGCCATTGAACTGCTTGCGGGGCGGCAACCAGGGGCTGATCGCGGAACTCGACTTCAGCCAGATCCCCAACGCCGACTCAATGCCCGATGAATACAAGACGCCCTACTCCGTGGCCTATGAGTTCTATTCCAGCGTACTGGCCTACGACCCCGAGGCCTTCGATGGTAATCCGCCCCAAAGCTGGGAGGATTTCTGGAATGTCGAGGAGTTCCCCGGCAACCGTGCCCTACGTAACCATTCACTAGGGACGCTTGAAGCCGCCCTAATGGCCGATGGGGTGCCGCGAGAAGAGCTTTACCCGCTGGACGTTGACCGTGCCTTCGCCAAGCTTGAGGAGATCAAACCGCACATCACCACCTGGTGGACGTCTGGTGGGCAGTCAGCGCAGCTGCTCTACGACGGCGAGGTCGACATGCTGATGATGTGGAATGGTCGCGTCAGCGCGATCATTAATGAAGGCGCCAGCGCGGCGTTCACCTATAACGATGGTGTGCTGCAAAACACGCACCTGTGCATTATTGAAGGTGCGATCAATCAGGAAACGGCCGTCGAGTTTATCAACGCGGCGATTGCCCCCGAGTACCAAGCCAATCTGCCGCTACATATCGATTACGGCCCCGGCAATCCGGCTGCCTTCGATACGGGCAAGATTCCCGATGAGCGTGCCAAGGAGCTACCAAGCTTTCCCGAAAATGCCAAGCGTCAGGTGTTGATGTCGTACGAATGGTGGGCCTCCTCTGCAGGAGAGGAAGCTGAGCGTCGTTGGCTGGAGTTCATGCAGCGATAAAAGTGTCGTTGCGGTATGTCCTTGCCAGCCAGGCACTGAGCTGATCAGGGAATAGGCGGCTGTATACCCCTGATGATCATGGATTTGGAAATATGCCTGAAAATCGTCTTCGCCTCATGTAGCTGTTCAACCTAAAAAATTTTGCTTTCCTCGCAAAAATGTCCATATGCTCAATCTAGTCACTCGAATTAGTCATATAAAAAAATACGCGATGATTTTCAGAATTGACGCCGAACCTCACCAATATCTCACCTAACTAGGCGGAGTAAGAGACTATGGCTTTTATCGAAAATTTCTTTGGTGTACTGGAAGACCTAACCTGGGGATGGGCACTGATACCCCTGCTGGTCGTCTTTGGGCTGTTCATTACCTTAATGACCGGATTTGTTCAATTTAGGTTCTTCACGCGTATGTTCCGCGTTCTGTCAGCTAAAAGTGAGTCGTCTGACCCAAATAGTGTGAGCGCCCGCGCTGCCTTGATGCTCTCTGTGGGTGGGCGTGTGGGCGGCGGCAATATTGCGGGGGTTGCTGTGGCGATTACCCTCGGTGGCCCAGGGGCGGTGTTCTGGATGTGGGCGATTGCCTTGGTGGGCATGGCCACAAGCTTGGTGGAATCTTCACTCGCGCAGCTTTTCAAACGTCGCCAGGCCGATGGCACCTTCAGAGGCGGCCCCGCCAATTCGATTATTTACGGCTTAGGCGCTGAGTACAAATGGCTCGCGGTCTTTTATGCAGTGTGTTTGCTAGCTGCTTTTGGCCTTGGTTTTAATGCTTTTCAGGGCAATACCGTGGCGGGGTCAATCGAGAGCAGCCTGGGCGTCAGCCGCTATGTCACCGGTACGCTGCTGGCCGGTGCAACAGGCTTGATCGTGTTTGGTGGCATTCGACGCATTGCCAAGGTTTCCGAAGCGGTGGTGCCGATTATGGCAATGGGTTACATCCTGATGGCACTGATCATCATTGTGATGAACATCACTGAAATTCCCGGCGTCATTGCCACTATTGTTGCTAATGCGTTTGGTTTCGAGGAAGCGGTAGGCGGTGGTATGGGGGCTGCGATTGCGCAGGGTATTCGGCGCGGGCTGTTTTCTAACGAAGCCGGCCTGGGGTCAGCGCCAAACGTTGCCGCTGCCGCTGATGTGCGTCACCCCATTAGCCAAGGAATCACGCAATCGTTCTCAGTCTTTATCGATACCATGCTTATCTGCTCATGCACGGCGTTTGTGATTCTGCTGGGAGGTGTTTATATCCCTGGCGCCAGTGATATCGACGGTGTTGTGCTAACACAACAGTCATTGGCCTATCATCTGGGTGATTGGACGCAGTATCTGCTGTCTTTGATGGTGCTGCTGTTTTCGTTCAGCTCGATCATCTATAACTACTACCTTGGCGAAAATGCCGTGGCCGTGATGACCGAAAACCCGATGGCCATTCAAGTGCTGCGCGTGGTGATTATCGGCATCGTTTTTCTGGGCGCCATTGCGCCAGGGGCAACATCGGTGTTCTTCTTCTCAGACCCGATGATGGGGCTACTGGCCTTAGTTAACCTGGTGGCCATTATGATGCTGCTACCCACGTGCCTACGCCTGCTGAAGGATTTTCGCGAGCAGCTTGCTCAAGGTATTAAACGCCCGGTGTTTGATTCCAATAAATTCAATGACCTGGATATCGATCACACGGCCTGGTCAGAATATAGCGATGAGCAACGCTAACCTATTTAACCTATCAAACCTATGTTGCTAGACACTGTTCACTAACGCATCAGGCCCACGTTAAATGTTTGATCGGCATCCCCGTTCACATCAGTGCTCGGGGATGTTTCTATCTCATGGCTCAACGTCGCCGCTCTCTCTCTTCACCAAAACTCCATGCATACCCCACTGCCGATTAGCAATTATGTACAAGCATTAACAGGCAGGGCTGGCATAAGCTAGGCGGTGTGACTAATCAGGAGGGGCGGCATGAGTAACGCAAGCCGGTTTCAATTTATCAAGAGCCAGCACGTGCCAACGCTAACGGTGCTTCATGCAGCTATTGAGGATTTCAGCTACGACCGCCACGCCCACGAGGAGTATGCCTTCGGCGTAACGCTGGCGGGGCGTCAAGATTTCTTCAGCGGCGGGCAGTTTCACCGCAGCCCACCGGGCAACGTTATTTTGTTCAATCCAGAAGAGGTTCACGACGGCCAACCGGGCGGAGAACGCTCACTGGATTACCTGATGGTGTATGCGCATCCCGAGCAGGTTAATGCCCTGTTTGCTGATGCTCTGGGGCAAGAGCACACGGCTGACTTTCGCTCAAATAACACCCTTATTCAGGACGTTCATCTACGCAATGCCATTTTGGAACTGGCGCGCTTAGTTACTTCTCACTCTGGTAGCTGTATCGATCAGGAGAACGCGCTTTATCAGGTGATCGAGCGCACTGTGCAACTCGGTGGGGTTTCTCAACCCAACCTGATTTCCGCTCGGCCCGATGCGCTGCTGGGCTTGGCGAAAGAGTATATCCACGCCCACTTGGATTCGGATATCTCCCTTGATGACATCAGCCAAGCTGCGCATATCTCCAAGTACCACTTCTTACGCCTGTTTCGGCAGCATTACGGCATTACGCCGCATCAGTATGTGATTAATTGCCGAATCAATGCGGCCCGTGCGGCGCTAGACCTAGGCGCTTCCCTGACGGAAGTCGCTTTGCGCTATGGGTTTGCCGATCTTAGCCATTTCAATCGCCGCTTTAAGCGCATTTACGGCATGACGCCCCATCAGTACCAGCGCGATATCGCGCGCTAGGTGCCCCCCCTTCTAACTCAAGAACAGTCAAAATAGAGGTTTCACCATGTTAGCAATCGTCGCCTATGCCCTAGGCGCCATGTATTCGCCTGGGCCTGTGAATCTGCTTGGTTTGAACGTTGGCATTAATGGCCAGGCCCAAAAGTCGTTAGGCTTTTGCCTGGGAGTGGGTACTTCGATGCTGATCTACTTATTGGTATTGGGCTGGGTAGGAACTGCATGGATCAATGATGAAGCACTGATCGTGGTGAGCGCCTTGGGCTGTGGCTATATTGTTTATCTCGCGAGCAAAATTGCCCGATCCAGTATTGATATAAGCACGCCAGATAATACCCCACGACTAGTCAATTATCGTGATGGGCTGGTGATGCAATTGCTTAATCCCAAGGCCATTGTCGCTACCCTGCCGATTACCACACTGCAATTTCCTGCAGCGGGTATTGAGGGGGTTAGCTTAGTGATTTGGGCATTAGGACTGGCGGTGTTGGCCGCTGGCGCGCCCGGCAGTTATATCCTGATCGGCAGCTTGGTAGGCCAGCGTATTGAAAACGCCAACATCGTTAAGCGCTTCAATTGGGTAATGGTCGGGTTGCTGGTCGCCGTGGCACTTTCGATTGGCTATGAGCATGTGTGGGTGCCGCTCACTTCTATGGCTACCTAACCTGGTTGCTTGATTAGGGTCGTAACTCCGACCAAACCGCAAACTCGTTGCCGCTGGGCTCCCGAAAGTGAAAACGGCAGCCACCAGGAAACTCGAAAATGGGCCGAATGACCTCGCCGCCGCTCTTTTCAACCTTGTTGAACGTTGTGTCAATGTCAGCACTATAGAAAACCAGCAGTGCACCGCCTTTTGAGGTTTGGTTACAGGTATCCGCTTGGTAGAAGCCTCCATCCAACCCCTGATTTGAAAACGCGGTGTATTCCGGGCCGTAATCGACAAACTCCCAACCAAACGCCGCCGAGAAAAAAGCCTTTGTTGCGGCTAAATCTTTCGCGGCGAATTCGACGTAGTTGAGCTTTTCATGCTGGTTCATCGCCAGGCTCCTTAGTTGTTTTTCTTCAGACGACAGATGCGTTATCTATTGGCCGAAGCCGATGCCTAAACGTAGTGCTTGCAGACCATCAAATTCGACACTTACTTCGTCAGAGAATAAGGGGTGGCCCTGCACTATCAAATCCAGCGTCGCCTGAGAGCCGCGATAAGTGACCGTTACCGCTATTTCTGCAGAAGTGCTGACGGGAGCCAGTAGCTCATACTCAATGTTATCCACGCTGACTGCAGAGAGGCCACGGTCATCCAACTGCTGCTGAACTTCCCGTTCAACGACAACGCCATAATAGAAGTAGATTCCTGCATAGCCAAGCGCTAACAGTACGATTAGTGAAAAGAGCTTTCCCATTGTTTCTCTCTGTTTTATAAAATATTGGATGGTTGCTGCCTGCAGTAAATATGCTTGTATCGCGCGCCTAAGCGTATGCTATGGGAAAGATCAGCCGACAGTACGAGCCGTGATAATGCCTGGGGCGACGGGAGCACACAAGCGAGACTCCACATCCTCTACCCTGCCACTTAGCGTTCTTTGATGGATGCTGCATAGCACTAGGCTAGGCTTTGCACCATTAGCAGCAATGGTTAGCTCACCATCTGCACTCCAACCGCCGCTGTTGCCGCAGGTTTGCCAGCCGCCTGTGCTGGAGATGTGATTAGCGAGCAGCACTAGGAACTGATGGTGCTTCGCCATTGAAGCGAGTAGATTCGCATCGGCCTCATACCCTGTTTCAGAGATTAGCGCGCTGGCAATATAAACGTCTGCTAGCTGGTCGGCAGCCATTTCTGCATGGGCAGGATTGGCAAAGTCTGCGCAGATCGCCAAGGCGATTCGAATGCCATTAACCGTGAATAGATAACTTTCGCTGCCTGTCGAACAGTAAACGTCTTCTCCTTCGTGTAAGTACTGCTTTGCATAAAATTCTCGCTCGCCAGTGGGGAAGCAGATAACAGCTCCTATCTGCGGTTTTCTGCCTTCGCTAACGAGCGGGCAGCCAGCTATAACGACTATATTACCCGCCGCTGCGGCATCGGAAAGCGTGCTGAATACCTCTGAATCTTTCGGCATCGCTAGCTGTTCTAACAGCTCAAGCTCGTAGCCGGTCAGCGAAAGCTCTGGGAACACCACTACATCAGCCCCTCGCGCGGCAGCTTGCTGAATATAGGTAAGGTGCGTCTCAAGATTTTCGGTCACTGCGCCTTTTACAACCGGTAACTGAGCTAGTGCGATAGTGGTGCCACTTGTGCCTCTGGGTTTCATTTCAGCACGCCTCGCATACAAATATTTTGTTCACTTCTGCCATAAACTATCCAGTTAACGTTAAAAAGATTCGCTGGCAGTCTAAACAGTCGCGAACTACCGCCCATTATAGCTAATAGCAGGTTGGATAAACAAAGAGCAGACGCTTTGGCCTGCTCTCGTAACTTATCACTTTTTATTATGCTTAATCAGCAGGCTTGCGGCTCGCGTACTTCACGAGACGCCCTTACGCTTTCGGCCAGTTCGCTCACTAGGCCGTGCACTCGCGCAACAGCTTCATCAGAAGTGTTGGCGTGTTCAATACAGTCAACTAGCGCGGAGCCGACGACGACTGCATCGCTATAGCGGCCGATGGTGGCTGCTTGCTCGGCGGTGCGAATACCGAAGCCGACCGCAATAGGCAATTCAGTATGTTCGCGAAGTCCAGCGACAGCGCTTTCCAACCTTGCTGGCGTCGGCGCATTGCCACCGGTAACACCCGCCACGGAGACGTAGTAGATAAACCCGGAGGCGTTAGCCAACACTTTCGGCAGGCGTTTGGCATCGGTCGTCGGTGTCGCTAAGCGGATAAAGTCGATACCGTGTTGTGCTGCTGGTTGGCAGAGCTCTTCATCGTGCTCTGGGGGGAGATCCACTACGATCAGACCATCAACCCCGGCATTGGCGGCATCCGCTAGAAAACGCTCAACGCCGTAGCAGAAAATAGGGTTGTAGTAGCCCATCAGCACAATCGGAGTAGTGCTGTTTTCTTCACGGAAGCTACGCACCATTTCCAGGGTTTTGGCTTGGGTTTGGCCATTTTTCAGGGCACGCAGCGCGGCTTTCTGAATAGCGGGGCCATCGGCCATAGGGTCGCTGAACGGCATGCCTAGCTCGATGATATCCACCCCTGCGTTTGGTAGCCCATGCAGCAGGCGCCGGGAAGTCTCGGCATCTGGATCACCGGCGGTCAGGTAGCTGACCAGCGCTGGGCGGTTTTGTTGCTTGAGTTCGGCAAAGCAATTTTCCAGACGTGAGATGTTACTCATGACAGTCTCCAGGATTGCGCTCATAGCTGTTTCACTCCGAACTTATCGCCGAGATGATGGGCAACGCTCATCATATCTTTGTCGCCGCGACCGCTTAGGTTGACCACCATTAGGTGCTCACGGGGAAGCGTAGGCGCACGCTTAGCGACTTCCGCCAACGCGTGGGCGGTTTCCAGGGCGGGGATAATACCCTCTTGGCGACAGCAGACCTGAAACGCTTCCAGCGCTTCGTCATCGGTGGCGGAAACGTACTCGACCCGCTTCTGCTCATGCAACCATGCGTGTTCTGGCCCAATGCCGGGATAATCTAGCCCCGCTGAAATTGAGTGGGCGTCGGTAATCTGGCCGTCCTCGTTTTGCAACAGGTAAGTGCGGTTGCCGTGCAATACACCCGGCGTACCACCGTTTAGGCTCGCCGCGTGCAGGCCACTTTTTACGCCTTTGCCACCGGCCTCGACGCCAATCATCTGAACGTCTAAATCATCAAGAAAGGGATGAAATAGCCCAATGGCATTAGAGCCACCGCCTACGCAGGCCACCAATGAATCTGGCAGGCGACCGTGCTTTTCGAGCATTTGGCTGCGTGTTTCGTGACCGATCACGGCTTGAAAGTCGCGCACCATCGCGGGGTATGGATGCGGTCCGGCCACGGTGCCGATAATGTAGAAAGTATCATCGACGTTGGTGACCCAGTCGCGCAGTGCTTCGTTCATGGCGTCTTTGAGCGTGCCTGTGCCGGAGGTGACAGGGATAATCTCTGCGCCCAGCAGCTTCATGCGGAATACGTTTGTCTGCTGACGCTCGATATCGGTGGTACCCATATAGATCACGCAGGGCAGACCAAAACGTGCCGCCACCGTGGCAGTGGCCACGCCGTGCATGCCCGCGCCGGTTTCCGCGATAATGCGCTTTTTACCCATCTGCTTGGCCAGCAATACCTGACCGATGCAGTTATTAATTTTGTGGGCGCCGGTGTGGTTCAGCTCTTCACGTTTGAGGTAAATACTCGCCCCGCCAAAGTGCTCGGTCAGGCGCTCGGCAAAGTAGAGCGGGCTGGGCCGCCCCACGTAGTCGCCTTGGAAGTAGGCTAGCTGGCGCTGGAACTCTGGATCGTTTTTGGCGGTGGCGTATTCGTCTTGCAGCTCTAAAATCAGTGGCATCAGCGTTTCGGCAACGAAACGACCGCCGAAGCGACCAAACAGGCCATTGGCGTCGGGCAGGCTATTGGTTAAGTCTACAGGTTGATTCATTACGACCTCTGAATGCGTTATCAAACATTACAGTGAAAACAATGCAGTGAAAGTAGCGCAAGCAGGCTGGGATAAAAATCGATAAGATGTCAGCTATCTGTGAGTTTTAATCAACTATAAACCCGGACATTCAATGCAGAACAGCATGCCACCGCTTAGCGCCTTGCGCGCCTTTGAAGCTACTGCCCGGCTGGGCAGCGTGACTGCCGCGGCAGAAGAGCTAAGCGTTACTCACGGCGCCGTAAGCCGCCAGCTAAAAAGCCTGGATGAGCATTTTGGCGTGGCGCTTTTCGTAAAAGTGGGTAGGGGCATTGCGCTAACCCCACACGGTGAGCAGCTACAAAGCGGTGTGGGTGAGGCATTTTCCCGCTTGAAGGATAGTTGCGCAGCGCTCAAGCGTGATGTAGAGGAAGCACCCTTCACTCTCGCCTGCCCTGGCAGTCTTTTAGCCCGCTGGCTAATTCCCCGGTTAGATCGCATGCACCGCGAGTTACCCCAGCTAAAGCTGAAAGTGGTCGTGAGCGAAAGCGAGCAGCCCGGCAAGCAAACGGATGCCAGCGCCACGCTGGCGTTTTCCGAACCGCCCTGGCCTGAAGATGTGGAAGTGATTGAGCTAATGACGGAAGAGATCTGCGCGGTGGCAAGCCCACAGTTAACGGCACAATTCGACCCTGCCAGACCAGAAACACTTTTTGCTAACACGCTATTACTTACTGCATCACGCCCTCAGGCTTGGCCCCAGTGGGCTAACGCACAAGGGCTTGAGTTGGCGCAACTTGAAAAGGCACTTAGCAAAGGCCAAGGATTTGATCATCTCTACTACTTAATGGAAGCGGCAGTGGCGGGCTTGGGTGTGGCGATAGCGCCCACGTTGTTGGTGGAGGATGACCTTAAGAGCGGACGACTTATTGCCCCCTGGGGAAGTATCGAAACCCACGCGAGGCTTTGTCTATGGTCACCCAAAAACACCAACAGCCGCCGCAGCGAGCCACTGGCGGAATGGCTTAAAAGGGAGCTAATAACATGACGATAACAACTCACACCTGCGATTTTAATAGCCGCTTCGATATATCACCCACTCAAGCGCTCGCGGTTACTCGCCAACAGCGCAGCCAGAAAGTCCGCCACGGCCCGGATACGGGCTGATTGGGTGAGATCCGTCTGGATAACGAGATAAATGGGCTGATCTAGACCAATATCCGCGACAACACCAACCAAACCAGCCTCTCTGGCCAAAAAATGCGGCAGTACCGCTATGCCCAACCCGGCCTTGGCCGCGGCTAATTGAGTCGCCATAGAGGTCGTGGTTAGCGCAGGTTCGCGCCCTCGTAGAACCCGTTCAATCCACTGGGCGGCGGGCAAGTGCGCTTGCGTTTCACCCCAGGTGATAAAGGCATCCGTGTCGAAATCGCCCGCATCATGGTGAGACTCGCGCTGCGCTACATAGCCGGGGCTCGCGTAAAGCCCGAAACCCAGCGAGCCCAAGCGGCGAAGGGTGACATTGCCCCGCTCGGGTTTGACCATTCTAAGCGCTAAATCGGCGTCACGGCGATGCAGGTTGACGGTAGTGATATCGGTCACCAGTTCAAGCGTGATGCCGGGGTACTGCGCATAAAATTGCGGCAACGCGGGCAGAATCAGCGCCGTGGCGAGGTTTTCAGCGGTAGCTAAACGCACTCTGCCGCTCAATTGCGCAGCACTGGAAACCCCACTGGTAAACGCCGCAGCCGCAGCCTCTAAAGCCTCGGCTTTCTCAATCAACCCCGCCCCTTCCTCTGTAAGCTGATAGCCCGATTGCTGGCGAACAAACAGGGGCAGCTTTAAAGCGTTTTCCAGCCGTTCGATACGCCGGGAGAGCGTGGCGATGCCCAGGTTCAGCTCAGCGGCGGCACTACTCAGCGTGCCGTGGCGCGCCACTGCCAGAAAGGTGCGCGTATCGTCCCATACCCAACCCCGCGGCATGTGTTTTTCATAATCGGAAATCGGCTTACCAAACTCGTTCATTTTTTTCATTATTGGATAGTGCCACGCTGTTACTGCGCCACTCAAGAACGAGTCACTTCTGGAGAAACATCATGCAAAAACGAACACTAGGCAGCGATCTAACCGTTTCCGCTATCGGCTTAGGCTGCATGGGGATGAGCGAGTTCTACGGCCCTCGGGATGACAGCGAGTCGCTGCGAGTATTAGCACAAGCAGTAGAGTTGGGTATCGACTTTTTCGACACGGCGGATATGTACGGGCCGCATCATAACGAGGAGTTGATTGCCCGCTTTCTCGCCAGTCACAAACCCAAGGTTCGTATCGCCACCAAGTTTGGCATTGTGCGCAACCCTGGAGAATATCAACGTCGCCTGGATAGCAGCGCCCACTACGCCCAACAAGCCTGCGAGGCATCGCTTCGACGGTTGAACGTCGAGCAGATTGATCTCTACTACGTCCACCGCGTTAACCCGGACACGCCAATTGAGGAGACGATGGAGGCCCTAGCGCAGTTGGTGAAAGAGGGGAAAATTGCCCACATTGGTCTCTGCGAGGTCAGCGCTGACACTTTGCGCCGAGCACACGCGGTGCACCCGGTAACAGCGGTACAAACCGAATACTCACTCTGGACGCGGGACGTAGAGCAAACGGTGCTGCCCACCTGCAAGGAACTCGGCATCGGCTTTGTGCCTTATTCGCCGCTGGGCCGTGGCTTTTTGACCGGAAAACTTCACGAGAATGCCGACTTTGGCGAAGGTGATTTTCGCCCTAACCTGCCGCGCTTTTCTGAACAGGCGATGCATGCCAACCGCCGGATCGCCGACGTAATCGGCGAAATGGCCACCCATAAAGGCTGCACCCCGGCGCAGCTGTCGATAGCTTGGCTGCTATCCAAAGGCGATAACATCGTGCCGATTCCCGGCACTAAGCGGCTGCGCTACCTTGATGAGAATGCGGCAGCCGCGACCATCAACCTAACCGCCGATGAGCTGCAACAGCTTGAAGCGGCCACCGAGCACCTTCCGGTGACCGGTGAACGTTACACTCCAGAAGGCATGAAGGGGGTTAATGCGTAGACGATCACGGCCGCCGTTAAGGGAGTATTACTGAATAATCTCGTCAATTGAGCGCTTGCCATTCAGCAGCAGGTATTCCTGATTAGTCACGTTCGAGCTTTGCACCGTGTGCAGTAATGCGTGCGCAACATTGGCGCGGGAGATTTGATTATCGCCAGCTTCATCAAACGAGCTAGCAAACTGCTGACTGGCGGCTTCGTCGGTCAAGCGCCCAGGTTTGAGAATGACATAGGGGACGCCGCTGTTGCGCAGATGGGCATCGGCGGCAAATTTCGCTGCCATGTAGGGGCGCATTTTCTCGGGCGCGTCCAATGGCTGTTCCGCCCGCATGGCGCTAATCATGATGTAGCGGGAGAGGCCTTTCTGCTTGGCGATATCGGCAGTCCGAATGGCACCGAAAAGATCAATCATCAGGGTTTTATCCGGCCCGGTGTGGGGGCCTGACCCCGCTGTAAAGACCACTTGATCGCAGCCTTCAAAGGCGTGTTCAAACTCACCCTCTAAATCAGCAATCACGGTGTCTATGCCATGCTCGTTAAACCACGCTGCCTGCTCTTCACTGCGGATCATCGCCTTGATGGGCGTGCCCGCTTGCTGCGCCAGTTCGCAAAATTGTTTGCCAATCTGTCCGTTCGCGCCAATCACTAACGTTGTCATAACGTCTCCTTGTGAATTACTTACCCTTCTATGAGTGCAGGCACTTAGTTGGAATTCAACCCTTCAGTGTGTTGTTCCTACAGCGGTTCAGGTATTTAAGCCATCACGCCAAACACATGCCCTATAGCGGATGTTAAGGCCATGGCGAGCGTGCCCCAGAACATCACTCTTGCCGCAGCTTTTAGCATTGGCGCGCCCCCCACTCGGGCAGCTATAGCGCCCAACAAAGCTAAAAAAAGCAGAGAAAACAGTGCTACCAGTGGCACCAGCAGTGAAGATGGCGCCCACCAAGCGATTAGTAGTGGTAGCAGTGCGCCGATAGTAAACGTAGCCGCCGACGAGAGTGCTGCTTGGAGTGGACGCGCTTGACCGGTGTCGGTGATGCCGATCTCATCTCGCGCATGGGCGCCTAAGGCGTCGCTGGCCATCAATTGCACCGCGACTTGGCGTGCCAACGCTGGTTCAACCCCACGGGCTTCGTAGATGGCAGCGAGCTCTTCTTGCTCTAGCTCGAAGTGTTCCATCAATGCTTTACGTTCGATATCTAGATCGGCGTTTTCGGTATCCGATTGCGAACTTACCGAGACGTACTCCCCTGCGGCCATCGACATGGCACCGGCTACCAGGCCCGCAATACCCGCCAGCATAATATCGCTTTGTGTGGTACTAGCTGCCGCAACGCCCAGTATCAAGCTGCTGGTGGACACAATGCCGTCATTGGCACCTAGTACCGCGGCACGCAACCATCCGTTACGGTGAGATCGATGATGTTCAGTATGGATCATGGGTCTAATGCCATCGTTGGTTTATCTAAACGCCGACGTTTAAATACACTTATCTTTTTCAGAGCCTAGCAGATACTGGGCGCTAGCTATCTATTTGCGAGTCAATGATGGCGTTTTCCTCCATCCAGAACGAGCGATTCGGCATGAAGGTTTCCAGCCTGACGGTTTGATCCTGGCGATGTTTAGCGCCCCCTCTCTGCTTGTCTTTCATCACTCACTCCGTGTAGGGTTCTTAAACAGGCATTCAACAAAAGGTATTTCCATGCAACGCCGTTTACTGATTACTTCAATATCTCTGGGTCTTTTATCTGGTGCTGCCACGTCCACTGCGCTGGCAGAAACTTCACCGCTGGAGCAGCAGCTAAAGGATCTTGAATCATTCCAAGTGATTGCTCACCGAGGGGCTAGCGGCCACGCGCCGGAAAGCACCATGGCAGCCTATGAGCTGGCCCATGAATGGGGGGTTGATTACTTAGAGCTGGACGCCCAAATCACCGCTGATGGTGAATTGGTGGTGTTCCATGACGACGCCATTGATCGCACCAGCAATGGTGAAGGCCAGATTAGTGACTACACCCTGGAGGAGCTAAAAGCACTGGATACAGGCACTTGGTTTAATGAGGCCAACGCCGATAAAGCAGACGATGACTTTGCAGGGGCAAAAATCCTCACGCTGGATGAGCTATTCGAGCGCTTCGGTAACGATACCCGCTACTACATTGAAACCAAGTCTCCACAGCTAAACCCAGGTTTGGAAGAAGCCCTGGTAGAAAAACTGGAAGAGTACGACATGGTCGAGAATGGCCACGTATTAGTGCAGTCTTTCGAACAGGGCAGCCTGTTAAAAGTGCAGCAACTTAACGACGACATTCCGCTGGTTCAACTGGTTTGGTATTACCCCAGCGAAGAGGACGAGTCGCGCCTGGTGGAGTGGACTGGCGTGACACCGGGCCCAGCAGAGATTACTGATGAAGACTTCCGCGCGGTGGCGCAATATGCGTCGGGAATCGGCACCAACTATATTTACGAAGGCCAAGAAGTCATCGACGCCGATTTTATCCGTCAGGCGAATGAAAACGGTCTGCCGGTACACATTTACACCGTCAATGAAACCGATGACATGAAGCGTTTGATGGAAATGGGTGCAAATGGCCTGTTTACCAACTTCCCTGATCGTCTGCTTGAACTCGTTGAGTAAGCACCCTTAATTGTAGTGATTACGCCCGGTAATGGCCGGGCGTTTTTATTGCACAGTATTAATCCTTACCTTCAGATTCTAGGCCAAGCTGTTCAAGTACTTGCTCGACTATTCTCCTGTCATCACCTTGTAGCGTTTTTAACGGCTGAGGCAGGCAGGGCTGGCTCACTTTTCCAGTCATTTCTGCAATGGTGGCCACCACTCGCAGGCTACCGCCGTATTTACGGTAGAGTGCCCATAGCGGCTCAAGAGCGTCTGAAAGTTCTTTGGCCTGTTGAGCATCCCCTGCCTGAGCGGCCCGGGTTATCGACAGTGCTGCTTGAGGGTATACCCCAGCGATCACGGAATACCAGGCATCGCAACCCGCATTTAGACCAGTGGCTGCCGCTGAGTCGCCACTGATGCCGATGGTGACATCACCGGGAATTAACTTGCGCAGCCGTGCAACCCGCTCACTTGCGCATGCAATATCGTCCTTAACCGGCGGAATCTTTATAGAGCGAACCTGCGACAGTTGGGCGATACGCCCATGCAACTCATCGCTGAATTCAAAATGGGTAGTACCAGGGTTATCGTATACGCACAGCGGCACACTCAGCGATTGGCAGACCGTAGCGTATAGACTGAAAACCTCATCATCAGTGAGTCTTTGGTAGGACACCGGTGCTAGCAACACCCCGCTTGCGCCTGCTTGCTGGGCGCTTTCTGCATTAGCCAACACATCGCGGGTACGTAGCGCACCAATACCCACAACAACAGGCACGCTACCTGCGCTTTCAACGCTAAGCTGGGTAACACGGGCGCGCTCATCGCTGCTTAAATAAGCGTAGCTACCCGTCGAGCCCAACACGCCTATGGAGTCCACCCCTGCCCCAGCTAAATGTTCCACTAAGCGGGTAAACTCGCGCTCCTTAATATTCTGTTCGTTCATGGGGGTTAGCGGAAAAGCACTTAGGCCGGTGAACATGATGGACGATCCTTTTCAAGAGGGAGGGCAATCGCAATGTTACATAGGCGATTGGCTATTATGTACACGCCTATGGAAATGGAATAGTCATAACCTAATACTCACTGTTCGTTGACATAACTTCCTGTTATTTTTTTTGAATTGATGTAGTGTTTGGTAATGTGCCGTATCGATATGGCACAGTCATTTCTGGATGCGTATCTTTCAGTCATACCATTAGAGCTGAATATAAAAACAGTTTTGCTAGTGCTGCGAGGGAGAACACGTCATCAATTCATACACATTTAATATGCAGGGCAGAACTGCATCGTGCGTGAACCTGGCGTTCATCAATCAACCAGTAAGCCGCCACTAATGCCATCACTCGTTATAAGCGGTTCTCCATTGCGATTGGCCTTACTGGCAGTGACTACCCTTATTTTGCTGGTGGGTATCACTTTCGCAGCAACAAATGCCATCGCTAGGGAAGCACCACTATATTTAGTGGCTCATCCTGATGTCGCTACCCGCTTACTAAATAGGGATACCACCCGTGCGATTTTCGCGATGCGCCAACGCACCTGGCCGGATGGCCAAGCAGTCAGGGTCTTCGTCTTAAGTAATAGCCACCCCGTACATGCTCGCTTTGCCAAAGAACAGTTGGCGGTTTACCCGCACCAGCTTCAGCTAGCCTGGGATCGCATGGTCTTCTCAGGTACCGGGCAAGCCCCTGACCGAGTAAGCGATCAGGCAGAAATGCACGAGCAGGTCGCCACGACACCCGGTGCTATTGGCTATCTTGAAAGGGAGTATCTGGATGATAGCGTTCAAGTTATTTCGATGGAATGAATGTCGAGCCCTTGCCACGCTGCTGGGCACCGTTGTGATGGTTTTATCTGCTCATGCCCAAAGCGGTGAGCACGTTCTTGATACTCTGCAAGTGCACGGATTTCTTAGCCAGGCACTAGTGGTCACTGACGAAAACAATTTCTTTGGTCACAGTAACCAAAATGAAGGTAGCTTCGAATTCACCGAAATAGGTCTCAACGCCTCCTTACGCCCTCACCAGGATGTGCTTGTTGCTGCTCAGATACTCAGTCGTCGAGCTGGAGGCGATAGCACCGATGCTGAACCTAAGCTGGATTATGGCCTAATTGATTATCAAGTGATTTCAGACCAAGAACGAACCTTTGGTATTCAGTTAGGAAGGTTCAAAAACCCTTTTGGATTTTATAACCAAACCCGTGATGTGGCATTTACACGCCCTAGCATACTGCTGCCTCAATCTATTTATTTTGATCGCACACGGTCAATTGGCATTGCTGCAGACGGATTCAGTATATATTTAGACGAACGGATCCCTACTGGCTCGCTACGCATTCGAAGTGGGTTAGGACTTCCGCAAACAGGCTCAGATCTAGCAAGACAGCTTTTTGCTGGTAATGGTAGACCAAGTATCTCTTCAGGCGACTATTCGGTAATAGCTCAGCTTTTATACGAGCATGAAAATAGCAATTTTGTTACTGCCATCAGCGCGGCTGATGTCAAATTAGATACCAGTTTTCCTGAAGGAGCAGGCACTTTTGACTTTCAACCTTGGATTGTATCAATACAATATAATCAAGAGCTGTGGAGCCTTACTGCTGAATTTGCACTTAGGAAGCAAACTCTTCAAGGGAATAATATTCCCAGAAGCTTTGAAATCACAGGGCAAAGCTGGTACCTGCAATACCAGCGTATGATTAATCAGAAGTGGAGCTGGCTTATTAGATATGACAGCTTAACCAATAATAATGAAGACCGATCAGGAAACTCTTTTGAAGCAAATGGTCTGGGGCCTGCTCACTCTCAATTTGCAGATGATCTAACATTTGGTCTGCAGTGGACACCGCACCCTCAAGTAATGCTAGCAGGTGAATATCACCATGTGGACGGCACTGGTTGGCTACCTACTCAGGATAATCCAGATTCATCAGCGACCAGCCGAAGATGGAACATGTGGTTATTACAATTATCGCTGCGCTTTTGAGGCCCTCCTCGATCCTGGCTAGGACGTTACCGTAATGAAAACACCTACCCTTTTTCGAATGCCTCAGCGTCTTAGCCTAACTTGGCGGGTTATCGCCTTAAGCAGCCTCCTGCTTTTAGCGTTGGTAACACTTTTTACTTGGCTAGGACACGACAACTTAACTCGTCAGTTTCAGGAAAGTCGGACTCAGCACCACGAACGCCAGCAGCGAGAAATCCGTTTAGCGTTACTCCGTTCATCGGAAAATTTACGCCAGTTAGCTGGCTTAACTGCCGCCTCAGCAAGCCTGGGCCTACCCTTACAAGCGGGTAGCACAGCCGATGTCGAGCGAGCGCTGGACTCCCAGTGGCCCGCACTTCAGCTCGAGGCGGGAATTGATGAGATTCTAATCATCAATACGCGCGGTCAAGTATTGGGCAGTTGGGGCGCCGGAAACTCGCAAGCACAGCTTCCCATACGGAACTGGGTAAGCCAGGTTATCAACACCGAACAACCACTTGCAGCGCTTCGCTGCTCAACTAGCTGCCAGCAATTTGCTGCCGTGCCGGTACTGGTGAGGGGAGAAAGCGTCGGTATGGTCGTGCTATCTCGCTCGTTAGCTGATGTCACTCGGCAAGCCAAAGAAGTCTCTGGCAGCGAAGTCGCGCTACTTGTTACCGGGCCCGCTGAAGACAGCCAGGTAACGGCAACAAGGCAGCTGCAAGCGTGGAATGGCCAATTGCTGGCACTCACAAGCGAAGAACAAAGTTTAGTACCTTTGCAGCGAGCGGCAGATACGGCCCCTGTACGTCGCTTGATGGAAGCACCACTAAGTCTTGAATATAGCGGCAGGCACTTAGAACTCAGCGCAGTGCGCATGGAAGAGGATAACGAACTTAGCAATATCGGATACTTTCTGCTGATATCAGATATTACCGAGCAAATTCAGGCAATTAACCAGGATACTCGCAAGCTGCTGTTCGTTGGCGTGCTCGGCTGGATTGCCGCTGAACTACTGCTATTAATTATATTGCTTGGCCCAATGGCTAGGCTACGTAGAGTCGCCGGATTGCTTCCTGACCTGGCCGACGGGAAGTTTAGCGATATACGTTCCGCCATTCCCAGCCACCGCCGTCGCATTCCCGACGAGATAGATGTTCTTGAGAGCACCACACTCGAGCTGTCGCGCCAACTTGAAATGCTAGAAGGTGAAATTCAGGAGCGCGGCCATCAGCTAGCTGAGCGTATTGAAGAGCTAGCCAAAGAGCGTGATTTCATCAGTGGCCTGCTGGACACAGCCCAGGTGTTTATCATTGCCCAAGACTGCACTGGACGGATCAGCCTAGTCAATGAGTATGCTCAGCTGATACTAGGGCTCAATGAGGCTTCGCTACTTGGGCGACATTTTGTTGATGTCTTCGAGGCGGGAGTCCCTAGCACAGTGAATACGTTTTCCCATCCTCAGCAAGAGGAAAAAACACTACGTACGCCCGACCACCGCCTTCATACTATTGCTTGGTATCATGCACCTTTACAGACAGGTAGCGAGGGGCAGGTATCCCGCATATCAGTCGGGCTCGATATTACCGATCGCAAGGCTGCCGAAGCGCGGTTAACTTGGTTGGCTGAGCGCGACCCGCTGACGGAGCTTTACAACCGGCGCTATTTCCAGCATGCACTGCAAATTGCGCTTGAACGCCCATCGAAGAAAAAAGGGGCGGTACTGCTGCTGGATTTAGACCAGTTCAAAGAGGTTAACGAGCTGAGCGGGCACCATGTGGGCGACAAATTACTCCGCGAAGTTGCCGACACACTCCTCCACAACCTTGGCCGCCGTGGTGTTATTGCCCGCCTTGGTGGCGACGAGTTTTCCCTCCTATTAGAAAATACCAACGCCGATCAAGCCGTCAGTGCCGCGCAATATATTGCCCAACTGCTAGAGGGCATCGGCTGCGTTGTCGGCGAGCGGCGGCATCGGGTAACGGCCAGTATTGGCATTGCCCTGTTTCCAACCCATGGCAATACACCCGCTGACCTTATGGCTAGCGCTGATGTTGCTATGTACAAAGCTAAAGCGAATGGTCTCCAGCATTGGCATCTACTTTCCAAGTTAGAAAATGCCAAAGACGAGTTGCAAGAACGAGTTTACTGGGTTGAACGCATACGCAATGCGCTTGAAGAGGATAGCTTCGAGCTAATGGTGCAGCCCATCATGCGCCTGGCAGACCAAGACGTAAAACACCACGAGGTGCTACTGCGAATGCGCGACGCAGATGGGAGCCTAATTGATCCTGCACACTTTATTCCAGTTGCCGAGCAGAGCGGACAGATTATCTTAATCGACCGTTGGGTATTGCGGCACAGCTTAAAAGCACTTAGCCAACTGCAGGATCGAGGTATCACCCTTGCGGTGAACCTTTCCGGCCAGTCCCTTCACGACGGAGGCTTGAAGCAGTATTTGGCAGACGAGCTGACTGCCAGCGGAGCTGACCCTCACCACCTAATATTGGAAGTAACAGAAACAGCGGCGGTTACTGATTTTTCTACCGCACGCGGCGTACTACAAGCAGTACGCGACCTTGGTTGCCGCACCGCTCTGGACGACTTTGGGGTGGGCTTCAGCAGTTTCCATTACCTAGGGCAGTTACCCGTCGATTATATCAAAATTGATGGTTCTTTTATTCGCAGCATGCTAATCAGCCCAGACAGCCGAGTCATTGTTCGCGCGATTGCTGACATTGCTAAAGGTTTTGGCAAGCAAACAATTGCCGAGTACGTTGATCAGGAAGCCCTATTGCCAATAATAAAATCTTATGGGATAACTTATGGTCAAGGATTTTATTTAGGAAAGCCATCAAAACTCCGAAAACTAGTCACATCCACATATTAAAAACACTAAAAAAAGAGAATATCTTCATGTCAACAAAAAAAACAAAAATCTCAGAGCCAACAATACTATTGCCAAAACTAAGCATAGACCCATATCATTTCTTTAAAAATTTTAACTTTATCATTGCCCACTCACCAGATGAAAAGCAACGTGCTTTTTTATTACGCCATCAAGTTTTCAATGAAGAGCTAAATTATAACATCGGAGACAAAATAAGTTCCACGTTAGAAAAAGACTCTTATGACCAACACTCAATACTATGCCTTCTTCAACATCGAGAGAGTGGAATCGATGTTGGATGTTTAAGGGTGGTCGTTATAGACCAGACTATTAAGAGTTTTCCACAAACATTGCCTCTAGAAGAGTACTGCTTGGGTAGTTTAACCAGCTCTGATTTTCATCCGGAAAAAATGGCCAAAAATACTATCTGCGAAGTTTCTAGACTCGCAGTACACCCATTATTTAGAAATAAAAAAAAATCACCTGTCGACAGCAAAGAATTGCATATAAAAAAAAGAGATATAAACCATGATACCAAAAACCAATCAATTATTAGTTTAAGTTTATTTCTCGCTGCTACTGCACTCGTTGGCTTAGCGCATAGAAGACATGTTTTTGCCATGTTAGAACCAAGATTTAATAGATTGCTTAAAGCATCCGGCCTTCATTTCCAACAAGTAGGCAATATTATAAATTATTGTGGAAATCGAGCAGCATATTATATCGATCAAAAAATTGCTGTTGAAAGTTTACCTCAACAATTAATACCATTCTATGCTCATATAGAAAAAGAGCTTGCAATTCAAACAAGCTCCGAAAAAACGCACAAAACAGAATATAATTAAAAACCAAGCCAACAACCATTACATGCATCTCTAATCTAAATCGATGTAGGCTTATTAAAATCATTAATCGTTACACTAGTGAATTTCTCTAAGAAAAACACTAGCGTCTCGGGATATTGGAAGCGCTCTTCAAAGCGCTCTTGGCCTTCTTGCGAGCGCCGTGTCACGCTTGCCTTATAACCTTCATTTGATTTAAAAACCTTTACGCTATTCTCACGACTACCGTCACGTTTGATGGCCGTTATGGGAGAGTTATCGCTCAGTAAAACGTCGAGTTGTCGAGCAGCTGTGCGCTCTTCATCGGACGCCCAAAGAGGTTGGTCTCGGTCTCCATAGCGGTAGAGCATAATGACCAACATGACGGAAAAAATGCTACTGGTCAGCATCCAGGTTAATAAAACGCTCGAAAGCGGTGTTGTCAGCATGATGAATAACTGAACGACAATGCCCACAGCAAGCACACAGGCCAAGGGCCGCCACATGCGTGGATTCATAAATCTGCGCTTCAAGATGTATCCCCAAAGCCCAACCACTGCTAATGCCCCCAACAGCAAATGCACGGGAGCAAGTAGAGTCCCCCCACCAGCCAATATGGCAATTACCCCCATAATTACCATTAAACTGTAGAAAGCAGCTAACAGGTAGTAAGCGCGATCAAGGGTCATATGCAGTCTCCATGCGGGTTAACCGATGGCCTGCGGCGCCATCGGTTTTATTGTTATCGGTTATCGACTTGCGATTATAGCCTTGGAGTCCAGTATAGATGATCACGACAATTCTTCACTATTGCCGTATCAACGTTTACCACAGTTTATAACCCCTGAGCGCCGCGACGCAGCCAATCATGGACAAACGCAAGCTTACGGCGGGCCGTCTCTGACAGCACAAAAGGGTAAAGATCCGGCAAGCCCATCGAGCGGTTAACGTGGTTAACCCCTACGGTAAGCGCCGCAGCCACGTATATTAAACGCTCCGCGTCTGGCTCTGCATATGGATCCCACTGCGGGCTAGGCAGCTCCGGCGAAGAGAGGTCTGATGCCGCAAAACTATCGGCAATATCGGTTAAATGCAGCAGGTGCGCGGCAGTTTCGGCCCAATCTTCGTGGGGATGTGCTGAGGCGTAGGTGGTTAAATAGCGCTCTTTCCAATCAGGCGGCGGACCGGCTTGGTAGTGATGCTGTAGCGCGGCCTGATAATCCTGACGCTCGTCGCCAAACATCTCACGAAAGGCATTCAAAAAATCTTCGCGCAAACTAAGCCGCCACCACAGCATGTGTGAAATTTCGTGGCGCATATGGCCAATCATCGTGCGGTAAGGCTCTTCTAACGCTTCCCGACGCGTGGTAACCAGCACGGGGTCTACCTCGGCCACACTGATGGTCACTACGCCCTCAATGTGCCCCATCGGCACAGGTGTGGGGCCTTCGGCAAGCAGATGGAAAACCGGCGGGGCGCCTGGATCTTCGGGTCGGAACCAGTGCCAACGGCCAAGATTATCCAAAACCCAGCGCTTAGCCGCTTCCGTTTGGGCCCAGTTAGGAATAGCGTTGGGAAGGTTAGGGTCTGGCGCCAGTGCTGTCATGGCACAAGCGCGGCAAAAAGCACCCTCTTTAGGGGCAATCCAGTTGCAGCCAATAATGTCACGATTGATGCAGAAAGGCGGCATTGGCACAAAGGCACGGGCCTGAGGGTCATAGGCGACGGGAACCCCGTCTGCAGTTGCAAGGTTGTCGAACCAGAGAGAGCCCGAACCGACGGGATTTGAAAATACGCGCATACGGTGAAGCTCCTGAAAGCGAGAAAAGAGAACCCATAACCGACTGAACGTTCTCTTTTCCAAAAATCCTATTAAAAAAGTGTCCAGCGCCCCTTACTTCATCTCAAAGCTAGGTCATGTCAAAGCTAGGTCATCTCAAGACTATTTCATTTCAAAGCCGCGCTTGATCAAAAAGTCACGCATATGAGGGCGTAGCTTGCTATCAAACAAAGGCTTAAGATTGCGGGACCAGTCGGTGTCTTTGTTACTGCTGCTGCGAGCCTGATAGTAAGTCTGCATAGTTGTATCGAAGGCCTCTACCTGCTCGACGTCTTCAGTGTAGTAGTCTTCTTTAAGAACCGCCTCCACGGGCAAGCGTGGCTTTACTTCAGGTTCTTGGTCTGGATAGCCGAGGCACATACCAAACACCGGGTACACGTGCTTGGGTAAACGTAGCAGATCGCTAATCTGTTGAGGATTATTGCGGATACCGCCGATATAGCAGATTCCCAGCCCTTCAGATTCCGCTGCCACCGCCACATTTTGCGCCATTAGCGCCGTATCGACGGTCGCCACCAACAGTTGCTCGGTCATTCCTCGAACAACGTTTGCGCCAGTGCGCTCAGAAGCCTCTGTCGGACGCTTCATATCAGCACAGAAAACCAAAAAATCGGCACAGCTAGCAATGTAACCCTGACCGCCGGCCAGCTCTGCTATCTGCTCACGGTTCGCCTGATTTTTCACATGGATAACGGTATATGCCTGAACATGGCTGGACGTAGCCGCTCCTTGACCGGCTTGAATAAGCTCCAACAGCAACTCACGCGGAATCGGTCGATCGTTAAATTTACGGATCGAACGGTGGGATTTCAGTAACTCAATAACGTCGTTCATGGAACCTCGCTTATCTGCATAACGCTTATCTGAAACAACAAACGAATAGGGTAACAGATTTGTACAAGATGACAGGAGTGGCTGATCGCTTTCAAAACAGGCTAGAGCAAATGCATGATCGCGCCGCGCACGCCACGTTTATCTATCCATAATTTGCCTAGCGTAATAGGCAGTTTGAATCGGCGCTTTCCCGCTGCTCCAGGATTGAAGAACAGCTTTCCGTCCTGATGTTGATTGCGGGGCTTATGGGAATGGCCATGCAGGACAGCCACGCAAGGAGTCTTTGGGTCGAAATCTTCTAAGCGGTGAACAAGGTGCAGGTGTTTTTCGTTCACAATAATGTCCTGATGTATCGGCAAACTCGTCGCCCACGCCGCCCTATCTATATTGCCCTTTACGCAGTGCACTGGGGCCACTGTCTCCAAACGCTGCAAAATCGCTTTATCCGCTTCTTTGCTGCCCACATCCCCCAAGTGCAGAATGAGTTCACACCCCTCCAGGAGACAAAGTGCCTCATCACGCAGCAACCCATGGGTATCGGCAATCACCCCGACGGGGGAATTGACGCTATAGCACGGTTTAGATTGGCTCATTCCCCCCCCCTGCCAGCGGATGAAAATGTCATTCTAGCTTTTTTTGCTAGGACGCTATCAAAAGTTGCCTACCAAAGCCGATATCTAAGTTATCAGCGATAGCGAGTCATTTATTAGATTTTCATTGTCTATCTAATAAGTTAGGCATCAGCAAGCTATACTGCTAAGGCTATACGTTGATAACTGACACTTGATGGAATAATAACGACGCCAGGAAGCCGATATGACCAATACCCCTCAAAATGCACCTGGGCAAGAGTGGAATGCCAGCGACTACGCCCAGAATGCTAATTTTGTACCTAAGCTAGGCAGCGAAGTGGTCAAGCTGTTAGCGCCTCAGCCCGGCGAACGCATTTTGGATCTTGGCTGCGGCGACGGCTCGTTGACCGAGCGCCTTGTGCAACTTGGCGCTGACGTGCTCGGTGTAGACGCTTCAGAAGCGATGGTGAACGCCGCACGCCAACGCGGGATTACCGCGCGTGTCGTTGACGGGCATCAACTGCCTTTTGACCATGAATTTGATGCAGTATTTAGCAATGCAGCGCTGCATTGGATGCTAGACCCCCAGGCGGTACTAGCAGGCGTTAAGCGTGCATTAAAGCCGGGAGGCCGTTTTGTGGCTGAGTTCGGTGGCCATGGCAATGTCGCCGCTATTTGCACCGCGCTGATTGCCGCCCTGCAGTTTCGGGGCATTAGCGCCCGCGGCCGCCACCCCTGGTACTTTCCAACCACCCACGAGTACGGCCATTTGCTGGAAACAGTCGGTTTCAAAGTAGAAAGCATTGAGCTGATCCCACGCCCTACTCCCTTGCCTACCGGCATGCTGGGGTGGCTGGAAACCTTTGCCAGCCCTTTCCTGCATGGGCTCGACGAAGATGTGAGCGAAGCAGTACTTGAAAACACTTTAACGCTGCTGGGACACAGTCTGCGCGATGAACAAGGCAACTGGACGGCAGATTATGTACGACTGCGCGTTTCAGCCCGTGCGTAAGCTGAACCGCCTATTAGCGGCCACGTTATAGCGGCAAACAGCCGCCGGCAATAAGTACACTTATCATCGGCGGCTTTTAGTGATTTAAGACCTAGAACTCATTCCATTCATCGACGGTTTCTGATTGGCTCTGCTTCATCTGTTGGCGTGGCGCTGACTCAATGCGTGGGTCTACTGCTTGCCCTAGGGCCTTTCCCTTATGCGTCATCGCAATAGCGCTGACAGCACTCTCATCAATGCGAAAGGTAGCCATCATATCGGCCAGCTCGCGGGCCTGCTCTTCTAAAGAACTAGCGGCCGTGCTGGTTTGTTGCACAAGCGCAGCGTTTTGCTGGGTCACCGAGTCCATTTCGGTAAGGGCAGCATTAATTTGCTCAATACCACTGTTCTGCTCACGCGTAGCGGTTGAAATTTCGCTCATTAGAGTAGTGACTTGGCGAATCGCATCCACCGTTTGGTGAATCGTCTGCCCGCTGCGCTCCGCTTGTTCAGCGCCACCGTTAATTTTCGTGGTGGTCTGCTCAATCAAACTACGAATCTCTTTGGCGGAGTCAGCACTTCGCGTCGCTAATGTACGCACCTCGCTGGCCACAACGGCGAAGCCGCGGCCTTGCTCGCCTGCGCGGGCTGCTTCGACTGACGCATTGAGTGCTAATATATTGGTTTGGAAGGCAATGGAGTCAATCACGCCAATAATATCGTTTACCTGGCTCGCACTGGCCGCAATCTCACGCATAAGTTGCACCGTGCGCTCTACCTCTTCGCCACCTGACTCCGCTGACCGTGACGCCGCAACCGAAAGCTGATCCGCCTCTTGGGCCGTTTCAGCGTTTTTAGCTACCGTCGTCGACATCTCCTCCATGCTGGAAGCGGTTTGCTGAAGCGCGGAGGCCTGCTGCTCAGTGCGCGAAGAGAGATCCTGACTTCCCGCAGAGATATCACCAGCCCCGCTGAAAACCCGCTCGCTGCTGCCTCTCAACGCAACAACCAGTTGTTTTAGCTTCTCCTGCATCGCCGATAGTCCACTGAACAACTGACCAATTTCGTTACGCCCGCGATCCTCAATCTGGCCTGTCAGATCACCATCGGCAATCCGCGCAAAGTGTTCACTGGCACGTCGAAGTGGCCTTACTACGCTACGCATCATTGCCCACCGAATCACCACCACTGCCACCAATGAAATCACTAAAAGGGTAATAGCAATGGCACCAATAATAGTCGCCAAACGATTGAGCTGTTGGAGGACGTTCGCGCCACGCTCTTCGGTATACGCGATAAAACCACTCATTGCTTGATCCAATTCAGCGCTTAATGTCCCCAGTTCCTCTTGCCTGCGCTGAATTTGAAAAGGGGCGGCTTCTAATAGTGGCGAAATGCCCTCCGTCACAAAAGCATTGTAAGCGCTGATAATCGCATCACGGTGGGGTGCCAGCGTACCTTCAGGATTGATTGGCACGGCACTAAACTCATTAAAGCGCGCCTCTGCCTCAGCCACCGCCTCTGCTGCCATGGCAAGACTTTCCTGCCCTTTCTCTGGGTTACCCTGGGTGCTGAAACTCGCCGATCGGTCTAAAAACGTTTGCGCCCTAAGCGCGTGCACCTGTGTGCGGTTGGCTAAGTTAACGAGTCGTACGTTGGTGGCAGCCAATTCTTCCAGCGCTTGCGAGCTATTATGACTGGAATAAAACCCGAGGCCGCTGATCAAGCCAATCATAAGCACCAGTAGGGCTAATGCAGCAGTCAGGCTCCATTTAATAGAGAGGTGCTTCATTCTGTTAATTCCTTAATATTTATAATTTATTCAATAAGATATCGGCCAAGCTAGCAAAAACTGAAGCACCGAAGCGCGAATCCAGACGTTGGGCTAACGTATAATGTGATAAGTAACCGCCCACAGCCTTTAAGATACCTAAGACACCATGGCAGCGCTTTGGCGACTGGCAGCCTGGGCCACATCTACCTGAAGCCAAGCCCCCGCCATACACTCTAAGCGAGGAGCTTCGACCACCCCCTGTAAGCGCGCTCGCGTTAGTAGCGTGGCCTTAGTGTTGGCTTTAAGCGTACCGACCATATACCCGTCAATATCGACACAACTCCCCTCAATATAAGACGCTACATGGCCAGAGGCAGTCACAGAGACGGGATGATTGGGCGCAATGAGGGTACCCTCCAAACGCCCCTTAATGACCACCGGCTCATCGGCGATTACCTTGCCTAAAATATGGGTGGCTGACCCAATTCGGCTACCACCAGGTATGCGCTCTATGGCGGGAGACGCCACAGTGGTGGCATCTGTTTCAGGTGGCGACATCGCTTCATAGGGTGATACTGGGTTGGGAACGGTATCCAAAGCAGGTACTTTGCGCGTTATATCGGCCACGATTAAAGAACGCTGTTTTAGTTTACGGCGCTTGCCGTCCCATACGATCAGCGTCATTACGCCAACGCCCAGCACAATAAACCATACTTGAATGCCCATACCGCTTCCTGCCGCTTTAGATGTGGTTACCCCAGCTAACGTTATACTCGCTCTGCTATATTGCGGCGGCGTGAATAAGCCCATTCACTTGGCTTAACTCCTGGCTTTAAGACGCTCATAAGCCGATTAAGGTATTTAGTGCTCACTACTTCGCACCCCAAAGGCGCACTGGCGTCATTTACTAGGAGTCACCCTATGTTTAACAAAGCCAAGAATGCCCCACCTGAAAATAAAACCTCAACGCTAATACCACCTGATACACGCTCATCAGCCACACAAGGAACCCCGACCAGCAGTGCGCGACCAAGCCTTTCCGTGATTGGGGCGCATACGCAAGTTGAGGGAGACATTAATAGCGATGAAGATTTAACGGTAGAGGGACGCGTAAGCGGTATTATCACCTGCAAACAGCACACCGTTACCCTAGGTGCCAATGGCTATATCAACGGCGATGTATTTGCCCATACGCTGCATGTATCCGGTGAAGTGATAGGCAATTTAGTGGTACTTCACCGCGCGACTATTCACAAAGGCGCCCAGGTCTCAGGCACTATTGTTGCCCCTTGCCTAGTGTTGGAAGATGGCAGCGTTTTCCACGGCAGTATCGATATGGATCCTGACAATGAGGTATTGAAAAGCGCCTTTGGCGATGCCATCGGCGGCGTTACAAAAACCTCCGCATTGAACAACGCCTCCGTGGCTAACTCGCGTAAAGCATCGGTCGATAAACATGCAACCGCTAGCGCGAACGCCGCGGAACACGACAAAACAGAAGCGAAAGCTAACGATTAAGGGGCTAGCGGCGCTGAGCGCACACTGGGCAAGCGGGATCGCGGGGTACTTGAAAGCGCCGCCATTGGCCACTTAAGCCATCGAACGTAGATAGCCCCTGGTGGGCAGCACCTGCGCCACTCAGCAGTTTAAAGGCTTCTACCGCTTGAAAGCAGCCGATTAAGCCTACCAGTGGCGCCATTACCCCGCTTTCTGCGCAACTAAGCGCTTCGTCGCGGCTATCGTCGGGTGGATAGAGGCAGGCGTAGCAGGGGCAAGCCGCGTCGCGGGGATCAAACACCGCCAACTGACCTGAAAAGCGAATGGCCGCCCCAGACACAAGCGGCACCTCGGCTTTTTGTGACGCCGCATTCACCGCATAGCGGCTTGAGAAACGATCCGTACAATCCAGCACCACATCCGCCGAAGCGACTAAGCGTTCAAGGGCTTCGCCCTCGACATGTTGGTCTAACGCAACCACGTGACAGTGTGGGTTGAGCGCTTGCATGCTGACCTGGGCAGAGTGCGCCTTATTTAAGCCAATACTGGCGTGTTGGTGGGCAATTTGACGTTGAAGATTGGAAAGTTCGACGTGATCGGCATCGGCGATCGTGATGCGCCCCACCCCAGCCGCAGCTAAATAAAGCGCTGCCGGAGAGCCCAAACCGCCTGCACCAATAATCACTGCATGGGCAGATAGCAGGCGCTCTTGGCCCTCGATATCCACCTCGGGCAGCATGATCTGACGGCTATAGCGCAGCAGCGCCTGGTCATCCATCATCGGCTTACTTATCCTCAAATTCCTCGTAGGCGGGGATGTGTAAATTGAAGCTCTCTTTCACTTCTTCCATCACCACGTAGCTTTTCGATTCTTTAACACCAGGCAACGTTAACACCACATCACCCAATAGCTGGCGGTAAGCAGCCATCTCAGGGATACGACACTTCAAAATATAGTCAAACTGTCCCGAGACAAGGTGGCACTCCTGAATCTGCGGCAGCTTTTCGACAGCACGACGAAACTCATCAAATACCGCTGGCGATTGTGTTTCCAAGCTGATCTCGACAAAAACTAATAAATTGGCTTTTAAAGCCCGTGGGTCAAGAATGGCTTGGTAGCCACGAATAATACCCGCTTTCTCCAGACGCTTAACGCGTTCAAGACAAGGGGTTGTGGATAAGCCTACTTCAGCGGCTAAATCGACGTATGAAATACGCGCATTCTCCTGCAAACAGCGCAGGATTTTGAGGTCGATACGGTCCAGCGTTCTATTTTTTGGTTTCATGGCAGGATCCAATACTGATGAATCAGGCAGTTATTAAAGGTGTCCCAGGGTAACCCGTTCATGCCCTCCCAGGTCACGAATACTTTCAACGCTTTGATAGCCAGCGCTTTTAAGCGCTGCGCGCACCTTATCAGCTTGGCGGTAGCCATGCTCAAGCAACAACCAGCCTGACGCGGTTAAATAGTGCGGCGCAGAGTGCACCAGATGCAGCAGGTCGGCCATACCTTCGGCATCAGCAACCAGCGCTGAGCGAGGTTCAAAACGCACATCACCTTCGCTTAAATGGGGATCATCGGCGGCAATGTAAGGCGGGTTACTAACAATAATATCGAAACGTTTATCTGCCTCATCAAACGTTTCCAAAGCGCCGAACCAATTGCTTTGCAAAAACTGGGCATTAGTGATCGCCAGGGCTTCCGCATTACTAGTTGCCAAGGTCACCGCTTCAAAGCGCAGATCCACACCAACGATTTGCCAGCCAGGCTGCTCGCTGGCGAACGCCAAGGCAATGGCGCCAGTACCGGTGCCAAGATCGAGCAGGCGGCCCGAGGGCAGCGCCGCTCGGCTTAGCGCCAGCTCTACGAGGGTTTCAGTATCGGGCCGGGGAATTAATGTATTGTGTGAGGTAGCTAAGCGCAGCCCCCAAAATTCGCGTTCGCCGGTGAGGTAGGCGACCGGTGCGCCTTGGGCACGCGCCGCTATTAGCGCATCAAAACGGGCCTGCTCCCATAAGGGGCACGTTTTATCCCCCCAAGTGTAGAGCCAGGTGCGGTCGCGTCCGAGTACGTGACATAACAGCACTTCAGCGTCGATACGTGGTGAGCTGGAACCCGCCTTCTGCAAGCGCTGGGCAGCCTGTTTGAGCAGCGCATCAAGGGTCATTAAACGTCCTGAAGGGCTGAAAGTTGCTCCGCTTGATACTCATGAATCAGTGGGCTAATCACGTCATCCAACTGCTCACCGCTAACCACCTCGTTAAGCTTATAAAGCGTCAAATTAATGCGGTGGTCGGTAATCCGCCCCTGGGGGAAATTATAGGTACGGATGCGCTCACTGCGATCACCCGAGCCAACTAGCGAACGGCGCGCATCCGCCTGGGTCTGACGCTGGCTATCGACGGCGTTGCGCTTCAACTTCGCGGCCAGCAGCGACATCGCTTTGGCACGGTTTTTATGCTGGCTGCGTTCCTCCTGGCACTCCACCACCACGCCGGTGGGCAGGTGAGTAATGCGGATCGCAGAGTCTGTAGTGTTAACGTGCTGACCACCGGCACCGCTGGAGCGGTAGGTATCCACGCGCAAATCCGAAGGATTGATATCGATATCACCCACATCATCGACTTCAGGCATTACCGCTACGGTGCAAGCAGAAGTATGAATGCGGCCCTGGGATTCGGTCGCAGGGACGCGCTGCACGCGATGGGCGCCGGATTCAAATTTTAGCTGGGCGTATACGCCATCGCCTTTAACGCGGGAAATAATCTCTTTGTAGCCGCCCTGCTCGCCATGGCTGGCGCTAACCACTTCGACCCGCCAACCGCGTTTTTCGGCATAGCGTGAGTACATGCGAAACAGATCACCGGCAAAAATAGCCGCCTCGTCGCCGCCGGTACCGGCGCGCACTTCCAGAAATACTCCGCGGCCATCGTCAGGGTCTTTCGGTACTAGCAAGCGTTTCAGCTCGATATCCAACTCGGCTAACCGTTCACGCCCTTCACTAAGCTCCATCTCCGCCAACTCACGCATATCAGCGTCGCTATCGCGGCTAAGCTGCTCAGCTTCGTGCATATTGGTTTCAATATCACGATAGCGCTGCCAGGCCGCCACCAGCTCTTCTAACTCGGCATATTCACGTGAATAGTCGCGAAAGCGTTGCTGGTTATTGATCACGTCGGGATCCGACAGCAGCATCGACAGCTCTTCAAAGCGTTCGGTAAAGCTGTCTAAGCGTTGGTGCAGAGTCTCTTTCATGCGGGCGTATCATCCTTCTGGCGGTTAACCGTGGGCGCAGGCGTGGTCTCGAATGCAGGTTTTATAGGCAATAGCAGCCGAGGGGCGGCATTCAGTAAGTCGTGATGCTCTTCTGAGGCCGCATCGCGTATAGCCTGGGTCGGCTGGTGGAGCAAACGGTTGGTCAATTGATGGGCCAAGCGCTCAATGACCTTAGCGGGGTCTTCACCCCGCGCCAACCGCTCTAGCGCTTGGTCACGGGAGAGATCGCGCAGCGCTTCACCATGCTGGCGATAGTCGCGTATCAACTCGCCGCCGTTACGAATACGTCGCTCGTGCTGCCAGCTACCCACCCCGTGCTCAATCAACGACTCGGCTTGATCAGCGGCAACCTGGCGGTGACGACGATTTTCCTGGATGACCTCTTCCAAATCGTCCACGGTGTAGAGAAACACATCCGCTAATTCGCCCACTTCGGGCTCAATATCCCGAGGCACGGCAATATCGACCATAAATACTGGCCGATGGCGGCGTTTTTTTAGCGCGCGCTCGACCATACCTTTGCCAAGTATGGGCAGTGGGGCGGCGGTGGAAGAAATCACAATATCGGCATGTTCAAGCGCGTCAGGAATCTCTTGCAGGGTAATCGCCGTTCCCCCCAAGGGGCCTGCCACCAGTTCAGCGCGCTCACGGGTGCGGTTGGCGACGGTAAGCTGGCGAACGCCCGCTTCGTGCAAATGGCGCGCAACTAATTCGATGGTTTCACCGGCGCCGATTAGCAGCGCGCGTGAACGGCTAAAATCATCAAAAATACGGCTGGCCATGCTGACGGCGGCGTAAGCCACTGAAACGGGATTTTTACCGATGCCGGTTTCGGTGCGCACTTGCTTGGCCACCGCGAAGGTGTGCTGGAACAGCCGTTCAAGCTCGCCGCCCAAGCCCTTGGATTGGCGCGCTTGCTGATAGGCATCCTTCAACTGACCCAATATCTGCGGCTCGCCCAGCACCATAGAGTCAAGGCCAACCGCTACGCGCATTAAATGGCGCGCCGCATCGTTGTCTAAATAGTGGTAGGCACAGCGCGTTAGCTCGTCGACGCGTAAGTTATGAAAGCGTCCGAGCCAATTGAGTACCGCCTGCTCGCCAGCCGCATCCGTGACACAGTAAAGTTCCGTGCGGTTGCAGGTAGAGAGCACCGCCGCTTCACTGATTTGTGGCAGATTACGCAATTCAGCCAACGCAGTTTCAAGCTGCGTTGGCGTAAAAGCCACCTGCTCACGCACGGCCACGCTGGCGGTACGATGATTTATTCCCAGGGCAAGAAGCGTCATGCGTTATGCGTCTTCGCTAGTGTGTCGGACTTTTTGTCAGCCGCCGTTATGATAAGCGGCCGCACCGTCAATTAGGGCTTGCTAAAACAAGTCTTTGGTGTGGTTTCAGCACAGCCTACAATCAGCTGTCGAAAGTAGGCATAAAGCTTGCTGACCACTTTTTCAAGGAGGAACATTCTATCACAGCAGGCTATGATCTGGCCCACACCACTTTGCCGCAGGCAGGCAAGCCGCTATGCTGGGCATTCGGCCACTTAATCGAGAGACGCATGCGACCTCGCTTTTCATTATCGAGCCCTGTATTAATGGGCTCTACCTGTTCAGGCTTCTCATTAGTGAGCTCTATGTTACGGCATTCGATACTACTACCGGTGGCCGCCTCTGCGGCACTGCTGCTGAGCGGCTGTCAATCTACACCTAGCCAACAAGATGGCCCCCTCGGCACCTGGGCCGATGATCCGATGCGTAATGCGCCGCCGATCACCCGTGGGCTGGATGCCGCTGGGTTAAGCACGCTGCTCGGCGCCGAGCTTGCCGGCCAGCGTGGCGACTATCGCTACGCAAGCCAGGGCTACCTGGAAGCAGCTAAGCGCTATCGCGAGCCAGCACTTGCCGAGCGTGCCACCTTCGCGGCCCGCTTTGGCAATGAAGCCTCATTAATAGAGGCTTCGGCGCTTCGCTGGCGAGAACTTGCCCCCCAGGCAGAAGCACCCAATCGTCTGCTGGCGGCTTTCTCTCTACAGCGCGGCGATTGGCTCGACAGCCTTGAGCAGCGCCTGGATATTGTTGAAGCAGGCGGCCATGGCGATGTGACCGCATTTGCAGAGGTCGCGGTGGCTGAAGAGGCGCCACTGCGGTTAATTGCCCAGCAGTTGCGAGAGCACTTAGCCCGCCCTAATGCTGAGCAATTGCCGCACCATAGCGATGTACTGCTAGGCACAGCCCTGATCGAGGCCACCCTTGGTGATACCACACTTGCTCAGCGGCGGCTTGATCAAGTCGAAGTACTTGACCCCGAATCCGCTGCATTATGGCTAGTGAAAGCGCGCTTGGCACTGGAGGTTGAGGATTATCCGACCGCTCAGCGCTCGGCTCAACAAGGGCTAGAGCTGGCGCCTGACGACGTACGTTTTATCCTGCTGCTGGCTCAGGCAGAAATTCGCCTTAACAATATAAGTGCCGCAGAAATTCAAACCGATGCACTACTCGCAAGCCATGGCGGCAATCAGGATCTGCGCTTATCGCTGGCCCAACTCTACCTGGAGGAGGGGCACCCCGAACCCGCGCAACGCTTGCTACAGCCGCTAATAGGCCAACCCGAGGTGCCGAATCTTGCCTATTACCTACTCGGCGCTATCACTCAAACCCAAGGCGATATCGATAATGCATTGCTTTATTATCGCCAAGTCAGCGAAGGCAATGAATTTTTGCCCGCTCGCTCAGCGGCGGCGCAGATGCTGATTGAGGAAGATCGCTTGCTTGATGCTCGCGCCTTTCTGCGCATTGAGCGGATGCGCTTTGACAATTACTTTAGCGAATTAGTAATGCTCGAAGTCCAGTTGCTGGACGACATGAACCAGCCCGCAGACGCGAATGCACTATTAGACCGTGAAATTAGCCGTACGCCTGATGACGCATCGCTACTTTATATGCGCGCCATGCGTCGTTGGGAAGCGGGCGACATTACGGGTATGGAGCAGGATCTACGCCAGATACTGCGTACCGACCCGAATAATGCCGAAGCCCTCAATGCGCTGGGCTACACGCTGGCCGACCTTAACTTGCCAGGACGTTTACAAGAAGCCTTTGCGCTCATTGAGCGCGCTTACGAGGCAGACCCGGACAATCCCGCCGTACTTGACAGCATGGGCTGGGTTTACTTCCGAATGGGACAGCCTGAAGAAGCGCTACCCTGGCTTGAAAGTGCCTACTCACAGCTACCGGATCAGGAGGTTGCCGCGCATCTCGCCGAAGTGCTGAAAGCGCTGGGGCGCGATGAAGAAGCACGCCGACTGATCCTGCAAATCATGCAGAGAACAAGCCAGCATCCGCTCATCGATGAGCTGCTTGAGCGTTATCCTGATCTAAGTCCTTAAATAAGCCCTGAACTAACGCCGCAAGAGGCACCCTAAACCCAGCGAACCACCTAATTATGCGCACCAATCATGTTACCCTAGCGCCATAATCATCTAACATGGAGCCTGTTTATGTTGACACTGACGTCCCTTTCGCCCCGCTGGCCATTAACACGCCACTCTTCACGCCTCTGGCTTGCCGGGCTCGCGCTACTCCTGCTCGCCGGGTGTGCCTCTCAGGCTCCTATGGATGAGAGTGGCCGCCAGGCAGGTCAGTGGGAACGCCAGCAGGCTGAGGTAGAGTCTTTCGATACCTGGACGTTAGTCGGCAAAGCGGGATTACGCACTCCTCAAGAGAATGTCAGCGCCAACCTAGACTGGAACCAAACCCCCTATTATTTTCGCATGCTGATTAGTGGGCCGTTTGGTGGTGGGCGCAACGTGCTTGAAGGCCGCGAAGGGCGCTTTTCGCTCTCCAATAGCGATGGCCGTTTTGAAGCAGAAACACCAGAAGCACTAATGGAAGAGCAACTAGGCTGGGCGCTACCGGTCAGCGCCATGCCCGACTGGGTGCGTGGCTTACCCGGCGAACACGGTAGCTACCAGCTAGAAACCGATGAACTCGGCTTTCCGAGTCATCTTGAGCAAGACGGATGGGAAATTAACTATCGCGACTGGGAAAAAGTCGACAATCTGTGGCTACCACGCCGTATGATCATGAACTACGACGACGTTCGCATTACGCTGGTCGTTAACCAGTGGCAAGCAAGCGAGTAAGGGTCATCGTTTAAATGAACGCCCCATTAACGCTTCCCGCACCGGCCAAACTTAACCGCATGCTGCATATCGTGGGCCGTCGTGCAGACGGCTACCACTCACTGCAAACGCTATTTCAGTTTATCGATCTCTGCGATCACCTGACGCTCACTCCCCGCGATGACGGGGAGATTTTGCTAACAAGCGTGGTGAGCGGCGTTAACCACGATGACAATTTAATCGTACGTGCCGCACGGTTATTGCAAGTCCATAGCAACACACCTCTAGGGGCTACGCTTACGATTGAAAAGCAGCTGCCTATGGGAGGTGGTTTAGGTGGCGGTAGCTCCAACGCCGCGACCACGTTAGTAGGGCTTAACCACCTTTGGCAACTCAATCTACCGCTTGAAGAATTAGCCCGCCTGGGGCTTCAGCTTGGGGCCGATGTGCCGGTTTTTGTACACGGCCATAGCGCCTGGGCCGAAGGGGTTGGCGAGCAGCTCACTGCGGTAGCGCTTGATACGCCATGGTTTGTGATTATTCATCCGGGCATAAGTGTCTCAACCCCTGCCGTGTTCCAAGACCCACAATTGACACGTGACAGTCGCCCCATTACTATGGCGCGCGCACTGCAGGGGGGAGCGCCGGAGTGGCGCAACGACTGTGAAGCCGTCGTAAAGGAACGCTATCCGCCAATTGCGGAAGCCCTTAACTGGCTCGCACAGCACGCACCTAGTCGGTTGACCGGCACAGGGGCTTGTTTGTTTGCTGCCTTTGAAACACAGCAAGCGGCACAGGCAACTGCGCAATTAGCGGGGCAACATTGGCCGACATGGGTTGCACGCGGGCTCAACACCTCTCCCCTACATGATGCTCTGGGCTATTTATAGCCCCGCTCTGGGCAGTTGAAAGCGCCCGGCTAACGAAGGGCCATTGTTGGGGTATCGCCAAGTGGTAAGGCACCGGTTTTTGGTATCGGCATTCCCAGGTTCGAATCCTGGTACCCCAGCCAATTTAATTTTCAACTATGCCCTAAGTATGATCTGCGTTTTCTTCCCTGATCCCCAACACTGCAAAGGTGGCTGCGCGTGTCAAAATTGATGGTTTTCGCCGGGAATGCCAATCCCGCACTCGCTCAAAAAATTGCCGAGAGCTTAGACAGCCGTATGGGTAACGCTACGGTGGGTCAATTCAGCGATGGCGAAATCGCAGTCGAGATCAATGAGAACGTGCGCGGTAAGGATGTTTTCATCCTGCAATCCACCTGTGCACCGACGAATGACAATTTGATGGAGTTGATTCTGATGGTTGACGCCCTGCGTCGTGCCTCAGCAACTCGCATTACGGCAGTACTGCCCTACTTTGGCTATGCCCGCCAGGATCGCCGCGTGCGCTCCGCACGGGTACCGATTTCCGCCAAAGTAGTGGCGGATATGATGGTTAAAGCAGGCGTTGATCGCGTGATGACCATGGATCTACACGCTGATCAGATCCAAGGCTTCTTTGATGTCCCGGTCGACAACGTCTACGGCTCCCCCATTTTGCTGGATGATATCGAACGTCAGAATTACAGCGACCTGGTCGTCGTGTCTCCTGATGTAGGCGGCGTTGTTCGCGCCCGTGCTATCGCCAAACAGTTGAATGCCGATCTCGCCATTATCGATAAGCGTCGTCCTCAGGCTAATCAAGCCCAGGTGATGCACATCATCGGCGAGATTGAAGGGCGTACCTGTGTCGTTGTCGACGATATGATTGATACTGCAGGCACTCTGTGCAAAGCCGGTGAAGCGCTAAAAGAGCACGGTGCCAAGCGCGTAGTGGCCTATGCGACACACCCGATTTTATCCGGCCCCGCGGTAGATAACATTACCAACTCCGTACTGGATGAAGTGGTGGTGACCGACACCATCCCGCTATCTGACGTTGCCCGTCGTAGCGGCAAAATTCGCCAGTTGAGCGTTGCAGGCCTGATTGCGGAAGCGATTCGCCGGGTCAGCAATGAAGAATCTGTCAGCGCGATGTTCCACTAATTCGCTGACGATACAGCCCCCTTTTGGGGCCACGGAAACGTCGTCGTCTGGTCGCGGTCGGCGACGTCTTCCTTACTTAAACTAAGAGGCAATTCCATGTCTGATTTTATCCTGAAAGCCAGCGTTCGTAACGACCTGGGGAAAGGTGCGAGCCGCCGCCTGCGTCGTGCGAACCAGCAAGTGCCGGCCGTTGTATACGGTGGCGAAAAAGGCGCGCAGTCTATCTCTGTCGAAAAAACCGCGTTCTACAAAGCGATTGAAGACGAGTCTTTCTTCTCCTCGGTCATCAAACTGATGATTGAAGGCAAAGAAGAGCAAGTCGTTGTTCGTGACCTGCAGCGTCACCCCTTCAAGCCGCTGCTGACCCACGCCGACTTCCTGCGCGTTGATGCGACTCACGAAATCACCATGAACGTGCCGCTGCACGTGACGGGCGAAGAGAAGTGTGTCGGTATCAAAGATCAAGGTGGTGAACTGCACGTACTGGCCAACGAAGTTGCGATCAGCTGCCTGCCGAAAGACCTGCCTGACTACCTTGAAGTCGACATCGCTGACGTTGAGCTAGGCACTACGCTGCACCTGTCTGACCTTACCCTACCGGCTGGCGTCACCTCAGTTGACCTGTCCCACGGTGAAGAGCACGACAATGCGGTACTTAGCATCACTAAAGTAAAAGTACGTGCTGAAGAAGATGAAGAAGGTGAAAGCGAAGGCGAAGAAGACACCAGCGCCGAGTAAACTCCCCAGCCTCCCTTGGGCCATGTCTGCATGGCCCTCGTAACGCTGACATGATGTTAGAATCAAGCGCCTCGGCGCTTGATTTTTTTTAGGGCCGTCGCTGGCGCGGCGTCACCCGTCTTCTGGATATTCTGTATGAGGTGGGAAGATGAGCCAGGTAACAGCCATTATCGGATTAGGGAACCCCGGAGCGGAGTATGATGCCACGCGCCATAATGCCGGCTTCTGGTTGGTTGATGCTATTGCGCAGAGCGCCCATGCAGAGCTGCGCCCGGAAAAGAAGTTTTTCGGCCACTACGCTAAGGTTCGACTAGGCGACCATGAGCTGCACCTACTCAACCCCGCCACCTTTATGAACCGCAGTGGCGCCGCAGTGGCAGCCCTCGCTCAGTTCTTCAAGCTGACGCCCGAAAATTTACTGGTTGCCCACGATGAACTTGACCTCCCCCCCGGCCACGCACGCTATAAAACCGGCGGCGGTCACGGCGGCCATAATGGCCTGCGCGACATCATCAGTGCATTAGGCGATCAAAAACAGTTTCACCGTCTACGGATCGGTATTGGCCACCCCGGCGAAGCGCGCCAAGTGACTAATTATGTACTGGGGCGACCCGGCAAGAGCGAGCAAGAAGCCATCGTTCGTGCCCTTGATGAGTGCGTTGCCACGCTACCCTTAGCGCTAGCGGGCGACTGGGCCAAAGCGATGAACCAGTTACACAGCCTTAAACCAGAATAGCCTCCGTCGACAACTGGCGAGTGACGCCAGTAGCTGACGGCTAGCACATCTCGTAGAATGGCGATTATTTCACGCCCTACCACCTTATTCTCAGGAACATTTTATGGGTTTCAATTGCGGCATCGTCGGCCTGCCTAACGTCGGCAAGTCCACACTATTCAATGCACTGACGAAGTCAGGCATCGATGCAGAGAACTTCCCCTTCTGCACCATTGAGCCGAACGTGGGTATCGTTCCGATGCCGGATCCGCGCCTAGATAAGCTCGCCGAAATCGTCAAGCCGCAAAAAGTACTGCCGACGACCATGGAGTTCGTCGACATTGCTGGCCTCGTCGCCGGGGCATCCAAAGGCGAAGGCTTAGGCAATAAATTCCTAGCCAATATTCGTGAAACCCAAGCGATTGCCCATGTGGTGCGCTGCTTCGATAACGACAACGTTATCCACGTAGCTAACCAAGTCGACCCCCGCGCCGATATCGAAACAATCAATTTAGAACTGGCATTGGCCGACCTGGATACCGTCGAAAAAGCTAGCCAGCGCCTGGTTCGCTCGGTCAAAGGCGGCGACAAAGACGCTATGGCAACCAAGGCGATTCTTGACCGTATCCAGCCCCACGTGGCTGAAGGCTTGCCGCTGCGTAGCTTTGGCCTAAGCGAAGAAGAGCAGCGCCAGGTGAAGAGCTTTGGCTTTTTGACCCTAAAGCCGACTATGTATATTGCCAATGTTAATGAAGACGGTTTCGAGAACAATCCGTATCTGGATATTGTTAATGAAATCGCCGCCGAGGAAGGCGCACTGGTGGTGCCCGTGTGCAATCAGTTGGAAGCTGAGATCGCTGAGTTGGATGACGAAGAGCGTTCGATGTTTTTGAGCGAAATGGGCATGGACGAACCAGGCCTTGATCGCGTCATTCGCGCGGGCTACTCCCTGCTGGGCCTGCAAACCTACTTCACCGCCGGCGTTAAAGAAGTACGTGCCTGGACAGTGAAAGAGGGTGCAACTGCCCCAGAAGCCGCTGGCGTGATTCACACCGACTTCCAAAAAGGCTTTATCCGTGCCGAAGTTGTTGCCTATGACGATTTTGTATCATTAAATGGCGAGCAAGGCGCTAAAGATGCCGGAAAGTGGCGTCTAGAAGGCAAAGAATACATTGTTAAAGATGGCGATGTAGTGCACTTCCGCTTTAATGTATAAGCGCCAACTTGCATACAAGTAGTAATAAAATATTGACGGAGGGCGGGGTTATCAGTATCATTCGCCCCCGTTGAAAGGCTACGTAGCTCAGCTGGTTAGAGCACATCACTCATAATGATGGGGTCCCCTGTTCAAATCAGGGCGTAGCCACCAAACGACGAACTTAAGAATCTAGCAAAAGCCCGCTGACCCTGTTGAACTGACCCCATAAACTTGGACAGTGAACAACTAAGCGGCCAAGGCCTGATTCCGGTACTGCA